>JBCCSG010000088.1:0-23386 GCA_039200565.1 Cyanobacteria bacterium P01_D01_bin.50 | reverse complement strand
TCTAATATAAATAAATCAAAATCCTTATCAATCCTTCCCCATAATTTATCTGGACTATCATCAGGTGTTAAATAAGCACCACGATGTAAATAATGGAAGATATCAGGGTTTGTTAATACAACTTCCGATTGATGAGTACGAGTTGAAATTGCACTACTTTTCTTTAAACCTTCATTTTCTGCATAAATTTCTAAATCAGCACCGCTTAACCTTGTAACCCGAGGTTCGTTCCTAGGCTGAAATATTTCAATATATCTCTTCGTTTGCGTCTCTTGGTCGCGAGCAAGTTCGTTGGTAGGATATAATCCGATAGCGTAACAGTTTCCCTGAAGCACTTCTAAATAAGCAGCTAAACTCTTACCATCACCCGTCATAGCCGTATTAATTACAACGTCTATATCGCGATTGCGTAATGCTTTGAATGTCTCTAATTGATGCCATGCAAGCGTCCATCCTTGTGGTAGATTAACATCCTTGGGTATCTCATCAGCAGGACAAGAATATATAGATTTGAGTTGAATACTGTAATTGGACATATCCTTAAACAGTGTCCGTAACTTGTTGATTAGTTACATAATGGCATTCAAAATATAGATTGACAATATATATCCGCATAAAAGTGTCCGTATATTTTTATGACTAGAAAAGGTAAATCCATAACACTTTCAGTTTCAGATAGAGATAAAGCAGAGTTAGAAACTATAGCGCTAGAGTTTGGATGTACTTGGGGCGATCGCCCTAACATCTCGAAGCTGGTAGAATCAATAGCGCGTCGTCAGTTAATCATTGCTCCTAACAATGATTGGACAAACGAACGTATCAAAGCTTTGGAAACTGCTCGTAAAGCTTTGATAGATTTAGGTAAAACCGATGAAGCAAAGCAAATAGCAGAGTTATTGAAATCCAGAAGCGAATTAACCCTTCCTTTCCGAGAAGAAATCGAAACCTTTCTTGATAATCCCTTACCAGCTTGGCGACAACAGGTAGATAACTTGATTAACCGACAGCAACCGTTTCGGTTATCCTATCAAGATGCAGCAGAGCGTTTGTGGAGTTACACCGTTTTACACGCTAGAGTTGTACCCATAGAAAAGCGTCAATATTTAATGTGTCGTGCTGAAGAATCCGAAGGTAATCAAGATGTAGAAGGATTACGTCATAATTGGACTTTGCGTTTAGATAGAATCCAAGAAGCTGCAGTAGTTTCCATTGATAAACCTTGGGAACAAGATTTAGAAACCATAGCAGTAGAGTTTCATTTATTAGGTAGACTAGCTTTTGCTTACGAGCGTAAAACAGAAGACATATTTGTCAGTGAATTAGAAGGGGAATTACCCATAAGAAGAATTGTCAGAAATATATCTGGAACATTTTGGTTTTTCCGAGAAATTACCAGATACGGTAAAGACTGCGTAATTATCAAACCAGATGAATTGCGATCGCAATTCAAACAAAACCTCAAATCCCTGTGTCAAGCCTACGATTTAGAAATAAAAGACTGAATTAAATTAGCCCACGCAGGTAGACTTTGTTCCTCTAGCCTCACCCTAAAGGGTGAGGGCATTTTTATCTCAACCCCAAATAATTCATCAATCAAACATCTGTTTCAAATATCGCCAGCCTTAGTTTATCTGCCGACTCTTCTATTTCGACTAAAGACTCAAGACTAACAACTGCACTCCGCTCAATTCCTAAAATTTTGGCTGCTCGCGCAACAGCTGCTTTTTCTTTATCATGGTAGATTCCATCAGCGCGGCTCATTTTGATCGCTTGATACAACATACAACGGCGAAAATTTAACGGAAAATCATAATGAATACCGCCGAATAATTCTTCAATTTCCGCATTTTTGGCATCGAATTTGAGGATATTTTCTTCTATTAAGTCTGATGGTACTCCCAACAAATGTTGTTCTTCAACAAACCAATCTAATTCTTTCTGAGCTAACTCGCCATCAGCACTAGCGATCGCCACTACTGCTCTAATGTAGTTCTTTGCGACATCAACGTCGATAGGTGCAGTGACGTTGTATTTCTTTCTAGCATAGGATGTCGCTTTCAAACTGTTTGTAGTTGCCATAGTCTATCCCTGTATATTTTATTACTAATTATCCTAACAAGTAAATTATTTATTTAGGGGATTGAGTTTATGGCGCCCTTTGTCAAAATTGTTGTTACTCCCATCAGGAGTCGAATATTACGAATAACTTAGCTTGGCTTGTTAGTGAAGCGTTGCGAAGCAATAGGATTCGTGTTACCCAACCTACAAATTGTTGGTAATCTTAAAGCGAGATAGAAGTAATAAAAATTATTTCTAACTAATAACTAATAAAAGTGAATAGTAATATATTTAGGAATGGCCGCAACTGGCACATTTTGTTGTAGGGGAGGCAAAAAGGGGTGTAGATTTTCTTCCCCCTTTATTGAGGCAAAAAGGGGTGTAGATTTTCTTCCCCCTTTATTGCCGTGCCGTTGCTCGTACACTCACTAATATTGAACGTAATAATAAGGCTTTTAGTGTCACGCACCATCCGAGTCTTGTGACAATCGCGTAAGTCCTAATAATGTTTAGCAAGAAAATATATCAAGTACGGATAATTACTTACCATATAATCTACAACGATGGTAATTCCTTATTCTCTATTACTCAACACTCCCTACAAATATAATAACTGTTTAACCGCACAATATTATGATATGTCCTAAGCGAACATAAAGTAGTGAAGCGAAGCATATGTCTTATTAGACATGCTCCGCTAACATGCAGTGGAAAATGACAACTATTCATCTAAACATGATATAAATAGTTATCACATATACTGATAACTGATAACAGATTACAAAGTATTACCTGTTATGGGTTGAGGTTGGGGATTTAATGGCTCAACTACTGGTGGCTCAGGCTCGGGAGGGTTAAGGAAATCTCGCCAGGTACGAATTTGTTGCCGCGCTGCTTTGTAAGCTTGGGTACCTCGCGGTACCAATTTAGCTGTTTCAATTGCGCGAATAATATCAGATTGACCTTGAGTACGAGCAATATCGAATAATTGCTGACTCCACTGATCCATTGCAATCCTAGCATCGGAACGTAATCCCGTACCTCTAGGTACACGCCGTGCTATCCTAATAGCTTGCGACAAGGCATTTGGAGTCCCTCCTAATGCTACTTCTCGCGCTCTCCTCCAATTGTTTCTAGCAGTAACTTCAGTTTGCCACTCATTTATATCTCTTTGAGCTTGTCGTGACAGTGCTCTCCCTGACTTAATTTGTCTAGCGGTATTAATTGCAGCAGTAAGTTCTCCGTTATATGCAAGGGAGCGTGCTTGATCTAGATAAGGTTGATCCTCTATTCGTTGAACCTTACCTCTCCAACTAGCTATTTTTTTCTGTGCTTCTCGATACAAAGAACGTCCGCGACGAATTCTACTTGCTTGTGAGATCGCTGCTTTTAGGGAAGCATCATCTCCAAATAATGCAAGTTCCTCAGCACGTTCTAAAAATGGTCTGTCTTCGATTATCTGTATTTGCTTAGCCCAATCATTAATTTCTTTTCTGGCTTCTTTTCCACGGGGATTGTTATTAGGAATCAGTTTTGCTTCAGCAATTGCAGCGGATAAATCACTGATGGAGCCTTGAGAAGCAAGAGTTCGCGCTCTTTCCAAACGAGAAACATCTTCTATTTCCAATTGCCAAGCAGCAATGAGTTTCTGCGCCTTTTGATAGATTGGTCGATTTGAATCAATTTGCTCAGCAGAAGCAATTGCAGCTTCTAAACCAGAAACAGTACCTGTCCAAGCATTTCGTTGCGCATCAGCTAAGGATATAAAATCTGCTGTTTCCGATTCTATGCCAGAAATCGGCGGAATTTTTTGAGCAATATAGATCGCTTCCTCTGCATCTTTTTGCTTTAATTTATCTTCCGCTAATTCCAGTATCTCCAGTCCAAATTCTGGAATTGCTTCTTGAGCTTTCTGATAAATGTAGCTGCTCTTACCTATAGATTGCGCTAGCTTAATCCCTTTAAGTATTGTATCTACATTTTTACTCTTGGCCAACCTTTCAGCTTTTGCTAGCTTTTCGCCATCTTCTCTGGCTGTAACAATCAAGTTATTTAACTGTTCGTACTTTGTACGAGCCCAAAACCTATTATTCAAACGCAGCAATTTCGACGACTGCATAAAAGCAGATTGCCAACGGCGTTGGCGCATTTCATCTTCTGCTTCTTTGTAAATATCCTCAGCTTTTGACCAAGTTAATTTCCACTTATCAATTTGATCTTCGACTAATTTAGAAGCAGAAACATCTTCAGGTATTTTACCAGCAATTTCAATCGCTTCGTCTAATCTACCGCTTTGGAAACTCTCATCAGCTAATTCCAATACATTACGAGACCAGTCTTCCACATAACCATCAATTTGAGAACGCAACGGATGACTATCTGGTAAATTCTTCACCAAATCAATAGCTTGAAGCAAATCTTTTACTGTTTCTTTAGAAGCAGCTACTTGAGCGCAGTGCATGCGTACTGAAGCGCTAGCCAAGGGCCAGAAAATTGAAGGACAATTAGGCGCAGATGGTAACTTTAATAGTATCGCCATCGCCATAAATCCTATAGTACCGGGTACAAACGCTAACAAAAACGTCCATAAAACCCAACTTGTCAGCCAGCGCGGTAATTTTCCAGATTTACCCTTTGGCGGAATATTTTCCTGTGAACGACTGTTAAAAGTCAATTTTTTTGAATTGCTTTTGTTTTTGTTTGACACTGATTTATAGCTAGAGTCAGTAGCCGGGACATCAGAACTACGACTAGCTGATTTTTCCATTCTGAATAATCGAGTCATGTCATCTGACTGTGTTCTTCTTGCTGATGACCAGTCCTCTGGAATATCCCGTTCTCCCATCTCTCACACCACATTATATTAACAGGGGTTTATTGACTTGAGGAAGTTAATTTGTTGCTATAGTAACTTTTGAGCGATTGAAAAAGCTACTTTCACACCATAATATCTCCACAGATACCATTACTTCCTATTTTTATCAGTAGTTTTTTATACTTTTATTGTGGAATAGAAGATTCCGCCTCTAATTCCGCAATTAACTTGGCTAATTGTTCGCTATTGGCAAAGTATACCTCGCCGCAAAAGTCGCAAATAGCCTCAGCACCATCATCTTTAGCAATCATATCTCGCAGTTCAGCTTCTCCCAAAATTTTCAAAGCTCCTAACATTCTCTCAAAAGAGCAACTACAATGAAACCGTAACATTTGGGTTTCTGGGAATATATGGAGTCCCATGTCTCCCAATATATCTTGAAGAATTTCTGTGAGATTTTTCCCCGCTTGTAGTAAAGGTGTAAATCCTTGAAGAGCTGCTACACGCGATTCTAATTTTTCGACTATTACCTCATCTCTAGCAGCTTTTGGTAAAACCTGAATCAGTAAACCTCCTGCCGCAGTAACTCCTTGAGCTCCTACAAATACCCCTAAAACCATAGCCGAAGGTGTTTGCTCGGATGTTACTAAATAATGAGCGACATCATCTCCAACTTCTCCCGAAACTAGTTCAACAGTACTAGAGTAGGGATAACCGTAGCCGACATCGCGAACTACATATAAAAATCCTTTACCAACGGCACCTCCAACATCTAATTTGCCTTGAGCATTGGGAGGCAGTTCAATGCTTGGATTTCCGACATAGCCGCGTACAGTTCCATCTAAGCCTGCATCTACTAGCATACCACCTAAAGGGCCATCCCCTTTAATTCGGACATTAACCCTTGAGCCGGAGCGCTTCATACTAGAAGCCATCAATAAACCTGCTGTCATAGTTCTACCTAAAGCCGCAGTCGCCACATAAGAAAGTTTATGGCGCTCTCGTGCAACTGAGGTCAATTTTGTAGTGATAGCACCTACTGCACGAATTCCACCGTCCGCTGCTGTGGCACGAATTAACTGATCCGCCATTGAAAAACCTTACATTTCTTAATATACAAACTTTATATATTTTGACATTCCCCACGCATAAAATGCTGTGAGTTTACGGTTCATTAAGCCAATTTGCCTAAATATTTTGTTATATCTAGGTAATGTTGGTTTTGTACCATGGTTCCGCACTGTGGACATTTATGAGTTCTGTTTGTTAAGGTTTTCAGGAAAGATTAGTTGCAGCTAAAACAATATAGACTTGTAGACGGCGAGAAAACCCAAATTTTCCGTTAAAGGCATGCTTGTGTTTGCCATACTATATTAAGAATTTAATTATTTTTGTAAAAAATGCTCGGTAGTTTTCAAAAAAGTCAACTGCGTATAGAAATCGATGCATCGCAACAGGTGATTAGTAAAAGCCTTTTGCATCCAATGCAATTAGGAAAATGGTTGCCTGGTAGTAGTCTTCCTGAGGGAATGCCAGAAGAATTGTATTCTGGATTTGAGTTTACCACTCGTATAGGACCTTTATCAATTCATCACCAAATAGAAATAGTTTCTCCCAACAGCTTGCGTGCCTTGTTGAGCCAAGGAATTGACGGTTACCATGAATGGTATTGGGGAGAAGGCTGGGTACAGTCTCGTTTAGAAGGAATATCTGTTTTACCACTTTCTTTAGGGCAAACAGTCAGTTTACTGAGTTTGCGCCAATATTTAAAATCGAAGCAGAATTAGTTGTTGGTTGTTGGTTGTTGGTTGTTGGTTGTTAATCCTCCAACTAACCACTAACCACTAACCACTAACTACTATCAACTAACCATTAACCACTAACTACTAACCACTATCCGCGAGTCTTCTTGGCAACTTCAGCAACTGCTTCGACTTCATCCGAAGCTAAACTTTCTAAAATAGTTTTAGCTTCAGCTGTATCTAAGCGATTTAAAGCTTGAGCAACTCGATAGCGAATTTGCCAATCTGAATTAGAAGCAAATGGCGCTAAAGCCGTTACAGCTTGACTATTTCCTAACTCTCCCATAGAACTAATAGCAGCGGTTTTCACTAAATCATTATCTTCCTTGAGGGCTTGTAGAAGCATTTCAAAACCCCGTGGTTCTCCTAATTCACCCAAGGCAGCAATCACGCTTAATTTTACAATCCATTCATCGGTTGATTGATAAAGTTGTTGCAAATCGTCAAAAGCGGCGACTAATTTTAAACCTCCCAAACAATCTGCTGCTGCTGCTTGGACATCTGCTTCAGGATCTTTTAGTAATTCACGTAATAAATTAAGGGATTTATCTAAATCTTGTACGCCCAAAGTGTCGAACTGACTGACAGCAGAATATCGCACGCGGGCGTTTTTATCTTCGATCGCACTTTGAACTAATTCAAAACCAATTGCTGGATCTAATTGCCGAATTTCATTCACTCCACGCAAGCGATCGCCTAAATCTTCGCTTTCAAGCTTTTGTTTGACTGTCTCGGGAGTAATACTCATTTTAATGATTCTCTCTTATTAAAAGTTGTTAGTTGTTATTTGTTAGTTGGAACGTTGCTGGTTGCTATCAATTCAACTAACCACTAACCACTATCTACTATCTACTATCTAACTTTGAGATGCTGCCATTTCACGAATAATGTCGCTTAATGTCAGGATACCGACTATTTGCCCAGAATCATCGAGAACTGGGAGACGGTGAATTTTACTATCGCGCATTAATCTAGCTGCTTCTGGTAAAGCTTTGTCGGGTGAAATAGTAATCGGTTTTTTACTCATCACTTCTCCAACTGTTTGTCCTAAAGCCTTTTGTAAATCCCGTTGAAAATTGAGCGGATTTTGTAAATAAATAACACTATCGAAAATCATAAAGTATGCCGGTGGGGTAACACCAGCTTGTTGCCACATCAAGTCAGTTTCGGAGATAATGCCTATTAAATTACCTGCATCATCTACTACAGGTAAGCCGCTAATACGTTTTTCTGCCAAAATTTTAATTGCTTCGCTTAAAGGAGTTTGGCGCTTTACAGTTATTAAGTCACGACTCATGACTTCAGCAACAATTTTCAACATTTAGTATGATTTGCTTTTACTACTCTGGACTTATTGTAGAAAATTCCTTGTTACTTGTTACTTGTTAATTGTTTAGTTGCAAATTTTTCTACTAACTACTATTAACTATCAATACCCACTTTCACAAAACTCTTTTAACAAATCAGCACAGTTGGCGATCGCTCCTAAATGTGCAATTTCATACCCATGAGTATTTTCAGTAGGAAAGCTTAAACAAGCACCACGGGGAACATGACCGAATTTCATGGCGATGGAAGCGTCACTACCAAATTGACTCAGTGTTGCTAATTGTACAGATATGTCTAATTGCTTAGCGCAATGCCGGAGTTGTCCATTAAGGGTTTCATCGTAAATTCCGTAACTGTCTTGGGAGAGTATTACCGGTTTTTTACCGTCTTCGATGGGGTATTCTGATGATAGCGGACAAATTTCTAAAGCAATCATTGCATCTATGTGCTGATTTTGAGAGAAATAAAGCGCCCCAATTGCTCCCACTTCTTCTTTTGCCGAAGCTACTAAATATACATCTACTGCTGGCTGTTTTACTTTTTCTGCTAAAGCCAGCAAGATCGCTACCGAGGCTTTATTATCCAAAGTGTAACTAGCAATATGGTCGTTTAAACGAATAGGATGCTTGCGGTGCTTGCTAATCACCATTCTTGTTCCCGGACGAATACCGGCATTTTCTAATTCGAGGGTGCTACACTTAGTTTCAATCCATGCATCTTCCCATTTTACTGCGACATCTTGCTGAAATATTTTTTGTGGTGATTCGTGGGATACATGACGGGAGCCAAAGCTAAGAACACCACTAATCGTTTCATTGTCCCCTAGTAAATCTACTACTCCTTCACCGTAAACCCAAGGAAAAGCTCCTCCTAACTTGCGAATTTCGACTTTACCTTCTTCGCCAACAGTTTTAACAATTGCGCCGATTTCATCTTTGTGAGCAGTTATAGCAATAGGATAATCGGAATTTTTCCCTGGAATTTTGGCAATTATATTATCGGCTCTATCTTGCCATACCTCCACTCCCAATGCGTTAAATTGCTGCATTAGGTATTGGTTAATTTCAGTTTCTGCACCGCTAGGGGAATGATGCATTACTAATTCTTCGATCGTTTGAAATAATTGGTCGTAATCCCACATTATTTAATTATTTAGAATTTTGTAGTTTGGGTTAGACAAGAAAATTCAATGAAACTTGTAACTAGAATTTATACCTCAAGTCTCTTAACCCAACATGGTAATTGTGGACAAATTAAGATAATTTTACCGAGCAGATACTTATATAATCATAATAAGTGATTATATTGACTGAAATTGCTTAAATTAGCCCACTACCTATCAGAGGTATTTAGTTTTAATTTAAGAAACATAGTCACATATATATAAATATAGTCAAATGTCTGTTATTAATAACCAAATATAATCAATGGCAACTTGGCAATGTGTAAAGCAGTGCGGAGCCTGCTGCTATTTAGAACCATCAGAGCGTCCAGATTTAGAAGAATTTTTGTCTCCGGAAGAAATAGACAAATATCTCAGTATGGTTGGCGTTGATGGATGGTGCGTAAACTATGACCATAACACGCGAGAGTGCAGTATTTATGCAGATCGTCCCCGCTTTTGCCGTATAGAAGCAGAAGTGTTTAAAGATTTATTTGGTATTGAACCTGAAGAATTAAATGACTTTGCTATAGAATGCTGTTACCAACAAATTGAGTCACTATATGGGGATCGCAGTTTTGAAATGTTACGTTTCAACAAAGCTATCGGAATTTGAAGGTTAATTGCTGCCTTCATTATTGGTCAAAGGTGAAGCTAGTGCCCCTGGGGGTTAATCAACCGCTTGCGTTTGTGAAGAGTCAAGGTGAATTTAGAATGGCGGAATGAAGAATTTAGAATTATTACCCCATCGATGAATCGAGGGACCCCTCAAAACTTACAGAATTGTTTGTTTTTCTCCACGGATAAATCCCAGTTTTCCGGTGAAAAGTGTGATATAATAAAGTTTTTTAGCTTTTGAAATGGGAGATGCCTTTACCGCTTACTATATAAGTAACGTTAACCAATATCAATATTTAACTTAGACAAACAATTTCTTAAGTTCCTTGAGTCAATAGCAACTTTAAGACTACTAACTGCTAAATCTCAAGTACTAAGCACTAACTTTATTATTTTCGGAACGGACGGCAACCACACCCAATAGCTTACGGGTCTCCTCACTACCACTATATATTAATAAAAGATACATTATCCTTAAGAAAAGTAGACAAATGTTCAGAAAAAAGTGAACTTGATTTCACTGCTAACCGTTCAGCGAGGGAGCAAGAACCCATTATGTTTGAACACTTCACTTCCGAAGCAATTAAAGTAGTTATGCTGGCCCAGGAGGAAGCACGTCGCCTGGGACACAATTTTGTAGGGACGGAACAAATTCTCTTGGGATTGCTGGGAGAAGAGACGGGTGTTGCTGCTAAGGTGCTGACGGACATGGGTGTAACTCTTAGAGATGCACGCCGCGAAGTCGAAAAAATTATTGGTAGAGGTTCTGGTTTTGTTCCACCAGAAATTCCTTTTACCCCTAAAGTTAAAACTCTATTTGAGCAGTCTTTTAAAGAGGCTCGTTCTCTTGGACACAATTATATTGGTACCGAACACTTGCTTCTTGGTTTGACTGAAGCTGGTGAAGGTGTTGCTGCTAAAGTTTTACAAAATTTAGATATTGATTTGAAGCAACTTCGCACTGCCGTCATCCGTCGTTTGGGTGAAGTCGCATCTGTTGGTGCTACTATTAGCAGTGGTGGCAACAAACGCAATCAGTCGGCAACTTTAGAAGAATTTGGTAGAAATCTAACTCAATTAGCACAAGAAGGCAAATTAGACCCTGTAGTTGGTCGAGAACTAGAAATTGAACGTACCGTTCAAGTTTTAGGTCGCCGTACTAAAAATAACCCCGTTTTAATTGGGGAACCTGGAGTTGGTAAAACTGCGATCGCCGAAGGTTTAGCCCAGCGAATTTTCAATCAAGACGTACCCGATATCTTGCAAGGAAAGCAGGTTATAAGTCTTGATATGGGTTCAGTAGTAGCTGGTACTCGATTCCGTGGGGATTTTGAAGAACGTCTCAAAAAAATCATGGATGAAATCCGCTCGGCGGGAAATATCATCCTTGTGATAGATGAAATTCACACCTTAGTTGGTGCAGGTGGTATGGAAGGTGGTATGGATGCTGCCAATATTCTGAAGCCAGCATTAGCTAGAGGGGAACTTCAGTGTATTGGAGCGACAACTCTTGACGAGTACCGCAAACACATCGAGCGCGACGCAGCTTTAGAACGTCGTTTCCAACCAATCAAGGTTGGCGAACCTTCAGTAGAAGAAACTATTGAGATTTTACGTGGTTTGCGCGGTGCTTACGAGCAGCACCACAATTTAATAATATCTAATGATGCATTAGTTGCAGCGGCTCAACTTTCTGATCGCTATATATCAGACCGCTTTTTACCAGATAAAGCGATCGATTTGATTGATGAAGCTGGTTCTCGGGTGCGTTTGCATCACTCAATGATTTCTAACAACCGCGACTTGAAACGCCAAATCAGTGCGGTATCCAAAGATAAAAATGAAGCGGTTAAATTACAGGATTTTGACAAAGCTTCCGAACTCCGAGACAAAGAGTTAGAACTAGAAGCACAGCTACTAGATACACAATCTGGGTTACCTGTCAAGAAACCGACCGTTGATGAAGAAGATATCGCTCAAATTGTTGCTTCTTGGACTGGCGTACCCGTTAATAAGCTTACCGAATCAGAATCAGAGGTATTGTTGCATTTAGAAGATACCTTGCACCAAAGGCTGATCGGACAAGAGCAAGCAGTCACCGCAGTATCGAAAGCAATTCGCCGCGCTCGTGTTGGCTTGAAGAATCCCAATCGTCCCATCGCCAGCTTTATTTTCTCTGGCCCTACGGGAGTTGGTAAGACAGAATTAGCAAAATCCCTGGCTTCCTACTTCTTCGGTTCTGAAGAATCGATGATTCGTTTTGATATGTCGGAATACATGGAACGTCATACCGTGAGCAAGTTAATTGGTTCGCCTCCTGGTTTCGTAGGATACGATGAAGGCGGACAACTAACCGAAGCTGTGCGGCGCAAACCTTATGCAGTGTTGCTGTTCGATGAAATCGAAAAAGCGCATCCCGATATATTCAATATGCTGCTGCAAATGTTGGATGATGGTCATCTTACCGATGCCAAAGGTAGGAAAGTAGACTTCAAGAATACTTTGATTATCTTAACTTCTAACATTGGTTCGCGAGTCATTGAAAAAGGTGGTGGGGGTATCGGCTTTGAGTTCACTGACGAAGCAGAAGCTACTTACAACCGCATCAAAACCTTAGTTAACGAAGAACTTAAGAATTACTTCCGTCCCGAATTCCTCAATCGTCTTGATGAGATTATCGTCTTTACCCAGCTACAAAAAGATGAAATCAAAGAAATTGCCAACATCTTGCTCAAAGAAGTTAGTAAGCGTTTAGCTGAGAAAGAAATTAGCTTGCAAATAGGCGAAGGCTTTAGAGAGTTAATAGTAAAAGAAGGGTACGATCCGAGCTATGGAGCGAGGCCATTACGTAGAGCAATTATGAACCTCTTAGAAGATTCATTAGCAGAAGCAATGCTCTCAGGTCAAATCTGTCAAGGCGATACAGCAGTTGTGGATGTTGACGAAGACGGCCAAGTTAGAGTGACTAAAGCCGAGAAATCCGAACTAGAATTAGCAAGTATAAGCTAAATTTTATACGAAATCTTATTTTGGTAATTACATTCGGATAACACTCCTCCTTCAAAAAATTACTCTTGCATTTCTCTTAAACTGCCATTTTTGCAACTTGAGAAAGCTAGGTAATAGATACCAAACGTAGGAGAGATGTAAAAAGTATACTGAAAGACAAGAGTATAATTTTTAAACTTATTGTTTGATCCCCTAGTAGCGATACTGGGGGATTTTTATGTAAAGCTAGTTTTAATATTTGATGCCTTAGGAATACAACAAAGAAGTTTGGGATTTAATGAACGATAGACACACTGCTTTTAACCAAGTTGAACCAAAAAAGCTAAACTGAAGTGCCATGTTGAAATAACTAGCTCAGCATCTAAGATTAAATATGTAAACTTTGCTTACTGAACAACATTTCTTCAAAATCAGCAACTGGCAAGGGTTGAGTAAAGAGAAAACCTTGCATGGCATCACATTTGAGTTTGCGTAAAACACTTAATTCGCTAACATTTTCTACACCTTCAGCAACAACTTTTAAATTGAGATTTTGTCCCATTTGAATTAAAGCTTTGGTAATTGCTAATTTTCGACTATCTTCAGCTATATTTTGAATAAAATAGTTGTCAATTTTGAGAGTATTTAACGGTACTTGCTTCAAGTAAATTAAAGAAGAATTCCCAGTACCAAAATCATCCATAGCAATTTTGACACCTAAGGATTGTAATTTTTGCAAGATATAGATGGTTTGATTTACATCTTCCATCATCGTGGTTTCGGTAAATTCTAATTCCAGGTAATGGGGAGCTAAATTATAAGTTGAGAGGCAATTTTTAACTTTATCAATAAAATCGGGTTGAGTATATTGACTTGCGGATATATTGACGCAATTAGTTAAAGCATTTATGCCATTATCTAGCCACTTACGCGTTTGTTTACAAACGGTTTCTAATATCCAATCACCCAAAGGTACAATTAAACCTGTAGATTCCGCTAAAGGAATCAATTCCCCCGGGGAAACTAAACCTAATTTATGACTCCACCAACGTATAAGAGTTTCCACCGCAATCATTTCACCAGACTTAATATCAACAATGGGTTGATAATACATTTGAAATTCGCGAAATTGACCTTCTTCGATAGTACGGCGTAAAGTATTCTCTATAATTCGCATTTCCCTTGGGAATGCTTTTAGCTCTGCTTGGGAAGCTGGATTGTTTATAATTGCAGCTTGTCGTTGTAACCTGGTAGTAATTGCAGTTAATAATTCTGCACGGGTAAATGGTTTAGTTATATAATCATCAGCACCTAATTCCATCCCCTGACGAAAATCAACTTTCGCAGAGCGAGCAGTTAGAAAGATAAATGGAACAGCAGAAGTGTGAAATTTTTCACGCAATTGGGTTAAGACACCAAAACCGTCGATTTCTGGCATCATTAAATCGCACAAAATCAAATCTGGCGACTCATTAAGTGCTAAAGAAACCCCAATTTTACCGTTGGGAGCAGCAATAGCTTCAAAATCTTCTGCTTCTAATAAATCTAGAATATTTTCACGTACTGCTTCTTCGTCTTCGATTACTAAAATCTTAGTCATTATTAACCTCTGGTTGTGACAACTGAATTTGCCCTCAAGAGATCGTAAAATTTATTTTTTTCCACGACTCTCGTAAAAATCATAGTTGCGCCCTGGTAGATATCTATATACCGTTTTACAATTTATAGTCCTAAATCTATAGCAGTAATATTACTTACATTATGCCAATAAAATATTTCAAATAATATTGAGCAATGCTCAGGTAAGTAGAATAAAAGTGAAATTTATAAGCGATCTTGCCTTGATTAATTTAATATTTCGTTTAGGCAGACAATAGGGAATAGAGAGTAGGGAAGTATTCTATTAAATGGGTAAAATTAAATATAAAACTTCACCATGACAATTACTTCCCTATCCAAAATATCAGAGAGGGAGTAATCCTATATGATCGGTTTTTCGCAAAAACCGGGTTTCTCAAATCTCACTTCGGATTTAGGAATGCTGTATTTGTAACCCAAGAGTTTGACTACTTATAAGTTGTTGTGCATATAATTTGTATATTATTCTATTAGATAGTTAGACCTCAAACTTTATTCACTTTTGACAAGAGTATTGTGCATTTTAAATGCACAACAGCTTAGTTGCTAAAAAATTATCTCAATAAGTAAAATCTATTGATATCAATTCTGTATGAGGCTGTGCTTAATCACCCGCAGCCGTGGAGAAGCTGGAGCTATGGAAAAAAAGCCCATCTGTAAGGGCCGTCATTAGGCGCATCTTTGTAAAGAAATGGTACCAGAGGGATAAAAAGTCTTAAAATATATTTATCTAACTAGTAATTATTGTACTATTACAATCCAGCAAACCATTCATAACCTTGGTCTTCCCAATACCCCTGATAAAGTGATAAATGGCTAACCAAAGTAACTCTAGTAACCCATTTACTCTGTTTGTAACCAAGTTTAATTGGAGAAGCTAAACGCAAAGGCGCACCGTTTTCAACTGGTAAAGATTCGCCATTTTTTTGGTAAGCTAATATAGTTTGGGGATGTAAAGCTGAATTGAGATCCCAACTTGAATAGTAACCATCAGCAGATTTGAAATAAGCATACTTCACTTCGGATTTAGGTTGTGCTAAAGCAACAAGTTCCCGCAAACGAATGCCACCCCATTGCACGATTGCAGCCCAGCCTTCTACACATACGTGGCGAATAATCATAGAAGTCAACGGTAAGGTTTTGATATCTTCCATGGTTAAACTGAGGGGGTTTTCAACTTCACCATCAATAATTAAACGATATTTTTCTTGGTTAATAACTGGGGTATATCTATATGTATTAATTATCAAGGCTTCCGGTTCTATTTCATTCGGAGAAAATTCCGGTACTGGCGTTTGAGGTTTTAATAATAAAGATTGAAAATTTTGGTTTAGCGGTTCTGAAAGTGTACCGACTAAGTCCTCAAATAAAGGAGTACCGCAACCACCTAAAAGTAGACTTATGCTTGAAACTCCAGAAATTTGTAAGAATTTACGGCGTGTAAAATGTAAGTTCGGGGAACGTTCAAAATTCATCTTTATGGCTCAAAATATAACTTGAAAAACTTTGCCTTACTTTGGACTTAGCTTTACGTTACTCTGGGTTGAAAAATATATTATCCATCTTACAAATAATTATGTACTAACGATAGTAACCACGATAAATTACAAACATTTGAGTACGAGCTACTTGTATCGTGTCTAAAAAATAACTCTCATTAAATCTAAACTGACTAGAATGGCTTGAATCTCATTTATGAAATATAACTTGCTGATAAGATGCCTGAAACTAACTTTGGTCAGCATCTTATAGTTATTTCTATAGGAATCCTACTTGAAAATTGAAAAAAATTCAGTAGTTCGTAATTCTCGATCGTACTCTTGCCTCTTGCCTGCCTACACAAATAATTATGGCTTCGCCATGCTGCGCCTTCCAAAAATCAAACCGGATTCCTATAGTTGTAATTTTCGTACTAAACTCAATCAAAAACTGGTATATTCAAATTCTGCCAGCCAATTTTACTAATTGTTTGAAGTTCAGCAAATGAACTACCTCTTGGGCAGTATCGATATGAATCCAATCTTTTTCATCCAGCTTTTTCATAATTTGGGTAGTTTCTTCAATACCTATGTCAGTAACATCTGCTAAATCTTGAAACTGAATATTATAGATATCTTTTCCTTTTTGAGTTTCTTCACCGTAACTCTCACCCAAAAAAACTAAAGTACGGGCTAGTTTTACCGCCGGTGGCACAAACCGCATTTCCAAGCGGAGGTTTACGTAACGCATCCGCCTTACCATCAGTTGCAGCATTCGGTGATGTAACTGAGAATCTTTAAATAATATTTGAATAAAGCGTTCCTTCGACACGCTAATTAATTCTACTGGAGAAAGAGCAATTACATCAGTAGAACGGGGAGATTCGTCCAAAATTGCCATTTCCCCAAAGAAATCGCCTTTTCCTAATATTGCTAGAGCGCGAGTATCTTCATTGGTAGTACGTCGGACTTTCACCCAACCCGATACAATAAAGTAAACTGCATTACCCCAAGAATCTTCCATTAAGACGGCTCGCCTTGCCGGATACTCGTGCATTGTTGCAACGTTGAGCAGCCATTCTAGAGTTTGGGGATTAGCTGTACTCATTAAAGGGAAAATTTCACTGAAAACCTCTGTCTGCATGAAATATCTGCCACAAATAGATTAAAAAACTAACAGGAGGAAAAAGTTGATCAAAATTTTTGGGTTTAAAACTCCGTCCTAAAAAAGCGGCTTTTGGTACAATAAGGATTGTGAAAGGGTTACTAACCACTCTAAAAACCTCATTGCTACCAACCGTAAGGTAACGCTGTACTTTGACAATAGAATCTTGGCGGGTTCTACTTGTTGTTTTAGTAGTGCGATGCACATCCTCAAAGTAGGTAAAAGATTCACAGGCACGCTCACACACAGCATTAAAATTCAACCTAGTTTTGCATAAATGCAACTACGGCAGCCCATGCCGAAAGTCAATGCTTGGGGAGAGAGCTACCTCTCGATTGGATATCGCAAGGAATCCAATTTAATTGGACTCGTTGAACCTTGAATCCTCGTGCCTTTAGGTAGGGAAGCGTTAAATAGATGGATTTCTCATCCGTAATAAAATGCAGATTACGGTTTCAAAACTTAGATTTATTTAACCGCAACTCTTTATAGTTAACGGTTTACGTTTCTATTACAACACAATCGACCGTCAACGCTCATCAGCGGTTTTACTGACTATTTATTTATACTTTAGAAATATCTCTAAGTACTCTTAAATGAACGTCTAAATTTTCCACCAGTTCATTTAAGGAGTTTAAAGCCTCTAATTGTCGAGGAGTAAAATCTCGCATATTTAATGCCAGCTTTTGCTGTAATTCCTTTACTTTATAACTTAACTTTTGGGAAGCTCCTAAAACGTCATCGCTGAGTCGGCTTAACTGTTGTTGCTGATAAAATTTTAATGCAGCTCCACGCAATACTTGTAAAGTTGCTTCTTCACCGTGGGTTCCCGGCATGACTCGTAAACGCAACAATAAACGCTGTTGTTGATACAAACATTCTGTTTCTACTTGTTTTGCTTGCGTCAATGTGATTGCAGGTAAAGAATTCAACCGTTTTAGTTCATTCATTACTCCTTGAAACGTGGATAATGGCAGTTCTTCTATTACTGATTGTACTATCCCGTTTAAACTCCACAGGATTTTACCTTGATAAGGCTGTCTTTCCAAATATAAGCGACCGATGCCGCCCGCTAAAACTCTTGCTAGTAATTCTTTAAGCAATTTCTTTGGTGTGAGAGTGGAGAGTTGTTCGATGCTATTGCATGATTCCCTCAGAGGTAGCTTCAATACGGGTGAATTTTCTCCTGATACAATTTCAAACATTTCTGCCTCAGTATCTTTATCAAAATCTTCCTCATTTAAGGGTGTATTAACAGAAAATATCTTGTTTTGTGTAATTGGAGATATATTTTCTAAGTTACCTCCACTCTCAGAATCAAACAGTATTAAAGTATTATCTCCTGGCTGAGATTCTTCTTCTAAATCTTGTGTAGATGATATACTCTTAGTACGAGTATTGGTAGAATCTATTTTAGCTTCCTCTAAACATAATTTAGATACTTCTGATGTATTCTTGTAATTGAGGTATTCTGAGAGTATAGTGCGGTGAGTATCTGCTGGTACTAACTGAGTTTCTACTGCGCAATTTAAGTAAGATAATATACTGTTCACGTAGTCTAATGCTTCCCGATCTTGGGGATTTACGATTCCCAATAACAGGTTTTTATCTTCCAATTTTAAAGGTATGACTTGATGATACAGGCAAGCCTCAAAGCATAAAATACTCTCTATTAGTTGAAATATTTGCTCCCGCTCTAGTTTTTGTTTCGAGTTTAGAAATGATGAATCGCCATTCTCTGTCGTCTTAGATGGTTTTTGATTCTCAATTGCTGTACTGGTATCTATTGGTTTGCCTCTGGAAGACAACATAGGTCAAATCGCTTAATGTTTGACTCCATCCTATTCCTTCTCCACCAAATTTGGCACTACATTGATAAAGACTTTTCAGTAAATAAAAATTAAATTTATAGTAACAAATAATACTTTGTACTGATAAAGACTCCCCCCATCAGGGGAAGCTGGAGAAGATAATAAAAGTTTATGAAGTACTGTAAACTTATTCACTTCTTACAGCTTGAGCCGCTAGATACACTTTTGTCCACTCTCCCATTACTTGATGAGTTTTACGTTTGAGATTTTTGGCAATCTCTTCGATCGTTTTACCCATCTTTAACATCTCTAAGATTTGCTTTTGTACGGGAGGTAATTTTTCTTGAAACTGCTCCCATTGTTTAGGAGTTAGTCCCAAATTGTGCTCTGACAAAGAATTTTCCAGCCAGTTAGAGACTAACTCTGGTTTATTTTTAAGTGCAAAAACCCGCACTGCATGATAGCCAATTTTTTCTCGTAACCGATAAATCTCTTTGATTGGTTTACCTAATTTTTTGGCGATCGCATCTTGAGTAAAGCCTTTAAGATACAATTGCAGCCACTTGTAAGCATCTTCCCCCAGATTTTCTTCGAGATATTCGGAGAATTCTTCTTTTACCAACTGACGCTGTAGTTGCTGCTCCTGGGTTTTCTCTTCTTCAAGATAATCTTCGATGGCGTTTTGATCCACTAAGCTGACTCGATTTTCACCGTCTTCAGCGAGTACTTCTTCGGAAACTAACCGCACCAAATCTTTAGTTGGTACTTGAGTTAAGCCACCGCGTTGAGTTCTTTTTAAATAATTAACAAAGCGATATACCAGTAGTGGCTGGTTGCGAATCGGTCGCATACAATACTCTTCTAGGCTGGCAAACACTAAGGCATTTTTCAACCGACTATCCCGGGTAAATTCAGCTATACAAGCCATCTGGGAAAGCATATAGTTGTCGCTTTGCAACAACTCTTGAAGTATTTCTTGTAACACATCTAATACTTGACGCTGGCGATCGCGACTCAAAGAAATCCATGTTTGAATTTTAGAACGCAATGTCGCTAAGCTTCCTAGACGAGTAATCAGATTTCGATAAGCACGTTCCCTACTCATCCCCAAGTAGCGTTGACATAAAATTCGATAGCGATATTCCATCGCTTGCTTGGCGATTTTCAATTCTTTAGTGTTGAGATTGTCCAAGCGTTGTTTATCGCTTCCTATAAGCCAGCTAACTATACTTTCTCTTGTGGCTTCGCTGTGTTGCGAACATTCATCAACCAAGCGATTTCGCCAATATAACCTCAGTTTTTCTGTTTCAGATGTCATATCGAGATTGCGCTCCCCAAAACCCTGCTTTAAAGTTTGCATCACAACCCCCGTCGATCACAATTGGTGTATTTAACTAGTTGTCGCTCCATTTTGCTTAAATATCCAAAAAGACATTTAATGGATTCTATTTTTATTACGTTCGTTTCTAGTCAACTTATGCAGAATTTTCTACATTTACTTCAAAACTAATTAATTAATAAGTAAAATAACCGCGTTTTTTAACTATCTTCCTCAGTTTTGAGTAATATAAAATTTTGTAAAGGAAAATATTTAGTTTCAGTCAAATTTACTATATCTACCCAAGGATGGATGCTTAATACTTTAGTTGATGTAATTGAAAATAAGTAAAAGACTATTTATGAACGCAAGCAATAGAATTAACTTTCAATGCATAGACGTTGCCTTATACATATTGGTTTCACCTCTCAAGTCTAGATTTAGATTAGTATTTATTTTTACATACCCTTAGCCTTTTTCTACAGTTTGTTTGTATATCATTACAGTTAAAATAAGGAATATAGTAGGTAGTACGAGTTCTTGTTTTAAATACCGCTGGCAAACTGGTTCTTGATGTTAGAGTAAGCATAATAATATTGCAAAAATAAACTATCCAATAAGTTAGACAACAAGATGTTCCCTGAAAGCGGAGTAGGAGATTTTTTAATTTAAAATTCTGGATAAAGCAAATTGAAAATAGTTATTCTAAGAATGATTATGAAAAAAATACTGAAAATGCGAAAGTACCCTTAAGGGTACTTTTTTTGACATCACCAGTTGGATGCGTAATTTTACATTCCCCTAACGAAAAAACGGGGGTTATTTAGATAAGAGTTTATGGGGATTCCCTTAGCATGGGGAGAATTAATACCGCATAACTCGATTTAAGAATGCCACTTATCTAGTAAAATTTAACTTATTACCGACCATTAGACCTACCTACGATCGGATTTTCAACAGCAAGTCGATATTCTTCAACTTCTTCTGAATAGGCAATTGGTAAAACGGCTTCGACGTTTTCATGGGGACGAGGAATTATTACCCAAGATTCGAGCACACCACCATGACAGCTTTCTGCGGCTTCAACACCAGCAGCCATAGCAGTTTTAACTTCCGAAACATCGCCGCGAATATTAACTGTAAAGCGAGCACTACCAACTCTGATATAACCAACAAGGGTAACTCTACCAGCTTTTACCATGGCATCTGCCGCTGCTAATACGGCAGGAAAACCTTTAGTTTCTAACGCACCAACTGCCTGTAGTGGCATTTATAATCTCCTCTATTAATAAACTTATGTGGTGCTACCAAATTATTGTATGGATGTCAATACATACTTTTTTATAGCTACCAATATATTCTTTATCTTCTCAGAAATTGAACAATTGCGTACTAGAAACGGAAAGGTTCTGATTTTGAAGTGAAATGGATTGGTAAAACGCTTTCCACATTTTCTGGAGGATTAGGAACAATGTAATGACTCATTATTTTCCCTCCATGGGATTGTTCCTCAGCAGCTTCAAGCCCTGCTTCTACGGCACGGTTGACTTCAGCAACCTGTCCCCTGACTGCGACGAAGAAACGTCCACTTTCCGATTTATCGTAAAAAACTACTGAAACTGCGGCGGCTTTTACCATTGTATCTGCGGCTATAAGTATTGCAGGAAAACTTAGTGTTTCGATTACTCCTACTGCCATTGGCATGGCTTTATTCTCCTCAGTCAAGGGATGGGTAAAGATAATTATACGGTGGTTTGGTTCCGGTTTTTATCTAATTTTTTCTCACATTATGTGTTGTTTTATTTCTGAGGCGTAAAAAATGTTAATAGTTTAGTTTAGATAAGTTTATAAAACTTTTAGTAGGTGGAAGCGTTTTTGCCGGGTTCTTGTTTTAAGATAATTTCCGATCTATTTCTTCAAGAAGTATGTCTCTTCATCTGGAAAGATTATAGTCAAAAGTATTACAGATAATGGGTTTCAAGCTTTCAAAATGATTACCTTATTGACGCGCCCACTGTACTACTAACAAACAAACAGCGAAGGTATTATTGTCCTGTGTATGACTGCAACTTTACCTACCACTCGCCAGAAAGAATTAGAAGGAGGCAAAAAAGCAATTAAAACAAGCACGTATACTTTGTAACTCAAATTACCGTCTCTCTGTTATCGAGAATGAAAGACTCTGTGCTCGTTATTTCTTATCTCCAGTGTGTTGGGTTTGTGCGATCGCCGTGTTTTACCTTGGATTGCCATAAGGCATTGAGCACAGGGTTATTAATCAAAAAAATTCCCATGCAAAAGTCGTGTTTTACCTTTAATTACCGCTCTCGGCGTTTAACATTAAATTAATAAAATCAAAAATAGCATCATAAAAGCACAATGGCTTATAACGAATTTACTATTTCAAAAGTAAAGAAACAATTTGGAATTAAACTCATAGAAGATTCTTATTTTATTACAGAAGAAATAGAAATAATACAACCAGCTGATTACATAAATCAATATTTAGAGCAGACTTTAACAATTGCGACTGCTTCTGGTAGTGAAAAAGCAAGGTCGGAGTTAATTATTACTCCTATTTTGGTAGAATTAAGAAGAATTTGGAATAAACAAATTGCTATCTTATCAGGAGAAGAATTTAATGTAGACCCCTCAATTGGATTAAATGGTAGATGTGATTATATTATTAGTGCATCACCAGAAATTTATGAAATCGAGTCTCCTGTAATCATCATAGTAGAAGCGAAAAAACTTGATGTTGCAGCAGGTATTGGTCAATGTATTGCTGCTATGATTGCCGCAGAAAAATTTAATTTTGATGCAGATAATAATGTACCATGCATTTACGGCTGTGTAACTACTGGTTCTATTTGGAGATTTCTTAAACTATTTGATAATACTGTAATTATTAATCCAGATTATTATCTCCCACCCACAGATAAAATACTTTCCATACTTAACTGGATTGTTCAACAGCAGCAAATTATTCTCCCAATTCCTAACTCCCAATTCCTAACTCCCAACTCCTAACTCCTAACTCCCAATTCCTAACTCCTTCCCAACTCCTGCTGCAAACGATACAAAATAGTATCAGATTTAACTTCACTTAATATTTCTTCAATAACGTTACTAACTCCCAATTCTCCCCAAGAACAACCCTTTTCCAAATAAGCTTGAGCTGCTTTACCTACGGAATATGCTCCG
>JBCCSG010000087.1:0-23414 GCA_039200565.1 Cyanobacteria bacterium P01_D01_bin.50 | reverse complement strand
AGTCAAATACGTTGCTTTAGGGATGAGGAATATCAAAGTCAAGGTATCCCAGTAACAGAAAATATAGAGGAATGCGAATTGTTATTAGGAGTCAAAGAAGTTCCCATTCCCATGCTGCTGCCTCAGAAAACCTATCTATTTTTTTCTCATACAATTAAAAAACAACCATATAATCGCGAACTTTTACGTTCAATCTTGCAACAAAAAATTCGCTTAATCGATTATGAATGTCTACGGGATGAGCGCGGTAAACGAGTAATTGCTTTTGGACGTTGGGCAGGAATTGTTGGTGCACATAATGCTATTCTCGCATGGGGGCAACGTGAGGGGAAATTTAATCTTAAACCCATGCATAAATGTCATGACTGGGCAGAAGCTCAAAGTTATTATCAGAATTTACCTCTTTCTAATATCAAGCTGGTAGTCACTGGAGCAGGTAGAGTTGCTTCGGGTGCTTGTGAAGTTTTGGATTTGATGAAAATCAAAAGGATTTCACCTCAAGCATTTCTCAAGCACAATTTCTCAGAGCCAGTTTATACACAACTAGCAGTCAAGGATATGTATCGCAAAGAAGGAGAAAAATATTTTGATGAGAATCACTATTATCAACATCCCGAACAATATATTTCTTGTTTTGCCCCCTATACCCATACTGCGAATATTATGCTCAATGGTATCTATTGGGATAAGCGTATTCCAGTTTTCTTTCTTCAGGAGGATATGAAGCGCTCTGATTTTACTATTCGTATTATTGCCGATGTCACCTGCGATATTGCCCCAGATTCTTCTATTCCTTCTACCATAAAAGCTTCAACTATTGCTAATCCGATTTATGGTTACGATCCTTTATTATCCAAGGAAACCGAGCCATTCCAAAATCATTGCATTGATGTCATAGCAGTGGATAATCTACCGAATGAATTGCCGAGGGATGCTTCACAAGATTTTGGCAATCAATTAATCTCAAAAGTTTGGGAAGAGTTATATCAAGTTGATAGCCGAATGATTTATGAGGGGACTATTGCTCTTGATGGTGATTTAAATAAACCTTATGAATATTTGAGAGATTATATTAGCTGATAATGGTAGTAGTATTTTTTATTAAAAACTCTGGGTAAGGAGAGAGGGGGAAGAGGGGGAGAGGGGGTAGAAAAATTGGGTGTTTAGAATATACTTTTAATAACAGTAAGGCAAGAGGCTGTCATGCAGAAGGCAAAAGGGATAAGATTTTTAGCTTTTAAATAATATTTCTAAATATACTACTCGAAAGTGGCAGCTTAGTGCTGTGCCCTCGAAGGGGGCGATTGCTTTTAATAAGCTAAATCTGACTAATTACATCTTGCACCTTAAACAAATATTGTAAAAATCATTACTATTTATCTGACTTTTTTCAACCCGCCTGGGACTCTAAGTCCCAGTCTAATAGCAAAAGTCTATTAAAATAGACTAAAAATATTAGGAATGGCCGCAACTGGCACATTTTTTTGTAGGGTGCTTGTACACTGACTGATTTATCAACGCAGTTATAAGACAATCAGTGTACGGCACCATCCGAGTTTTGTGACGCTTGCGTAAGTCCTCAATATAACGAAAATTAAATAGTATTATTTTTAATAATTAAATTTATGATTTAGCTAATTGCATGTAAGCGGCAAGATATGTGACTAATTAATTACTATAAAGCCACTCCACCCCAAAGATTTTTCTTATCCATTACTTCTTACTTATTACTTATTACTTCTTACTTCTTACTCCTTACTCCTTGCCAAAGAGCAGTAGCCTAAGCTACGATTAACTTCTGTTGCGAATTGTAAAAAAGCTGTGATATGCTTTGGTTACGTAATAAAAATCCTTGTAATTATTAAATAGTAAGCAGTTCCAGATAATGTAGCTTTTAACAGTCTCTTCGGTAACTTTAAAAGGTTGGGATTGTCCACCATTTTGGTGCAGTCTGAATCTTATAGTCATCACTATTCCTTTGCAACTATTCTTGTGGAAAAGGTGGGTACCTAGATTTGCCTAGAGACTCGGCTGCTCCGCAGTCTGCATGTTATATAGCAAATTTATGTCTTTGTAAAGGGTTACCATAAGAATTTTTTTCTTCTAAAAAAATCCTATGGGTGCCCGTCAAATACACTTTTGTGGAATGGGTAGATTGTCCCATTATAAGTTTACCAATAAACTTTGTATTGCGATCAATTGATGTTCTTCAAGGCAATACCAGCTTTATAACTGCGAATTATTAATTACAGAATTATATTTACGGATGGGTTAAATGTAAGTGCTAATTACCCATTGATAATTATATACTCTTCGAGGTGCAAGGAGGAAGCTTGAACGTTACAAGATTGAGGCGAGAGTGGTTTTTTAACACTCGACAAGATATTATGGCTGGCGCTGTGGTGGGATTGGCGTTGATTCCAGAAGCGATCGCCTTTTCGATCATAGCCGGGGTAGATCCTAAAGTTGGACTATATACCTCATTTATTATTGCAGTAATGACGGCATTTTTAGGAGGTAGACCTGCTTCAATTTCTGCTGCCACCGGAGCAATGGCTCTGCTGATGATTGATTTAGTTAAGGAATATGGCTTGCAATATTTACTCGCAGCCACTTTTTTAACGGGAATCTTTCAAGTTTTGTTTGGGTTGCTAAAACTAGGGCGGCATATGAAATATATTCCTAGAGCGGTGATGATTGGCTATATTAATGCCTTGGCAGTGTTAATTTTCCTCGCTCAGTTACCCCAACTGACAAATGTTCCACCAACCGTATATCTATTGACTCTCCTTTCCCTAGGGATAATTTACATTCTACCTCGCTTTACCAAAGTGGTTCCCTCTCCCTTGGTGGCGCTGGCGGTAATGACGATCGCAGCGATCGCTCTGAAATTAGATGTTCCCACGGTGGGAGATATGGGAGAGTTACCGACTAATTTCCCAAGTTTTGCTTTGCCTCAAGTGCCGTTGAATCTGGAAACATTAAAGATTATTTTGCCCTATTCAGTAACCTTAGCAATCGTTGGTTTATTAGCTTCATTCTTAACCGCTTCCCTGGTAGATGAATTTACAGATACTCCCAGCGATAAAAACAAAGAAGCAAAAGGGCAAGGTGTTGCCAATATCGTCACTGCTTTCTTTGGCGGCATGGCTGGATGTGGCATGATTGGACAATCGGTGATTAATGTCCAATCTGGTGGAAGGGGGAGATTGTCAACCCTAGCTGCTGGAATTTTCCTATTAATTGCCATTTTATTTTTACAAGATTGGGTAAAGCAAATGCCCATGGCGGCATTAGTAGCTGTGATGATTATGGTATCAATAGGGACATTTAGGTGGTCTTCTTTCAAAAATATTCGCCGCATTCCCCGCACAGATACTGCCGTGATGCTAGCGACTATGCTAGTGACAATTTTTACTCGTAATTTTGCCCTCGGCGTGGTAGTAGGTATCGTTATGAGTACAGTATTCTTCTCCCGTAAGATTGCCCAGTTAGTATTTGTGGATAAAATAATCAGTAAAGATGGCTCTCATCAAACTTATAAAGTAGCCGGACAAATTTTCTTTTTATCGAGAGATGAATTTCTAGAGTCATTTGATTTTACAGAACCAACCGAGCATGTCACCATTGATTTAAGTAATGCTCATCTGTGGGATCAAGGGGCAGTAGAGGTACTCGATAAAGCGGTGCTTAAATTTCGCCGTAATGGAGCAGAAGTAGAATTAATGGGGCTGAATGAAGCTAGTGCGACTTTACTAAATAAATTGACAAATAATCAAAATTCTGGTCCACTAAATCAGCAGTAGTATTTTTAACAATTATCAGTTATCAGTTATAAAATTCATCGATCGGGGATACCAAGCCCCACCCTTATCCCCATTGACTAACAACGATTCACCACTTACTGCTCGCTGCTCGCTGATTTATCAGGTGCTCAAACTACCATGAAAAATCTTTTACTTTGTACTGATGGTTCATCTTTTGCTGAAAATATTTATAAATATGGAGCTTGGTTTGCGATTCAATTTAATGCCCAAATCAAGGTTTTGTGTATCACGGATATTCGTAGCCAACAAGTAGCTTCTACTGGCAACTTAAGTGGTAGCATTGGATTTAATGCCTCAGAACAATTACTAAATGAGTTAGTTGATTTAGAACATAAAAGAGCTAAGTTAAACAATCAACGGGCAAGATTAATTTTACAAAATGCCTCCGAAATTCTCCAAGCTGAAGGCATAGAAGAATTTAAATTAATTCATAAAACTGGATTCTTGGTGGATTGTTTGCATGAATTTGAAAAGAATTCAGATCTGATTGTTTTGGGTAAACGGGGAGAAGCTGCAGATTTTGCATCAGGGCATTTGGGGGCAAATGTCGATCGGATTGTTCGTAGTAGTCGTAAACCTTGCTTAGTTACTCCTCGTAAATTTAAACCGATCAATCGCATTTTAGTTGCCTATGACGGTAGTACAACTGGCAAAAAAATACTGCAATTTTTAACCGATTCTCCAAGATTTCAAAGTTTAGAAATACATCTGCTTCATGTGACTCAAAATAACTCCGATAGAACAGCAATAGTTAGACTTGATGAAGCTCAGCAATCTTTGCAAAAAGCAGGTATGGAGCCAGTTTGTAGCCTCAAGATAGGCGAAACTGAAAAGGTAATTGCTAACTATATTATCCAACAAGATATCAGCCTTTTACTCATGGGAGCTTATGGACATAGACGCATTCGCCATTTAGTAATTGGTAGTACTACCGCTCAATTACTGAGAAGTAGTAGTATCCCTGTATTGCTATTTCGTTAATTCTAATTAAGTAGCGAGGCGTTGAAAATAGTAATTAGAAATAGTGAATAGTGAGTAGTGAAATTGATGGAGGGTTTCAACTAAATTTACATTATGTAAGTAAGTAGGCGTTGAAAATTATAATGCCCTTTGTGAGGGCATCATTGAATGGGATCGAGCCTAACTGCACTCTCTGGAAGGTAATCGCAATAGTTCGTGAAAAACAAAATTATAACTGCGAAGAAACTTATGAGGAAACTGAGGATAAAACTGACAAACCTTCCTCTTCTTTTTCTTAATTAAGTTTCTCTAAGTTTCTCTTATTTTTCGTTGAAGGATGTTGACTCTTTTAGTGTTGACACACTTAATATAGCTATTTTCAGTTGAATAGAATACAAATTATTAATCTCATTATTCAGTTTTTCAATCCGATTAACTAGATTCTAATACAAATCTCCGCTTCGTTTGTTGCACTGGCCTTGCATTATTGGGAAAGATATTAACAAACTTCTGTACTTGTTGACTAGAAATTTCTACTGGTTCTTTTAAAACAATCCAATTTACGGTTTCCGAACAAGGTGGTGTAGTTAAAGAACCATAATAACTATAATAATCTTGGTTTTTTGGCAATAGATCGGAAGCATTAATATTTATATCAGATATCGTTTTTTCATTGCCTTGCTTCAGAGGCATTGCTTGCCAAATATTTTGAAAAGCTGAGTTTTGTTTACCTTGTTTGAGAAAAATACCGATTACAGCTAAAGAACCTTTTTGACTTTTATGAACTAAATGTAATTCCATCGGGAAAAATTCTCCCTCAACTTTATGTTCGCTGGGATGATGAAAGTGAAATTGCAGTAATTCATAAGATTCATCATTCAGGAACAAGTTACTTCCCGATTGATAATTTACCTGGATAGTATGACCGTTATTAATAATACGAAGAGGACTATTTTTATAATTAATTTTTAATTTAGGTAAATCCGCATCAACTGCCGATTTTATATTGATTGGAGATTGATTATTACCCAACTGACAAGTATTGAAATCTGGCGACAGATTACCCCAATTTTCTGGCCCTTCTTTACCTATATAACCCCAACTGGTTTTATCTTTTTCCTTCGATACTGATAGTAATGATTTACAGCCAAACAAAGAGCTTGCTGCTAATCCTGTAGCTGCTACGAAACTGTTTCTTAGTAATTGTCTTCTATCCATAAATCTTTAACTATGACAAACTTAGAACGCCACTCCTATATTTATATATTTAGTCAAGTGCTGAAAAATACATTTTATATATAAATAATTGATTTGTCATAGGGCATCTAAATAATTGCTTCTTATTATTGCAAGTTACCGAGATGCTGTTGTTCTTGGTTTACTTCTAAGTGAATTTTTTTGTAATTTGATTGACAATTATTCTGATTTTTAAACTCATCATAGGAGAAGTGACAAGATTTGTTGTAGATGCACAAGATTCAGAATCACAGCAAGGTTATACACCTTTTGCGGGAATGGAATTAACAGGGAAGGTGAAAAATACCTTTTTACGGGGTAATTTGATTTACGATAACGGAAAAGTTTTGGGTAATCCGAAGGGAAGGTATTTGAGATTGAACAATTAAAAATGTATTCTCAACACCTATACCTTTGTGAAAAAATCTACTACATTGCTTAAGTTTTAATTAAAATTTAATTAAAACTAGGTATATGTTGAGATGCAAAACAGAATTATCACCTTCCAGTACGAGTTTGATTTTACAGGAAAGCGTGTCCCTATTCGCGCAGTACAAAGCAACGGCGACGGCTTTATCAACTGCTTGGATTTAACCAAAGTCTTGCTAGAGATTGAGCATGGTGAAGTTGAAAGTCTAAAAATCAGCCCCGAAGAAGTAGAAAACATTACAAGTGATATTATCCAAATCCATGGAATGAGAGCTACACAAGAGTTTTATGCTGAATCTGGACAAGGGATAGAGTTCTTGGCATACGCCGATCAATTTTCAAAGAACAATCACAATGAGTACAAAAGATTAGTTGATTGGCTATATTTTTGGCAGCAAACAGCTAAAGCAACAATTCTAGAGCGTATCGGTGAACATTTGGCTTTTGCACCTTTACTAGATCAATATGACAAGTTGTTGGAAACAGAAGAAATCGATAGAGATGCAAAACAAACTCTAACTCAATGGCTCAAAAATTACTGCGGCATAACAGAAACTTCATTAGTTAATTCGATTAACCACAAAACACGTCGGAGTGTTTCAGAAGCTTTAAAAGCAACCAAGCAACGAGAGCCTGACAAAAACGAATCAGGAACCTCTATCTTCAACCGTTCTGAATTCGCTGCAATTCTGGGTACAATTCGTAAGTTGGTTTATGGCGAAGATTTTACAGAAAGATTTAGAAGTTACTTTACCACCCTCTCAGGACAAAAGAAAGACCGGGATTATCAAGTAAAGCAAAAATTCTATGAATACAAAAATGCTGGTAAGCTAAAAAATATATCTGAAGCTGACTTAGAAGCTGCGATCGCTTATATCTGGGGCAAGGATGCTTTAGAACATACAGGTGCTTCCCAGCTACCTTATTCGGTTGATTTGTTTAAGAAACTATTGCTGCATGCAGATGTTACAGGTTAGGCTGTGACAGCTTAAAAATGGAAGAAGAACTTAAAAATCTGGTTGCAAAAACTCTACCAAACCCAAAAACATTTAGATTCAACAACAATGCACTCACTTGCTATATTCACGATTTACATCTAGCAATCAAGGCAATCGATGGAAGATTTCAGTTTTCTCTGACTCGTTGCAACCTTGAAACCTTGACTTCAGATCTCCTTTACTCTGCGAGTGCTTTTAATTCCTTATCTGAACTCGAAGAAGGGCTAAGGGCAATGGGTTTTGAGATGAAGCGTCGCGGTTTTATAGAAATATTGTCAAACCAAGATTCATCAGCCCCAGAAGTCGAAAGCATTCTAGATTTAGTTGAAACCCAAACCCTTGAATCTAGCATCCTTGAAAGAACAAGGGAATCTTCTGAGTCTTCTAAACCCCCTCCCTTGCAAAAAACAAGAAAGGAATCGTTAAAACAAGCTTTAATACCTGCCTTTATGATTTTAGCTGTAAATCTTCCCTTTAGTTTTATCTTTTCGAGAATATGGGTACAAACCATGCTTCATGATGTGGCTGAAGAAATGGCTAGAGAACTTATTCAGCAAAAAAAAGATAATTGATTATTAACATTCATTCTTCAAATTTTCTCAAAATCTGTTCCAAATCCTCGATCATCACGGGTTTACTAAGGTAATCATCCATACCAGCAGCTAAACATTTTTCCCTATCATCATACATGGCGTTGGCGGTTAAACCAATAATTGTGGTATGGCGCTGTGTTCCTTGACGCTGACGCAATTGACGGGTGGCTTCGTAACCATCGAGTACGGGCATTTGACAGTCCATTAAAACTATGTCGAAATCCTCAAGGGCTAGTTTATCAAGTGCTTGTTGTCCGTCGTTGACTGCTTGTGCTTGATAACCCAATTCTTCTAACATAAATACCACAACGTCGCGGTTATCGGGGTAATCTTCTACTACTAATATTTTAAGGGTTTTGGCTGATGAAGAATTTGTTATTGGAGTAGTTGATTCTAAGTCAGGTTGCGGGGTAGTATCGGAAGCAGAAAAGTTGATTGTAAACCAAAATGTAGAACCAAAGGTTGGATGACTTTCAACGCCAATTTCTCCTTGCATTAATTCGACAATACGTCTAGAAATTGTTAATCCTAAACCGGTACCACCATATTTACGGGTTGTACTTCCATCGGCTTGGATAAATGCTTGAAACAGGTTTTTTTGTAAATCCTCTTCAATACCGATGCCTGTATCTCGAATGCTAAAACGCAGTTTTACTTTATATTGAGGCGTATCCTGTTGTTCCGAGGTAATTTTAAACTGGGGTGAACAATTTCGGTAATATCTAGAATTGCTTCACCCACGGGATAATTTAATAAATTAGCAGAGTTATGAAATACTCTTACCATTTGATTCTCGCGGTTAACCAGCACGCAAGTTAAAAGTCTATCTCCTAAACAGTACTCAAATACTTCTCCTATGACTCTATCAAATTGATTTTGTCTAGTTTTCGTACGCCCGTGAGAAGCAATTGCTGTAATTATAGGTTGTCGCGTTAAAGGTGCTAAAGATAAGGGAGTATCTCGTTTTTTACGAAGAATCTTCCATTTAGAGTTGAGGGGGATAAATTCTTCTGCTAAATCTCCTAAAGTTTCGGAGCTGCCTAAAAATAGGATACCTTGGGGAGCAATGGCAAAATGTAACAGTCGCAATACTTGCTGTTGGAGATGGGGTTGCATATAAATGAGCACGTTGCGACAGCTTACCAAATGCATTTTAGAAAAACCGGCATTTTTGGTTAAATCGTGGGGAGCGATAATTAACATTTCCCGCAAAAAATGCTTTACTTGATAGCGATCGCCATTATGTACAAAGTATTTTTCTAAAAGTTCTGGAGGTATATCATGAACGATGCTTTCGGGGTAAACTCCTCTAGCTGCTATTTCTAAAGCATTATTATCTACATCAGTGACAAATATTTTGATATGTATAGATTTATTACTTTTTTCTACTGCTTCATTAACCAGCATCGCCATTGTATAGGCTTCTTCTCCGGTAGCGCAAGCCGATACCCAAACTCTTAATTGCTGCTGCGAGCGCAAATTTTCGATAATTTGCGGCAATACTTCCTCTTTTAAATATTCCCATGCAGGGCGATCGCGAAAAAAGCAGGTAGCACCGATAAGTAAGTCTTGACGCAATAATTTTTGTTCTTCTTCGGATTCTTCTAATAAACCAATATAATTTTTAAGATTACTACTGCTAGTCGAATAAAAAAAAATACGATTAATTCTTATATTGCCTTGGCGCTGCAAGTTACCACTCACGGAGTTAACCGCGTAACTAGCCGTAAAGAAGCCATTAAACCCTTGGGGAAATTGCCGCGAATACTGCTTTTATTGGAACCGAGTGTCGTTTAATATTATTGCCAGAATACTTCCTTACTGGCTTCCCCTTGGGAGAATCAATTGATGCATGAGGCTAAAAAGCCGACTTTATAAGCATCACATATTTATTGCCGGAAACGCTTCATCAGTTAACAGTGAACAATGAACAATAAAAAACTAACAACTAACAACTAACCACTAAGTAAGTCGGCACAAATAAACCAAAATATATTACAGAATGTAAATTTAGCCCAAAGCCTTGTTTCTACTCACTATTCACCATTCACTATTCACTATTTCTAATTACTATTTTCAACGCCTCGCTACTTATCAACTATCAACTATAAGATTATCCCTATTATCAAACATTTGATGATTAAGTTGACAAATCACCTTGTTTCATATCTAAATAATTCATGTAAAACTGCAATCCTGCAATTAAATTATAAAAAAATGATCCAAAAATCAGAAAATACTTTAAAAGTTGCACATCAGGCATTTGAATATTTAATGCATGGTTTAGGAACAGGTGAATGGAATAATTTTTTGGATATGCTGACAGAAGACTTTAGCTTCTGGTTTCCTCAAGGAAAATACCAGGGTTTAAACATCGGGAAACAACGAGCAAAAGAATTTTTTGAATATATTTCACAAGAATTAAATGGAGTAATTAAACTTACTTCCACCGAAAGAATCACTAGCAACGAAACAACAGTAGTATTTGAATTTCGTGACGAAGGAGAGTTTATGGGGATACCCTATAAAAACCGAATTGCAATATCATTGGATGTACGCGAAGACAAAATTTGTGGATACCGCGAATACTTTGGAAGTGATGGAAAATCTAATTAGTTGTTAATTATTATCAATATTCGGTTGATTAAGTTCTTGACATTTAGCAGTTGCGGCTTCATATGCCGATAAATATTCTTTACCGCCTAACATTACATCCCCATAATATTCATAAGGCGCATCACCATAAATTGGCAATGGGTCATCTTCAGGATAATCTTCTTTTGATTCTTCGATTATCTTTTTCAGTTTTTTTACGGTAAATCTTTGTGCGGTAAAATACCAAAATTCCGGAGTTTCCTTAGCTAAATGCGGTAAATGTGGATCGAGTATTCGCGAATCTATTTCTATCCAAGCATGTTCGAGAAGTCGATAAGGCTTACTTTTTATTACCAAAAAGCCTTGAGCATAAATTGCACCCTCAGTAGCCAATACTGCTTGATAAGCATTGTCGAAAGGTTTCTTAGCTTTGCTTTTGATTTGAGCAGCAATTTCTCGGGAACCAGCAACATCGAGTAACTTATCCATAGTTTACAGTTAAGATTTTTGATTTTAACTCTTAAGTACTAACTTTACCTCATTCCCAAGGAAACCCAATAGCGATCGCCATTAGTAGGGTGAATATTCCCAAGGTGATAAGTGCGGCGAATAATACTTTTTGATAAATACGGTTGAGTTTGTCTTCACTGAGTTTTCTTTTGTTTCTCTCTTTTTTAAGTTCTGCAATTAAATCATTGAGTCGTGGTTTTTGCTGTTTTTGAATAAATGAGGCTAAGTAATCATGTACGAGTTGATATCTATCGGCGGGATTCTCAGGTATTAAAACTACTATACCGGCTTCGACAAAGATTCGTATTACTAAGTCTAATTGATTGGTTTCTTTGCTTAATTCTTCTAAAGATAAGGCTCGTAAGTCTCTTTCTAACTCCGAACGAGTTTTTAAGGGACGAGTACCTTTTTCATCTGTAAGTAAATATAGTAGTAATTCCGCAACTTGACGATTCAAAGTGCCACAGTCTTCTACTACTTCTTTCATATAACGTTTGACCAATTCTTCTTTTGGTCCGCAATTTTTATACTGTATTAATGTAGTAATATTCTCGGTTTGTAATTGTGCCCCTACTACTTGTAATTCAATTGGACGAACTTCTCCATATTTGGCGGATAAATCTTGTACTAATTGCTCGATTAAACATGGCTCTAAATGAAAATTTGAATGTTGTGTTAAGCGTTCAATTAAGGATTTAGCGTCTGATGATGCAAAGTTATCTAATTTATAAAGAATATTTTTACTGAGAATATCATTATTGATAATATTCATACTTGATAGACGATTACATTCAAGTAAATAATGCAAGTAATCTTCCCGTAAAGATAAAATAACTTTGACACTTAAAATATTTAAACAATCTCCAATAAATTCAAAAAACTGCTTTCTTTGAGTGGCTGAATCATAAACAAAGAAGAATTCTTCAAATTGATCGAAAATTAATACTATTCTTAGATTACGCCATTCACTTTGTCGTAATATCTCTAAAATATCTTCTGGTGATTCTGGATTTGAGAATAGCAATTTGTAACCTTTATCTCTTGTTTCTTCATCTATTCCAAATTGAATTCCTTTAGATTTTAATGCTTGGATTAATAATTTCCCTAATTCATATACCCAGTTTGTGTAAATACTTACCTTAACTGGCACTATCTCTTGTAAACCAATAGAACTATGCTTTAAAGCTGGAACTAATCCTGCTTGTACTAAAGAACTTTTTCCTACACCAGAATATCCATGAATAATTATCATTTTACAGTCGGGACGAGCAATCTTTTCTAACAATTTTTCTACATCCCTTCCTCTACCAGACGCAGTCATTTCTGGTGCTACTGTTTCTAATACAGATGCTGCTTGTATAGAAGTTGTATGTAAAGTCTCTACAATTAATTTCGCTTGTCTTTGGGGTTGAATTATTCCTGCACCAATAAACGCCCGAAAACCATATTGTTGTTCAATAGAACGCTGTTCTAATTTAACACGAAATGCTTCTAAATAACGATATTGTTCCCAATATACTTCCTGTAAAGATTGTAAAATCCGAATATATTGATGTGGGTTATCTTGAGAACCAATATCCCGCGCCATTTGTAAATGTTTCACTGCTCGCGGTTTTTGTTCGAGATGTCTTTCTGCTATTGCTAATAACAGTAGATATAAAGCACGATGTTGTAATTGTGCTGAGGGTGCTTTGGCGATATTATGTAAAGCTTGGTAGGCATATTGTTTTGCTTGATTCCATTGACTTTGACTTGATGAAACTTCCGCTAAAAAACCATAAGCTTGGGCTATTCGCAAAGGATTACCGTATAATTGCTGCAAATCCAAAGACTTTTGAGCAATTTTTTTTAATTCGCTCCAATTCTCCAAACGTTGTAAAACTTCTCCCAAAGGATTGATAAATTTTGCGACTAAATTAGGACGATTCGCTAAAGTAAAAATATCAATACTCTGCTGAAAATATTTCTTCCCTTCTTGTAAAAAATCAACAGATTTCAAACGATATTTTTGAGCCTGTTGGAAATAGCATAAGCCGATATAAAATAATATTACCCCTAATTTAGAATTAGGAAGAGAATCAGATGGGAAGATAGATAGAGGAGGAGAGGGGGAGAAGGGGAGATAGGGAGAATAAATTTTTGGTTCTTTTATGGATAATTGATCAGTCTCAAGGGAATTTAGCCAAAAAGCCAAACTTTGATAATAATATTTCAAAGCTTGCTCTATCTGATTTGTCAAATAAGCATCTTGTCCTAAAACAAACTCTACACTAGCTTTGAGGGCAGGTTCTAATTTATATCCTCTACTTTGTAAATCTTGGAATGCTGTAATTACTTCTCGGCGACGCAGATATCCCATTTGCCAACCCAGGCAATAAGCATCGGCAGCCAAAGCTGTAGCAAATAAAGCATCGGTATCTTTTTTCAGAGTTGTGGTTAATTCATCAATAGCGATCGCAAATTCAGTTGTAGTAGCCCAACTCTCAAAATCGCTTGCCGATCTTACTAATTGAGGTAATACATCATCTGTCACCCATAATACAACAGGGAAGTGAAACCGCTTGCGAAACTCCTCTCGCACTTGATTGGTAGCACGAAACATTTGTTTTAGATTATGCACAGACTCTAAGTAAAAAACCATCAAAGCATCCGGGGGATTATCCTTAACCTCCTCAGCAATAGTTCCATATAGGGTTTTATCAGTTCTCTCCAAATTCAGAATCCGAATGTCAATATTAGTCAGTTGTCGCAGTCTTTTTACTAAACGCGATCGCAACCGCAAATAATTACAACGCGCCAAAATCAATTTAAACTCACCCACTGAAGCTTCCAAAGTCCAAGCAAGCTCCTCTAAGCCTTCTTCATTTGAAGAATCAGAGAGTGGAGAAGTTGGAGAGGGTGTAGAAAGATCGGAAGAAGACAAAGAAATGTCCCCCTGTTCCTTTATCTCCTTATTCTGTAATTTTTTACTATCTTCAAATTCTTCACTCATAATTTCCAACTCCTTCACTCATAACTCTTCACTCCTAACTCCTAACTCCCCTCAATCTTCCAACTCACAAGATCCTGCCAAGATAGGATTGACATCAAACCAAGATTCGCCACCAGCATCGCGGTATTCAAATACTAAACGACTGTGAATTAAAGCTTGGTACTCCAAATCCCCTCTCACCTTCTTCCGCTTCTTCACCTGGCGCAACAATTCCCACTCATCATCAGAAATTTGCATCGTCATTTCATTGCGACGGTAACGAATCAAAGCTTCTAATGTTTGACGTGACAAAGGAAGTTTTCTCTCTCTCTGAATCCAGTTATTTAACAATCGCAGTAAATCTCTTACATGTCCGCCACTTACCTGACATAATCTATCTAGACTTTTTGCATTGTCAAAAACCTCATTAATTCTATTCAGACGCTGCTGTGGATTTAAATCGGGAAAAGCCCGCGCCAACACCATTTGTCGTAACAACACCATTCCCGGTTCAAAAATACTCCCATCAGGTAATTCCACTGATACCATTGGTAACACTTTTGGATCTTCTGGAAATCGTTGAGTCAAGTTTCCGTAGTGATTGGAAAACTTCAATGCCAAAGGCATTGTATAGACGACATGACACCGTAACTTAGTTAAATATTCACTCTGATCGATAAATAGATACTCTTGTTGTGGTCTACCCCAAGGCTTAGCGCGAGAATCCACCCTGTCTAGATTATCCACTATCACTACCAATCCAATATAACCCTGATCCTTCAACTTTTCTACAGCAGGTTCGAGTAACTCAGAATTAATTGCCTCCAACAACTTAGTTTTTTGAGGACCCAAATATTGATTTAAACGTCCTCGTAAAGTTACGTCATCCTTAGTCTTCGCCGTAATTTCTCCAATACCAAAAGCCAGAGAAAACTTATCCTCATCAGAACTAACACCAACTTCACCAATACCCGGAAGCTTAGCTTTCATCTCCACAACTTCCGCATTCAGAACCCGCCAAGCCCCTTGTAATAATTCCTTTAATTGACTGGGTTCATCCAAATTAATATCACCCAGATTCTGACTCACTCGACGCGCCACACTTAACAGGAAATCTCCGATATCAACATCAGCCATTTCCATATCTTCACTGGACTCAAAATAGACCACATAAAATCCTTCCGTTTCCAATTCCGTTTTCAGCCTCAATAATTCAGTAGACTTTCCACATCCAATATGTCCTGTAAATAACACGCAAGTAGGATCTTCCGGCGAGAAAAATGTAATATTATCCCGCAACTCCTCAATAATTTTGCCACCCCTTACCGAAGAAAAATCAATATAATACTTTTGGTCTTCAGCATTCTCAATAACTAGGGTTTTACTAGGATTTGTAGCTTGAAAAAACTTCCTTAAATCTATGGACATAGGATCGCATCCGTGTTTTTCTAATAACGTCTTATCTACCAGCAACCGCCTAAAAGCTAGAAATAATACTTAAGCTGCAAGCAAGACAACATCAAACTTATACAATGGTATAGTCCTATTTAACAAAGTGTTAAGTGATTAAATATACTTTTTAAATTAAACTTACTCGCAGATAACAATTCAGCGAGCAGTTTTTATATATAATTGCTAACTCTCCCCATCTCCCTATCCCCCCATCCCCCTATCCCCCCATCTCCCTTGTCCCTTTATATGGCAAAATAAAAATGGTAATAAGAGAAATATATAAAGGTAATTTATCGGTGAGTCCTACTACTCAAAACAAAAAGAGTGCCCGACGTGTGGTATTTCCTTTTACCGCCATTGTGGGTCAGGAAGAAATGAAACTGGCTCTAATTTTAAACGTCATAGACCCCAAAGTTGGCGGCGTAATGATAATGGGGGACCGTGGAACCGGTAAATCAACGACAATTCGAGCGCTTGCCGATTTACTTCCGGAAGTTACCGTGGTTGCTGAAGATCCCTTCAATTCTCATCCAAGCGACCCCGATTTGATGGGTGATGAAGCTCGTCAAAAGTATGAACTTGGCGAAGATATTTCCATAGACCACATGAAGGTGCCAATGGTAGATTTACCTTTGGGAGCAACAGAAGACCGAGTTTGTGGCACCATCGATATTGAAAAGGCTTTATCAGAAGGTGTCAAAGCTTTTGAACCAGGACTTTTAGCCAAAGCCAATCGTGGTATTCTTTATGTTGATGAAGTCAACTTATTAGACGATCATTTAGTAGACGTACTCTTAGACTCAGCTGCTAGCGGTTGGAATACCGTTGAACGTGAAGGAATTTCCATTCGTCACCCAGCACGTTTTGTTCTCGTTGGTTCCGGAAACCCAGAGGAAGGGGAATTACGTCCCCAATTACTCGATAGATTCGGAATGCACGCCGAAATTCACACCGTCAAAGAACCAGCATTGAGAGTTCAAATCGTCGAACAAAGGTCAGAATTTGACCAAAATCCTCCCGAATTTACCGAGAAATACCAACTACAGCAGCAAGAACTACAACAGCGGATTATTAAAGCCCAAGAATTTTTACCCTCCGTTAATATGGAATATGACTACCGGGTAAAAATTTCTGAAGTATGTTCTGAATTAGACGTAGATGGTTTACGCGGTGATATTGTAACCAATCGTGCCGCCAAAGCCTTAACCGCCTTTGAAGGACGTAATGAAGTCACCGTAGACGATATTCGCCGCGTTATTGCCCTGTGTCTGCGTCACCGACTGCGGAAAGATCCCTTGGAATCCATTGATACCGGCTATAAAGTAGAGAAAACCTTCTCCCGCGTATTTGGTGTAGAACTTCCAGAAGATAAAGCCAACGTTAACGGAACCGGAGAAAAAGTAGGAGCAGCAAGAAGGTAAAATCAAGGAGTTAGGAATTAAGAGTTAGGAGTTAGGAGTTAGGAATTTAGAATTTAAAATTTAGAATTTAGAATTCTCCCCATCCCCCTATCTCCCCATCTCCCCCTTCGGGTTGCGCCACTTGCTACAAGTCGGGGAACCCGCCCAACGCAGTGGCTTACCATCTCCCCATCATGATTAGAACCTGTTACTCCTGGATACATGCCATCTTTTTAGCAAGTCAATATAATCCGCCGAGATTTGTAGAGTTAATAATGCTAGGAATGGCATTAATAATGCTGACAATTTCCACCTTTATTGACGAGCTTCCTTATTTAATTTTGGGTTTAAGTTTCGTAGTTGGTGCATCAGCTTCTATTTTAGTAAGGGAAGCAATTGCACCGACTCCCCAATCACGAATTACGAAACTAACAGCATTACTCTTACTTGTCGTTAGTATTTATGGTTTTGCTGACTTATTGAAATATGTTTCTTGATTTTAAGTAAGTTGAATAAAAGTAAAGTTGCTGCATGCCCATTACGGGCTGATCGCGGCGCTACGAACATTTCGACTAGATTTCTTTCCAGTGCTTTTGCGGCGAATATAGGAATCCGGTTTGATTTTTGGAAGGCGCAGCGTGGCGAAGTCACAATTATTTGCGTGGGTAGGCAAGAGACAAAAGGATTATAGGATATTAGGGTGTACCAATAAGCGTTTCAATTTTCAATTAGGATTCCTATATAACTGGTTGGTAAATTACCTACATCGTAAATGGCTTTCGGGGCTTCATAAGTAGTTGTGCAAAATTAATTAAACTTCAAGTGCCTGGCTTTATGCTTCGTTCCTCACTTCGGACAATATGTAATTAATTTTGCTTAGTATTTTCATTTTTCGAGATCAAAAAAACAACACCTGCAATGATGCTTATGGATTCGACAGTAGCAAGAATTTGTGAGTTCCCAATTTTATCTATCCATTCACCTCCAAATTGTGAATTCTTCTTAATAGTTTCTTCAATCTCAATAATTATGAAAATAGATATAACAACACCGATAATGACTCCAATTGCTGTCAATAAGGGATTCTCGCGTTCTTTCATTGCTGAGTCTCCTTAACACTTAAATACAACTACGAATTTTATAAGTTGAGAATTGGATTTTGCCTATATTTATTGCAACCAAATTTCCACTCGACGATTCTTTTGTCGCCCTTTTTCAGACTCATTAGAAGCAATTGGATTTTCTTCTCCAAACCCACGCACACTCTTTGGTGTAACTCCCTTGTCTCTCAAGAGATTAGCTACATATTCTGCTCTCTCTAGAGAAAGTTTTAAGTTTAGCTCTTCACTTCCACGATTATCAGCAAAGCCACGAACTATCACATCTTTATCTTGAAAATTCGGTTTTTGTAATAGTTTTACAATACGAGCAATGTCTTGTTCTCCTTTACTATCAAGCTGATTGGTATTAACTTTAAAGAATAGAGTTACGGGAATTCTAACAGCTTTTTTATCATCAGAAATAGAACAACTATTAATATCCTGTTCAAGATTTACTACAGGAACAAAATCTTGACTTTCAACAATTTTTTGACCTTCAGGAGACAGAGAAAAATTGACAAATTTGCGACTTATTATGTACCGTTCATTCTCATTTTTTCTCCACCATTCTGGTAAATAGAGATAAAGTCGTCTAGAAAGCAGGTATTCCTCTGTAACCATAAAACATTTATCTGGTAAAAGAGGTTTTGTTCCATTATCAAAAATCTTAATTGGCTTTGCATTTTCAATGTAGTTTTGGCTAATAAATCCAATTCCTTGTCTATCATTAGCAACACGATTGGATAACTGAGTACTATCCTCAAAGTTTTCAGCATTAGATGAAATTTTCTTTCCATTTAAAGCTTTTTCTACAAATACTTCTCTTGTTCCAGAGTTATCATCTCTGACGTAAAGATTGATTTTTCCGCTTATTTGATTAGTAATCTTTTCCCAGTTTTTGATTTTACCCGAAAAAATTCCAGCAAGTTGCTTTAAACTTAGTTCTTCTATAGGATTGTCTTTGTGAACAATTATAGCTACTCCATCAATAGCAATGGTAGTTTCAAAATCGTTTGAGAAGTTTTGTGCATTGAACTCCCTTAAAATTCTTGTCTTTTCACTTCTCTTAATTTTTCTTGAAGACATACCAATATCGCATTGATTTTGAATGATACATTTAAAACCAGTACTGGAGCCATATCCATGTGTTTCAATTGCAAGTCGTCGAAATCTTCCTCTACCGGTAACAAGCTTTTCAACTGGTTCTGTTGTGTTCTCTATCTTAACTTCGTCAGCCTCAAGTTGTTCCTCTAAAAATGCTTTTGCAAGTTCTGGTACTAATTCAGAGCCAATTGTATTAGAACCATGAATTGTTAGATATGGAGGAGGAGAAATCCATGATGAAATAACAGCAAAAATTACACTGGATATTGCGAAAATCACAATTATTCTAAATATACCTTTCATCTTTCTTTTCTTTGATTTAAACCAATAATTGTCAGAATTTTCATTTGGTGGAATATTTTTAAGCTTTTTTCTTAGATATCTATCTCTTTCATCAGGAATTAGGTATTTTATATGTCAGTTTATTTCTCTGTAATTCTAAACTTTAGAAGTTAATAACAATAAAATAGTAGGTAATCCTACTTTAATAATCAAGCTCAATGGTAAAGTGAGGAAATGACGTAATGTATCTAGAAATTCTGGCAGCATAATTTATCTCTATAATTTATCAATAAATAAAATGAACAGAGAATAGGGAAGAAGACACTAAGTGAATATAGGGGTTTTCTATTGACTGGAATACAAGTTAAATTTGTAAATGAAACTAGGGATACTCATACCCGTTATATTGTATTTACCAAACAGTAAAATTCCCTATATTTATTCGTGAATAGCACAAAAATAACCATAGATGCTTATATCATCTACCTAAATATATAAAATAATAAAATATAAAAAACAACGTAATCAAGTTACATTATCATTCTATTGATGTCTATTATATGCAGAAATAATTAGCTATTAGAGGTGTATATTTGCTAAATAAGTTAAATCTTAACTTATTAATAATTTTATAATAAAATAAAAATTTTTTTTTCGCATAGTACATCAATGAAAACAGCATCCATTACAAAGTTTTCTTAATTAGCACATAAGCTTTTATTTATATTTTGCACTTTACAAGGCAATACTTAATTTTGCGAATAAGTAAGTCGGCACAAATAAACCAAGCTGTAATATAGCTTGGGTAAATTACCCTCAAACCCTTATTCAAGCTTGCCTTTTGCCGGCTTGCCGGCTTGCCTTATCCCAATTACTATTTTGATAGTTTAGATTATTAGTCTATTTAAATAAAATGACGGATGGCTTTTAGCCATTCAGTTTACTCTGGATGAATGTAGGTACTTATCGTTATTATTATGGCTTTGCTGACTTATTGAAATATGTTGAGCAATCTAAATTAAAAAAAAAGTTTTATAATAAGAGTTTAAAAATCAACGGGAAAGATTTACCACAAGAATTGATAAATACGATCGCCAATCAAATATATGTATTCAAATCTAACCATGTGGATTGGCAACAGCATATTCGATCGCAGCTTGGAATTTCGGTAAAGCGCGAGAAATCATGTCTTCGCTGGCAGTAAAAGAAATCCGAAAGTAACCGGGTATTTCTTGGGGTGTTCCTGGTAAAACGAATACATCATGATTCGCCAATAACTCCCCAAAAGCACAATCATCTTCCCAAGGCGATCGCACCAATAGGAAGAATGTTCCATCAGGGGTATTGAGTTTGTAACCCATATCCCGCAATGCCTTCACCATCCAATCTCGCTTCTTTTGTAAATGCTCGATATTTATATTTATTTTTTCCAAGTCGCCTAAGGCATACTGCATTAGTACGCTAGGAAAACACCAACCAAAAGTAGTTCCTTGTAAAATGGCAATTATCCTCCTTATTTCTTCCCGATTCGGCATAGTAGAAGGTAAAGCAATATATCCGATGCGTTGACCGGGAGCCATTAAAGTTTTACTGTAACCATATACCAAGAAGGAAAATGGATAAAATTGGGTAGGGCTAGGACAAACTTGGTTATCAAAAACGATACGGCTAAAGGTTTCATCAGAAATTATATAAATAGGTTTGCCGTAGCGCTTAGAAGCTTCGGTAAGTATACTAGCTAAACGCTCCAGAGTACTACCAGAGAAAATCTTACCTGTAGGATTGTGGGGTGAATTGACAATTATAGCCCGAGTTCGTTCGGTAATTGCGGCTGCGATCGCCTCTACATTCATATCAAAGGTATTTGTATCCACAGGCACACCCACCGGAATCGCACCAGTCAAATGAACCATACGTCTATAACCTAACCAGGGTGGAGTCAGAATAATTACTTCATCTCCTTCGCCCGCAAGCATTTCCAGACAAATCGCCAAACCAACTACAGTACCATTAGTCATAAAAATATCTTCAGGTAATATAGAAAGTCCGCGTTTATCCTGAAGAGCAGCAGATACAGTATCCCGTGATTCTGGAATATTCCCCTTGTAGCCATACCAACCTTCATTTTGTGGTACACTCCAACTTTGTAGGGCTTCTACAAATCCTGGAGGTGGCATTTCGTGAGCATTACCGATGCTAAAATCAATACTTTCTGGTTCAGTTCGGCGACTCATATAAGTAGCTTCAGCGAAAAATTTACTTATAGGGGTCTGGTAGTTTAATTTGTTCAGTAACTGTGGTGAAATAAAATGAGTATTTCCTTGAGTTGTTGAATCTGTCATAATCGCAACCTCCGATTACAATTGTCACCCAGGCAGTATAGCTGTAATAGAATACATTAACAACAAGAGTAATAGACTTGTGTTGTAATGAATGACTTAGTATTTTTATCAGCTTCTCAATTAGCTTCATCTATTCGCGATCGCACTGTCTCATCTGTTGAAGTTTTAGAAGCTCATTTTGCTCGCATTGCTCAACATAATTCCAAACTCAACGCCATTATTACTTTAGATACAGAAAACGCTTATCAAAGAGCATTTGAAGCCGACGAAGCTTTAGCACGAGGGGAAATTTGGGGTGATTTACATGGAGTAGCTATAACCATCAAAGACAGCTTAGAAACAAAAGGGCTGCGTACTACTAGTAGTTACGAACCTTTAGCCAATTATGTCCCAACCCAAGACGCTACCATTGTCGCAAAACTGCGTGCAGCTGGAGCCATTATTTTAGGTAAAACGAATTTACCAAAGCTGACGGGAGATTTTCAAACAAATAGTCCCTTATTTGGCAGAACAAATAATCCCTGGAATCTGGAATATACCCCAGGTGGTAGTACTGGAGGTGGTGCAGCTGCTGTAGCTACTGGATTGTCACCTTTAGAACTAGGTAGTGACCTAGGGGGTTCTATCCGCGTTCCCGCACATTTTTGTGGTGTATTTGGCTTTAAGCCTACAGAGTATCGAGTATCAACATTTGGACATATTCCAGAGCTACCGGGAAAACCAAAAACCATCCGACATTTACAAAATATAGGACCTTTAGCTCGTTGTGTGGAAGATTTGCGGTTGTGTTTATCGTTGATTGAAGAACCAGAAATTCCAAAATTAGAGTTACTCAGTATACCCAAAGAAGAAAAAAATATAGAGGATTTACGGTCATATCGCTACGCTTGGACTGTAGGTTTTGGTGATATTCCAGCATCAAGAGAAACTAAAAAATCCTTAGAAAAATTAGCATTATCTCTAGAAAATTTAGGGTGTTGCATTGAGGAACATAACCCACCAAATTTAGATTTTACTATTGCTCGGGATATTTATAGCAAAATTCTCAGTTTTGAATTTGGTTTATCTTCAGTAAATCAACAACAGTATGACAATGCTCTTAGCAGACGCAAAGATATAATTGCTATTCTAGAGAAGTTCTTATCTGATTGGGATGTTTGGTTATGCCCTGTGGTACCCATACCGGCATTTAAACATCAGCAATGGGAGGAAGATATTGAGATAGATGGTAAGCAGTTTCCTTATTTGAGAGGTATTGGCGCTTATACAACCATTTTTAATTTAGCAGGATTACCGGTAGTAGTGCTACCCTTTACTCAGTCGCAAAAAGGTTTACCTATTGGGGTACAAGTGGTGGGAAGGCGTGGAAGCGATATGAGACTTTTAAAAATTGCCGAGAAATTGACTCAAATAACTGGGCATTTTCAAGCTCCACCAGGATACGCCGGAATTTAACTGCGCTGACTTAAAATTGGGTATATTAATCATTGATGTAGTTTAATTTCTAGCTGATATTTTCAGATGTCATTGATTGCAGAAAACCAGGCTTTTGCTCAACAAACCCTCTTAGAAGAAGCAGAGTCTTATCTGAGGGAATCAGTCGCTCCCAAGGCTT
>JBCCSG010000086.1:0-23514 GCA_039200565.1 Cyanobacteria bacterium P01_D01_bin.50 | reverse complement strand
TTGATACCAGTTAAGCGACTGATTTAAGCTCATAAGAATAATGCACCCCGGTATTAACAATAAATTGGTTAGGAATAAAAAAAGAGTATTATACAGCTTTTGGTCAGATTTATGTCAAAGGTATTGTGTTAAAAATTGTGTAAAATCAAAAACATAGTAACTTTTTAGTCGGTGTAATAGTGATGTATTTAATACCTTAATTCAGATATATATTTTTTTTTGGTAATTAACTTACTTATTACGAATTTTAATAAGGTATTTATTTTATGGGGTGATGGTTCTTATCCCTTTTTATCCAGCAACTAACCACTTGAAAAAGCAAAATTTTGCAGCAATCGAACCTCTTCAAGAGTTAAATCGCGCCATTCTCCAACTTGTAGCGTATCTAGCTTAAAGTGAGCGATTTGGATTCGTATCAATCGCAAAGTAGGAAACCCTACAGATGCAGTCATCCGTCGCACTTGACGGTTTTTACCTTCAGTCAAAGTAATTTCTAGCCATGCAGTAGGTATATTTTTGCGAAATCTTATCGGTGGAATACGCGGGGGTAAAAGTGGTTCTTGCGACAATAGTTTTACCTTTGCTGGTTGAGTACGATAATTTTTAATCAGCACACCTTGTTCCAATTGATTTAAAGCAGCAGCATCTGGAATTCTTTCTACTTGTGCCCAATAAGTACGATAGTGACCAAATCTAGGATGACAAAGCCGATGTTGTAATTGTCCGTGGTTTGTTAACAGTAATAACCCTTCGCTATCAGAATCTAAACGTCCCACAGGGTACACATCCGGAACAGAAATATAATCTTGAAGAGTTCTTTGGCTTGGAGTGTCTTTAGAAAACTGACTAAGCACACCATAAGGTTTGTAAAAAATAATATAGCGATATTTGGGCATTGGTAATTGGTAATTGGTAATTGGTAATTGGTAATTGGGAATTGGGAATTGAGGATTGGGAATTGGGAATTGGGAATTGAGGATTGGGAATTGGGAATTGGGAATTGAGGATTGGGAATCGTTAACTGGTAATCGGTAATTGGTAATTGGTAGTTGGTAATTGAAAATCTAAAATCTAAAATCCGAAACAAAACGCATCCGTTGTTAAAATCCAAAATCTAAAATCTAAAATCTAAAATCCAATAAATGAGAAATGTAAACGTATTTCTTCCCTCAGCAAAAAAAGTGATAGGATAATTTCTCAATGCTAGGGGTGCCTGTTTTTAGAAGGCTGAGATTAGACCCTTTGCACCTGAGTCCGGATAATACCGGCGGAGGGAAGCTGTTTATTAAGGAAACCGAATATGCGTACACAATGGGTTGTTAAGCGACGCGGACAAGGTAATGTTTCTCAAATGCATTACGCTCGTCAAGGTGTGATTACAGAAGAAATGCACTATGTCGCTACACGGGAAAACCTCCCTGTGGAAATAATTCGTGACGAAGTTGCGCGGGGAAGGATGATTATCCCAGCGAATATTAATCATACCAACTTGGAACCAATGGCTATTGGGATTGCTTCCAAATGTAAGGTAAATGCTAATATTGGCGCTTCTCCTAATTCAAGTGATTTAAATGAAGAAGTAGATAAGTTGAAATTAGCGGTTAAGTACGGTGCTGATACCGTAATGGATTTATCTACAGGTGGCGGAAATTTAGATAAAATTCGTACTGCGATTATTAACGCTTCACCAGTTCCTATCGGAACGGTACCAATTTATCAAGCTTTGGAAAGCGTCCACGGTAATATGGAAAATCTAACTGCTAATGATTTTCTCCATATTATCGAGAAGCATGCTCAACAAGGTGTGGATTATATGACTATCCATGCTGGAATTCTAATTGAGCATTTGCCTTTAGTGAAAAGCCGCATCACGGGTATTGTATCTCGCGGTGGCGGTATTATTGCTCGTTGGATGCTGCATCATCACAAGCAAAATCCTCTTTATACTCACTTCCAAGATATTATCGAGATTTTCAAAAAATATGATGTTTCCTTCAGCTTGGGGGATTCCTTGCGTCCCGGTTGTACCCATGATGCTTCCGACGAAGCACAGTTAGCCGAACTCAAAACCCTAGGACAGTTAACTCGTAGAGCTTGGGAACACGACGTACAGGTAATGGTCGAAGGTCCCGGACATGTACCGATGGATCAAATTGAATTTAACGTCAGAAAGCAAATGGAAGAATGTTCCGAAGCTCCTTTCTACGTTCTAGGACCTTTGGTTACCGATATTGCACCAGGTTACGACCACATTACCTCAGCAATTGGTGCAGCAATGGCTGGTTGGTACGGAACCGCAATGCTTTGCTACGTAACACCAAAAGAACATTTGGGTTTACCAAACTCAGAAGATGTACGCAATGGATTAATAGCTTATAAAATAGCTGCTCATGCAGCAGATATTGCCAGACATCGACCTGGAGCGAGAGACAGGGACGACAAGCTTTCTGAAGCTCGTTATAACTTCGACTGGAATCGTCAGTTTGAATTATCACTCGATCCCGAAAGAGCTAAGGAATATCACGACGAAACTTTACCAGCCGATATTTACAAAACCGCCGAATTTTGTTCGATGTGCGGCCCTAAATTTTGTCCCATGCAAACCAAGGTTGATGCTGATGCATTGACTGAATTGGAGAAATTCTTGGCGAAAACTGATAAGCAACCAGTAGCGCAACGGTAAGTGCGATAAGCCGCTCACCCATGCGCGAAGCGATCGCTTTAATTCTTTCCTTCTCTCCCACAAGATAATAATGTAGAGACGTAGCACTGCTACGTCTCATTAATGCTGCCTTTGCGAGAAATAATTTTTTTTGATGTTAATGCTTATAAAAAACGTTATGAGCGAATTAAATGTGACAATTTGATGATAAATGTGCCAGTTGCGGACTGTCCTATGTTATTTAAAATCGTACTTGTTCAATTGGGCTGCTAGAACCCCAACAACAGTACGATGGTTATATTCCACACCCACATAGCGGGTAAGTTCGGAAAGCAGTACGGACACTACCTTCCTTTAAATGTTGTACAACTTCAAGTAATGGATGTGACACCTATGTTTTTCCCCTTTAATAAACTAAACTTACGCCCGAATTGGACTAAATAAGCTCTTGGGGAATTATAAGATGTCTGGTGGATCACTCGAAAATCGAATTTTAAGTAACAATTACAACTTAATAGGGTATCTTAAACCACTACTTAACGCTCCATAAGCAGTAATATTTAAAAAGTATTTTCAAACAGCTAATTTTCTTAAATCAAATCGAAATCTGCTGATACCGCTCCTGAAGATCAGTAATTGAAAAAACAGCTTGAAACTGTAAATTTACTGATTGATAATATTCCTCTCCACCTTGCTTTCTATCTATCAGTGAAATTACTTGATTTACCGTATAACCAGCATCTCTAAGTCTGGTAACAGCTTTCATTGCCGATTGCCCGGTAGTGACAACATCTTCCAGAACTATAACCTTAGCGGCTTCAGGTAAACTAGGACCTTCTATATAAGCCTTCGTTCCATGACCTTTAGCTTCCTTGCGAACAATCAAAGCCGGTATAGGTCTATTTTCCAATGCAGAAACGACACTCACAGCACTAACAATAGGATCGGCCCCTAAAGTTAAACCTGCTACAGCTTGAGTATCCCCAGGCAGCATATTTAAGAGAATTCGACCAATAGCTAAAGCACCTTGAGGATGAAGCGTTACCTGCTTGCCATTAATGTAATAAGAACTACGCGCTCCCGAAGATAGAACGAAATCTCCTTCTTGATAAGCAAGTTGACAAAATAAATCTAATAGCCGCTGGCGAAGAATATTTAGATCGATATCAGTAGCCCATAAGTAATTCTGGGTAGAGCTTTCAGTGTGATGAACCATTACAAATCATTAAAATTTATGTTACACCGGACTAGTCGAACTTATGCGAGTTCCTACTTTAAAGATAAGTCAAAATTCGCACCAAAATACAGGAGTTGTTAATATGCCCTTAAACTTGAAAGCCTTAAGTGGTTTGCTGGTAATTTTTGCTACAATTGCTCCCCCAACTATTGCAGCAGCAGAAACAGAAATGTCTAATTATCGAATACCTAGTGAAGTTTTTGAAAGAGTCTTTTTCAAAAATTATCCCGACTTTTACAAAAACCGGGGTTTGGGGAGAGACATAGATTGGATACTTGGATCGGGTTCATTGTTCAAGAATTCCTTTCCAGAAAATGAAATTGAACGAGATGGTAAGCTGGTAAACATTCTTTATCAAGATATGCTCAAACAACAGACAACCAACGATCCATACATTAGGACTCCAGATTTACCAAATCCTTATAACACCTCGTTGTTGGGTTCTCCCCGTATGAGAGCTTCTCAATTGCAAGTTGGAACTGAATTCCGCTTTGATAGCATACCATCTCGCTGAAACGGAGCGTCATACCTATATATAAATTATTAGTCATTAGTTATCAATCAAAAGTACTAGTCAGTAACTCAGGTCGTGCATACACTGAGCTTGCCGGAACCAAACCAGGCAACGTAAGTATTGACTAGCTCATTGAGCCGCGGCTCGGTAAAGACTTCCGGATATTTCCCTAGTTCGGATTATCTCTAAAACTGTTTGGTCAGTTGCTTGATCGAGAGGACATCTTAGTCGCGGTGGGCGAAGGGACTTAAACTTATACACGAAGGATTATCTCTTTATGCGTGTACCAGTATTAGATTACGACGGGAAGCCATTGATGCCAACAAAGCCAAGTAGGGCTAGGCGATGGATAAAAGAAGGCAAAGCCGTGGACAAGTGGTCAAAGTTAAACGTATTTTATGTACAACTCTTGAAACCTGCTTCTAGAGAGAAAAAGCAAGACGTTGTAGTTGGTATAGACCCCGGAAAGCAATTTACAGGCATTGCGGTTTTATCTCAGAAAGATACTTTATTAACTGCTCATGTTGAACTCCCTTTTAAGAATGTAACTAAGCGTATGGTTCAACGTGCCATGATGCGCCGAGGTAGAAGAGGTAGAAGGATTAACCGCAAACTACCTTACAACAAACGTTCTCACAGACAAAAGCGGTTTAATAACCGCAAACAGTCTGGAATGCCCCCCAGTATTAAAGCTAACAAAAACTTAGAGCTTAGATTACTACGGTTAATTGTTGATTTATACCCTGTATCTCATGTGGTTTACGAGGTGGTAAAAGCCAAAGGTAATAAGGGATTTAGCCCGGTAATGGTTGGTCAAAAGCTTATGTGTAATAAACTATCTCTAGCATCAAAGCTTTTTAGTTTTAGAGCTTGTGAGGGTTATACGACTTCTGTAACTAGAAAATATTTAGGTCTTAAAAAAGAGAAAAGTAACAAAGCTTTGAAAATACCCCAAACTCATGCTTTTGATGGCATAGCTTTAGCTGCTACACATTGGCTGAAGTACACAATCGTTGATAAAAACTCGATGGGATGGAAGGGGAGCTTAACATTAACCGATTCTACGTTTTTGATTATTTCTCGACCTCCTATTAGCCGCAGACAGTTACATTTAATGGTTCCCAGCAAAGGCGGGACAAGGCGTAAATATGGAGGCACCGTTACACAGCATGGATATCGCAAAGGGGATTACGTCGAAGCTGTTAGAGCTAATAAAACTTACCGTGGGTGGGTGAGTGGAGATACTAAGACTCAAGTATCCGTTTCTGATAGCAACTGGAAACGTATCGGACAATTCTCAGCCAAAAAAGCGCGATTAATACAGCGTTCAACGGGTTTAATTGTCACTTCTCAAAAATACAAAGTTTACGGCGAATAAATTCGCTGTTTCGGGCGTTTTTCCTCTCAGCTTTAAAAAGTCTGAGTTTCCAAACTACCGAGATTTTCTTATGACTAAATGCATAATATTTACGTCTTTAAATCCAGGGTGCAGGAGTTGAACCTGCCTAACACGAATTATGAGTTCGTTGCCTCAACCGATCGGCCAACCCTGGCTGGTTAGCAATTATAGCATGGGTTTATATTTTTGTCTAACCTTGCTATATCAAGCATCAGATTTTATATTACATCATTTGACAATAAAATAGTGCAAACTAATATTTATTAAGTTCCCAACTCGTCCACTCGAACAAAATTCAATACCTTTGCTTTATCCTTACACCGAACAGCTATAGTAATTAAGCAATGAAACTAAATTCTACTGTACTTCTGACGTTGATTTTGTTAACCCTAATGTTAGGGGCAGGTTCGGTAAGCGCCTTTTGGGGGTTTGCTTTGGGGAGTGCTGCTCTTAAAGGTGTTACAACACCAGATGCTCGTCCCACTACCAAGTTTGCCAGAAAAGGAACAAGCTCTCAAGACAAAGAAGGGGTAGTGCTGATAAAAGAAGAAGAAATTCTAAAAATTGTTAAAGCACGCATTGAAGGTAAAACAAAAGCAGCCAAATCAAAAAAGCTCAACGATTTAGAAGAAGGCAAAAAAAATACCAAACGCAAACGAGAGCAGAAACCACCTGAAGCCCAAGAAAAACCCCAAGCAGGATTTCCAGTTAAAGCCGAAAGCGAGGGCGTAAGTTTTTCGGTGCAGTCAGCCCGCTATTCGGGAGGTGCTTTGTTGCTAAAAGTAAAGATGGATAATAAAGGCGATGATTCGGTACGCTTCCTTTATAGTTTCCTTGATGTTACCGATGACAAAGGAAGAACTTTAAGTGCTTCCACAGAAGGTTTACCATCAGAATTGCCTTCCAAGGGACCAACACATCATGGTACTGTCAGTATTCCTACTGCTTTGCTTGATGATGTCAAAAAGATTTCCTTAGCCCTTACAGATTATCCGGCACAAAAATTGCGGTTGGAAGTGTCAAATATTCCTGTGGAAAGGTAGATAGAAAGAATATTAAGTGTTAGATTCTGAATTTTAGATTAAATATAATCTCGGCAACATGAATTCCTTTAATTTAAAATGTCAGCATCAAGTAATCGGGGATCTTGGGGTATCAGTTTTACGTGAGAAAAGGCGGTGAATGGTCTTCATAATTTAAATTGGACGGAAGTAGGATTGAGATTACTCTCGGTTTTACTTCTAATTGCCATCAATGCCTTTTTTGTCACCGCAGAATTTTCAATGGTGACAGTACGGCGATCGCGAATTCATCAGTTGGTGGAAGCTGGTGATATTCAAGCGATTGCAGTAGAAGTACTGCAACGTAGCATTGATAGACTGCTATCCACAACCCAGTTAGGCATTACTCTTTCAAGTTTGGCGCTGGGGTGGATTGGAGAAAGTACCATTGTCGAACTGATTAATGTATGGCTAGAATCTTTGCCCACACCAGAGGGAATGAATCGTCTTATTGCTCATTCCCTATCAATTCCCCTAACCTTTTTTTTAATAGCTTATTTACAAATAGTGCTAGGTGAATTATGCCCCAAATCCGTCGCAATGCTTTACTCGGAAGAATTAGCGCGATTTTTGGGACCTTCAGTTACAGCTATTGTCAGATTTTTCAGCCCTTTCATCTGGATTCTTAATCAATCAACTCGTTTCTTGTTGCGGCTATTCGGTATCGAATATACAGGTAAGAGTTGGAGGACACCAGTAACTCCCGAAGAATTACTGTTAATTATTTCCACAGAAAGAGAATCGACTGGACTAAGAGCCAGAGAAAGGGAACTTTTGAAGAATATCTTTGAGTTTGGGGAAGTAACCGTGCAAGCTGTGATGATTCCTCGCAGCAAGATAGTAGCGCTATCCAAAAATGCAACTTTACAAATTTTTCTGCAAGAAATGGCAGGTAGCGGTCATTCTTGCTACCCGATATTTGGAGAATCCTTAGATGATATTCGTGGCATTGTTTACTTTAAAGATTTGACAAAACCTTTAGCATTAGGACAGCTAGCCTTAGATACACAGATTCACTCCTGTATGCGTCCAGCAAGGTTCGTACCGGAACACACACCTTTAAACGAACTATTACCCATGATGCAGCAAGAGAAGCTCTCTATGGTTGTGCTGGTAGATGAATTTGGCGGTACCGTGGGACTAGTAACTATCCAAGATGTAGTTGCTCAAATCATCGGCGACATTGGTGATACGCAAAATAGTAATGATTTGCTCATCCAAATGTCAGACGAGCAGACTTTTTTAGTTCAGGCACAAATAAACTTAGAAGACCTCAATGAATTGTTAGAACTCAATCTACCTTTAACAAAAGAATATCAAACACTTGGAGGCTTTATGCTCTACAAACTACAAAAAATTCCTAGCATTGGCGAAAGCTTCCGCTATCAAAATCTAGAATTTACAGTTGCTTCAGTAAATGGTCCTCGCTTACAGCAAATTCAAGTCAGAAGGTTGTAATAGTGTTATTTGTTAGTAGTTCGTTGATAAATTTCTCTTCTTGTCTTCTTTCCTATACCTTCTGACTAACAGCATATTGCACCGGGTCTGTCAATCCCAATTCGTCAAAAGCAGCAAGGCGCAAGCGACAAGAATCACAAACACCACAAGCAACATTACCACCACTGTAACAAGACCAGGTTAACTCCCAAGGAACTCCTAAAAAGTTACCTAATTCAATAATTTCGGTTTTTTTCAAATCTATTAAAGGCGTGAAAACTTGAATGGGATTCCCTTCACGTCCTTGTTTAGTTCCCAAGCGGAATACCTCTTGTATTGCCCGGATATAGTCGGGACGACAATCGGGGTATCCAGAATAATCTAGAGCATTTACGCCAATATAGATCCGAGATGCACCCATAGTTTCGGCATAAGAAACGGCAAAACTTAAAAATATTGTGTTTCTGGCAGGAACATAGGTAATGGGAATATTTTGAGACATTTCCTCCAAGGAACGTTCTTGGGGTAAATCAATAGAATTGTCTGTAAGCGCCGAACCACCCCATTGGGTTAAATCAAATTGTACGATCTGATGTTTGACTACACCAGCTTTTTTCGCTACTTCTCGCGCACAATTCAATTCTCTTCGATGTCGTTGTTGATAATCAAAGCTAATAGCATAACATTCACATCCATCAGCTAAAGCTTTGTATAAAACTGTGGAAGAATCAAGTCCTCCGGATAATAAAATAACAGCTTTCATCTCAATAACGCCCATCTTTAATTTCAAACTACTTTACCTTAAAATATCAGGGCTTACCCTTTATAACTTTTATATTTTGAGGAGTTGCCTAAGCTTACCCTCGAATCTTTGAATACATAATATGTAGGGAAATTATTCATATTTTTATTTATGGCTGAGTAAATACTCAGTATGAATAATTCTTCTTTTACGAATTAATTACAACTTACAAATTACTTTAAATATTATTTAATTTTATAGTTATCAATATTGATAATAATTTCACTAACTATGTCATTAAAACAACACACAATTAATTATTCTGAAGTTGTCTAATTAGTATAAATTGAATTTGAAGCATTGCTGCGATTTGCGTTGTCGGTGCCAACGCAATAACTTCTTATTATCAAAACTTTAAAGCTCCTAAAAACCTATTATATTTTTTTGTAAAGAGTAAAAAACATCTAATTTCATCGGACAATACAAAAAAAAACAGATATCGGGAACTCACAACAAACTTTGAAATTCTTCATAAATAGAACCTCTATGTTACCATCTGGATGGTTTTAGGTGGCTACTTTATTGGCGATAAAGTATAAAAGCCAACTATTGTAGCGTCTGTAAAGTTGGTGGTTGAGGAGAGAAAATTAGAGTGCAAGATAGCAGCATGTCAGCGGGAGAAAAAAATGGATACGGACAGCGTCATCAACCGCGCCCAATTCGTGTAGGTGTGATTGGTGTAGGCAACATGGGACAACATCATACCCGTGTACTAAGTTCAATGAAAGATGTAGAACTAGTTGGTGTAGCCGATATTGATATTGAGCGAGGGTTGGAAACTGCCAGTAAGTACAAAATAAAGTTTTTCGAGGATTACTGCGAGCTATTGCCTCATGTAGAGGCAGTTTGTATCGCAGTTCCCACTCGCCTACACTATGCTGTTGGTATAAATTGTCTGTTAGCAGGAATCCATGTTCTGATTGAAAAGCCAATTGCTGCAAATATTTCTGAAGCCGAATCTTTAGTCAATGCTGCAGCAGAGTCTGGCTGTATCTTACAAGTAGGCCATATAGAACGCTTCAAACCAGCTTTTGGAGAACTAACAAAAATTCTTAAAACTGATGAATTGCTGGCTCTGGAAGCTCATCGAATGAGTCCTTATTCAAATCGGGCAAATGATGTTTCAGTGGTGCTAGATTTGATGATCCACGATATCGATCTGCTTTTAGAATTAGCTGCTGCACCAGTAGTGAAGTTAGCGGCTAGTGGCACCCATACTCCAAATTCGACCTATTTGGATTATGTGACTGCTACTTTGGAGTTTGCCAATGGTATTGTTGCTACCTTGACTGCTAGTAAAATCACTCATCGTAAAATCCGCAGAATTGTAACTCATTGCAAAAATTCATTTACAGAAGCTGATTTCCTCAGAAATGAAATTTGGATTCATCGATATCCCACTTCTAACTCGGCAACAGATTATCAGCAACCCTATAAGCAAGATGGTTTGATTGAAAAAGTATATACCTCAAATGTAGAACCATTGGGTGCAGAATTGGAACACTTTGTTAATTGCGTGCGCGGTGGCAATCAACCTTCAGTTGGTGGCGAACAAGCCTTAAAAGCTCTTAGATTAGCTAGTTTAATCGAACAAATGGCTGTATCTGACAAAGTTTGGAATCCATTAGATAGCCAATCGGAGCCAATGGTGCAATCTTTTAGTTCTACTATCTAGGATTTGTCACTTGTTTTTGACAATTTTAACTTTCTGTTAGTTGTCGGGGGTTACGGGGGCTTAATAACAGGTTAAAATTTCTACAAATATATGTTCGCTGGCTTCCCCTGGGGAGATGCCGGATGCACAACTAATTGATTGGGTTTATGTTAACCGCACCAAATCTGGTGTTCAGCTTTGCTGTGGCTAACCAGAAACTGGATACAACAGGGGGCTAATTGGTTTTACAGCATGCCCCTAAATGAAACTTTCATGTTGAATGGAGTCGCTTGTAGGTATCATCTTACTTGTAGCTCCTTTTTTATTTGGCATAAATTCCGGATAAATGATACGAATATTTAATTTTAAATAAATAAAAATAAATATTATTTAGAGTGTAGTCAATTTATCTTGATTATTGTCCTATAAATAATGCACTTTTTATGAAGCATACAATCAGTTTATCTTTGAGGGCTACGGTGATAATTTAAAAAACTGAATTAATGAGTGGTGTATCGATGATTTCATCATTTTTTTCGTCGTTGGGGATTTCCTCTACCATCAAAGATACAAATAAACTATTGTCTGGGAGCATTGTGCTCGGCATTAATCGCTTAAGGAATGTAGCAAAAAATATAGTCACTTGGAGGCCGTTGTCAGCAAAAATTAAACCTTTCAAAGCTTTGAAAACTATTGATTGGCTGTTTTTGCAATATTAACCCGGTCTGCGACTTACTGATGACAATTGTAAACTCATAATCTTTAAGTCATCAGCGATATAACTTAACTGGTCTACCTGTTTTACACATATATGGTGGCGGTACATGGGTAGGTTTGTTAACATACTCAGAAAAAGTGCGAGGTAGTCAGTTATGAAGTAGTAAGCCGAGGGTCCCTTGCCACCGGTCTAAACAATCTACTCTTGGTTATATGGCTATATAGCGATTACGTTAAAGCGATTGTACAAAAGCCTGATTTAGAGAGGAAATCACAAAAAGTTTCCTTCAAAGACAGGAGAAGGAAAAAATTTACTACCTCCAGCGAACAGATTGGAATTACCATTTTTTCATTCGTACCCTGTTAATTCATGCTAAGAAACAGTAAAGAAGCCCAGAATGCTTTTACTGAATTCTTTGAGTAATTTTTACTCATTTGCCTTGACGGTTCATCACCCCCCCCAAGGGCGCGGTGGTACTTCAACTAGAGTTGACTCTATCAAAAATAGATGATAGAGGAATGCAAGTAAGATTAGCATGATAACTTGTTAGAGCTAAGTAGAAACTAGGAATTTTATGACAGACCAACCTTCCGCTGCTACCCCAATGAATGCCGCTGCTATACCTATGAATAGAATCACGGCATCTACTCCGATTAATACAACTCCCAAAATTACCAATACCGGTGGTGGTGGGAGCAAAAATCTTCTTAGCGTAGACCTCGGTAGAACTTCCACCAAAACTAGTGTGAGTCGCGAGCCTAATAGCGTGGTTTTCGTCTCTTCCAATGTCAAACAAATGACCATGGAAGAAGTACGGGGAGGAGTTTTTGAAGCTCGTGCAACAGACCCTTTGATGGACCTTTGGCTGGAGTATCAAGGTAAGGGTTATGCTGTTGGTCAACTAGCAGCAGACTTTGGAGCCGATTTAGGAGTAGGTCAATCTAAGGTTGAAGCTGCATTGATTAAAGTTTTGGCTTGTGCGGGATACTTCAAGCTTAAAGATGAGATTTCAGTAATTTTGGGTCTTCCTTACCTTTCTCAAGAACAGTTTGAAAAAGAAAAAGGAGAGTTAATATCTCAAGTTACCGGTCCTCACGTGATGAACTTTCGCGGTGAATCCGTGTCGATAAACGTTAACAAAGTTTGGGTAATGCCAGAAGGCTACGGTAGCTTATTATGGTGTGAATCTCAACCCAAGAAGGGACCTGGCGCACCAGACTTCACAAAAGTTTCTGCGGCAATTGTGGATATCGGACACCAAACTACAGATTGTTTGATGGTAGATAACTTCCGTTTTGCAAGAGGTGCTTCCAAAAGTGAAGACTTTGGAATGAGCAAGTTTTACGAACTAGTAGCCGCTGAAATTGAAGGTGCCGATAGTCAATCTTTATCTTTGATTGCTGCAGTTAATAAGCCTAAAGGCGAACGCTTCTATCGTCCTAGAGGTGCTAGTAAACCCACCAATCTAGATGATTTTCTTCCTAACCTTATAGAAATGTTTTCTCGTGAAATCTGCACTCGCGTGCTAGCATGGCTACCGGAACGCGTTACTGACGTAATTCTCACCGGAGGTGGTGGTGAATTTTTCTGGGAAGACGTTGACCGCTTACTTAAAGAAGCAAAAATTAATGCTCATTTAGCCGCACCTTCCCGACAAGCTAATGCTTTAGGGCAGTATATTTATGGAGAGGCACAATTATCTGCCAGTCGCTCTTCTAGGTCTTAAAACTGATGTTCCAATGGTCAAAAAAGGTAGTTAAATCGGTTACGTTCAATCCAGGGGTAGCGGATGAAAGCTTGTTAGATATAGTTGAAAGGCACTTGGAAAAAGAGCCTGATAAGACTTTCAGCGACCTCTGTAAAGAAGCTTTATGGCAAGCTTTGTGCGTACCGGAATCTGTACGACCAGCAGCTGGGCAACCAACGACAACAGCAATACCAAAACCACAATCCGAGGTGGAAGAACATATTGCTAACCTAGAAAGAAAATTTGCTGACCTTGAGAAACGTTTCTTTAGTAGGGAATCAAATCGGTTGGCAACCATGGAACAACACTTGACACAGCTTAGCCAGCAAGTGTCTCAGTTGGCAATGATGGTCAATCAAGGTGTAGTCGTTGGACCTCCAAGTCAATCAGCGGTATCAGAAGTATTAAATAATGCTTCTGTACCTACTTATCAAGTTAATACCCCTCCTGAAGAAGAGGATCCTTTAATCAGACGCATGAGCGAACTTGTGGATGATTTTTAAGGGAAAACAGGGTGTATACCTTTTGTTTTGCTGTCAAACATCCAGTCATTGCATTTAATAGAAGAATGAAAGTTTTTCTCGGCAATTGTTCTGTTGGAAATGATGTTTGACAGCTATACCTCCATATTTAATTTTCTGAATATGAAAAAAAGATTATCCTAATTTTAGAATTTCTCTGACCTATGCCCCAGAGACATCCCATTAAAATAGCCAATGGTGCATATTTAAAGTCTGTTGGGGCAGGCTATTTATCACGGAGATATTGGTTCGAGAATGGCAGCAAGCGCCACAAGATTTGAATGGTGCGTGACACCAAAAACCTTATTATTAGGTTAAAACTCAGTGTAAGTGTCACAGGGTTCCCATCAAAAATTTTTGACGGGTTCCCTTCACAGCACTCTACAAAAAAATGTGCCAGTTGCGTAAGTTCTATGGATACAACTCCATCTTGTTTTTTACCTGCCCCTGAATTAAGCTTCTATCTCGGACAGGGTCTGCAAAAAAATAGTAAGCTAGTACTATAAAAAATCGGAAAATGCTATATTTACTTGTTTAATTAAAAAACGAGACCATTAGCTACTGTTATTTTTCCGGTGCAAACGAATCAATTTTGGAAACGTTTGCGATCTTTGTGCAGTCCTATTTATAAAATAATAATATATAAGAAGAGTAATAATAGCATTATCCGTACCTTTTTTAATCGATCAATAACAATCTTTATTTATTTTTCACATTGTTACGGAAAACTTTTTTTACCCTGATCTAGAAGGAAGTGCTAGAATCCATCGAGTAGAATTTAAAGATAGGATAACAAGATGCCAGTTGCCAGTAAACCCATTAAGTTTGGTACAGACGGCTGGCGCGGCGTTATTGGCGATGAGTTCACTTTTGAACGTTTAGCCCTGGTTGCGCCAGTAGCCGCGCAAGTATTATTATATACATATGGAGGAATGGTAGGCAATCGTACCATCATTGTTGGTTACGATCGCCGATTCATGGCAGAAGATTTTGCTCAGTTTGTTGCTAAGACTGTGATGGATGCAGGGTTTGACGTAGTGTTGACTGAAGATTTTGCTCCAACTCCAGCCTTTAGTTGGGCAGCAAAAGATCGTAATGCTTTGGGAGCCTTGGTAATTACAGCTTCTCACAATCCGGGAAAGTATTTGGGATTGAAGGTTAAAAGTTGTTTCGGTGGATCTGTACCACCGGAAGTCACTAAGGAAATCGAAAGTTTGCTGAGTAAAGAAGTATCTTTTAATTCAGCAGAAGGCAAACTGGAAACCTTTAACCCTTGGCAAAGCTATACTCAGGGATTAGAAAGCAAAGTTGATATTGCGTCTATTCGAGATGCTATAGCTTCAGGTAAGCTGACTTTATTCACCGATGCAATGCATGGTGCATCTGCAGGTGGATTAACAATGCTTCTGGGCGATAAAGTTCAAGAAATTAATAGCAATCGAGATCCCTTATTTGAAGGTGGTGCGCCGGAACCTTTACCGAAATATATTTCCAAATTCATAGATTTAATCAAAAATCATCGCCAAGCCAATCAGTCAGGTTTATCAGTGGGATTAGTGTTTGATGGAGATTGCGATCGCATTGCAGCTGTAGATGGGAACGGCAACTTCCTCAGTTCGCAAATCTTGATTCCGATACTAATCGATCATTTAACTAAAAGACGGGGGTTTACTGGCGAAATAGTTAAAACTGTCAGTGGCTCAGATTTGATTCCATTGGTAGCGAAACTACATAATTTGTCTTTGTACGAAACCCCCGTAGGTTATAAGTACATCGCCGATAGAATGTTAGATGCAACTGTTTTGCTGGGTGGTGAAGAATCTGGTGGAATTGGTTATGGCAGCCATATTCCCGAAAGAGATGCCTTGCTTTCGGCATTATATGTTTTGGAAGCAATCGTTGAATCGGGAATGGATTTGGGTGAGTATTACTCTTATTTACAAAATCAAGTTAATTTTAGTTCAGCATACGATCGCATAGACTTACCTCTCTCAGGAATGGAAGCAAGGGCGCGTCTTTTGCAACAATTACAAAGTGAACTACCATCTGAAATTGCAGGTAAGAAAGTATTAGATTGCAAGACAATTGACGGTTATAAATTCCGTCTCCATGACAACAGTTGGTTAATGATTCGCTTTAGCGGAACAGAACCAGTTTTACGCTTGTACTGCGAAGCATCTACTCTTGATGAGGTACATAAAACTTTAGCTTGGGCAAAAGATTGGGCCCAAAAATAGTTTACTGTTTTCACACCCACAGATAAGGTTTAGAGAGATGGGGAGATGAGGAGTAATGGGGAAATATTACTTCTAATTCCTCACTGCTAACTCCTCGCTCCTAACCTTTTACCTTTTACCTTTTACTTATGCAACTAGTTGTAGCCACATCAAATCCCGGTAAATTAAAAGAACTGCAAAAATACCTTGCGGATTTGGATTGGGAATTAGTTCTCAAGCCCCAAGAATTAGAAGTTGAAGAAACTGGCGACACTTTCGCTTCTAATGCTCGTCTAAAAGCTTCGAGCGTTGCAATTGCTACTAATAATTGGGCGATCGCAGATGACTCTGGTTTGCAAGTAGACACATTAAATGGGGCACCGGGGGTTTACTCTGCACGCTATGGTGCTACCGATCCCGAACGTATTAGCAGGTTATTAAAAGAATTGGGAGACAAAAGCGATAGAACAGCACAATTTGCTTGTGCGATCGCCATTGCTCGTCCCGATGGTACTATTGTTCTAGAATCTGAAGGTATTTGCCGCGGTGAAATTCTTTGCGAAACTCGCGGTAATGGAGGTTTTGGCTACGATCCAGTTTTTTACGTTCCAGGTTCGCAATTAACCTTTGCCGAGATGACTCCAGAGGTGAAGCGCTCTATTAGTCATCGAGGCAAAGCACTTGCAGGTTTACTTCCTCAGTTAAAGAAATTAAAACCATAAAAAAATGAAGTGTAAAGGATGAAGAATGAATTTACATGCTTCAGACTTCATGCTTCAAACTTCATACTTTGCTTACACAGCTTCTGTATTCTTTTCTCCTGTACGAATCCGCACCACTTGTTCCACTGGCGAAATAAAAATCTTACCATCGCCAATTTCGCCAGTACGAGCGGCAGAAATAATCTTATCTACTACCATATCTACTTGAGCATCTTCTATGACAATTTCTACCTTAAGTTTTTGTAGGAATTCGACGGTATACTCTGAACCGCGATAACGTTCGGTTTGTCCCTTTTGTCGTCCAAATCCCCGTACTTCAGAAACTGTCATACCAACTATACCGGCATTGACTAAAGCAATTTTCACTTCATCTAACTTAAAGGGGCGGATAATTGCTTCCACTTTCTTCATTTTAAAATCTCCTTGCTTTTATTAGCTTTATCTATCTAACCAGATCCCCAGTCTTATACGGTAACTGGCAAACTACTATCAATTAATATGTACCATTTGCTAGATGCAAAAAATAATAATGCAAGTATTTATCAAGCGATTATGGCTATGTGAGCGGAATCGTTAATAGATGTGTTCTAAGCTAAAACTGAAGCAGGTAGACAAGAGTTTAACCAAGAGTCTCCTGTTCATTTAGGCAAGACAGGGAGATGAATTTTTGGGCGTATCTACTAAATATTTCAATAATTGATGCATTCGGACACCCCAAATGATTTTTTTCAGTCGGGATTGAGTTAAAACCAGAAGATAAAATTATTTGTGACTTTAAACATCAATTATTATTGACTATAGGTATTAATTTTATCTGGCGATCGGAATTAATTCTAATTAATTAGCATAGAACAAATAAGTTTTTCAGGCTTAATTCCCAAATTTCCTAGGAAATAGAGATACAACGGGTGTATCCGGTTACTTCCAATAACAGTAATCGGCTTGCTTTCTAGCTTTTAGAATTAACCCCAACTCTAAAAATCCAAATTTTCAAGTACAAAGTTTAAAACATAAATTTAATTCTGGCTGCGTGTATGATTCTCTAAAAGAGGGCGTACAACCACATAACCCGCGCCAAAACCCATCAGAATAATTAGAACAATTGCACAAATTAACCACCAACCCCTGACTTGTGAAATTTCTGAAGAGTCTGTGTAATAATAGCTTGCAACTTCATCCTCAATAAATACTGGTTCTGGTATGGGTTCTATAAATTCAGTTACTTTCGTAGGGACAGGTGGCGATATACGTCGGCGTTTTACTCGTCTTGGCGGTACGTTTTGACGTTTTTGTTGTGGTACCCTTTTCCTCTGGTTTGCTTCCACTGATGTTTGATTAAAAGAATCATAAGAGGTGCTATTGTGAGGAATATTTACTTCAGAATTAACTATATTTTGTAGGTGTAAAACAGCATTAACGGTTTTAGCTATTTCTTGACGAAGTATTTGATTCTCTTGTGCTAAATGTTCGTTTTGAACTTTGAGTTGATGTACTCCTGATTGAGTTGCTTGTAATTCTGCTGCTAGTTGGCGGTATACACTTAGCGGTACGGAAGCCTCTGGATAAGCTTGATTTGCTGGTGTTTGTGATTGATTATAGACAGAATCTGTAATTGTTCGCATATGTACTGAGTATCAAAAATAAGTGGAGTTTTGCTTTATTACAACAATTATCTGTAAGTATTAAAAAACAACATACATACCTGAGAATAATATAAGAAAGCGTTAAATAAACAACTTAATTTGTTTACCGATCGTTACAACGAAGCACAACAATAAACTTATCATTAAACAACAAATTTGACCGGTATAAAGGTGACATTTGTCACCTTACAAGTAACTATGCAAAGCAATTTTAAAGAAAAGATGGATTATTTTGTAACAAAGGAAAAAAATGCCCTACTGGTCCTTGTCCTTTTCCGATATCTAAAGCATAATTTAATGCATAAGAAACATATTCCTTTGCTTGACGAGCTGCTTGAAATAAACTATCTCCTCGAGCCAGATTAGCGGCGATCGCGGCTGATAAAGTGCAACCTGTTCCGTGAGTGTTTTTAGTAGCTACTAATTGTATGAGTAAGGTTTCGAGGTTTTTACCATCAAACCAAATATCAACTCCGCGCAAACTTCCTTGCATTCCTCCACCTTTAACTAAAACAGCTTTGACTTTCAATTTTTCGTGAATCGTTTGCGCTGCTGTTTTCATATCATCGAGAGTTTTAATTTCTAAGCCTGAAAGAATTTGCGCTTCGTATCGGTTGGGAGTTAAAACAGTAGCTAAGGGTATAAGGGAATCGCGAAGGGCTTTCACGGCTTCATCGTCGATTAACTGGGCCCCCGTGCGCGATACCATCACCGGATCTACCACTAAATTGGGAATTTGTAAAGTTTCTATTTGTTTGACAACGGTAGCAATAATTTCCTGATTCAACAGCATTCCCGTTTTTGCTGCTTGCACGCCGATATCTTCGCATACAACCCGAATTTGTTGCTCAACAGTTTCTTTTGACATCGCATCAACTTTGGTTACACCTAAGGTGTTTTGTGCGGTGATGCAGGTGATGGCGCTAGTGCCGTGAACGCAATGAAAAGCAAAAGTACGTAAATCAGCTTGAATTCCCGCACCACCACCGCTATCGGAACCAGCAATAGTTAAAGCAACGGGCACCTTGGATGTTGATTTGGTGTTCATCAATCTATTAAAAAATGTGAATTATGAACTATGAACATAAAGTACAAGATTTCTTATGACTTTATCTCCCTCAAGGTGCAACAATTTCAAATTTAATCTTTTTCACTGCTCTACTTCCTTTACAATCCGTTGTAATTCACCTTGCAGAAACTTTGCCCATTCTCCTGCTAAGGGGATTTCTGTAAAAGGTACGCGAACAGATTTATCGTTTGCGGAAAGTACAAATTCTAATTCAATTTTTCTAGCTCTTCTAGGTAATTTTTCGATATCAATTGGTTTGTCATCTATTAAAAGATATATTTGTGAAACACGATCTAGAGAAAAAGTCTCTAAATCGACAATACCTTTTATGGTAGGTTTTCCCCAAGTGATATCGTTTCCTTTTTGAGCCAAAACTGCGTAAATATCGTACTTTGCTCGGTCAAAGTTTTCTGCCCAAATACGATAGGCTTCAACTTTTTGATATTCTCTCGAACCTTGCCAAGCTAACCAAAAAAAAGCTACTAGTAAAGGCAACCATAAAAGTCCGCGTTCCATAAAATACTATAAGGTAAATTGCAAATCAAAAATTAACGGAAGTTAAAGTTTGTAGATATCTTTGGCTCTTCAAGCAAACATGCTTCTGTGTAAGTTATGGTAGTGTTCAAACTCACTGCATAGCGATTTTTAGATTCACATGAAAAAACTTCTATTATTTTGCTTGTTTGTCATCGGGTTGAGTTTTGCCCTGTTAACTTTTGTTAACGTTTGGGGACTATCAGCTCGCGGTGAATTTGAGACGATTGTGCTAGATTTCCGGGAAAATATTCCGGCTGAAGAATTGCAACAAGATTTGCAAGCGATCGCACAAAAGTACGATGTCAGTCCCCGATTTGATAACAAATTTTCCGAGAATGATAATGTTTATATTATCAAGGGGGATAAGCAGCGAATCAAGGAACTACGTAAATCAGAATTCGCCGAAGACACGGAATTTATCGAACCCAACTACATATATAAAATTCCACAAGGGGGCAATCCCAAACTTGACGAAGTCGCACGGGAGGCTGAATATTTACAGTTCGACGATATTGTAGAAGAAGTAAAGCCAAGCCTCAAAGGTGCTAACGACCCGCTTTATAGCAAACAGTGGCACTTGCATAATATTAACGTAGAAGGGGCGTGGGATAAAACTAAAGGTGAAGGCGTAACGGTAGCCGTGATTGACACTGGTGTTACCAAGGTGCGCGATTTATTTGAAACCGAGTTTGTCAAAGGCTACGACTTCGTTAACGATAGAGAAAATGCTTCTGACGACAACGGACACGGTACCCACGTTGCCGGTACTATTGCTCAAGCTACTAATAATAGCTACGGTGTAGCCGGGGTTGCTTACGAAGCCCGCTTAATGCCTTTGAAGGTACTTAGTAGTTATGGTGGCGGTACAGTTGCCGATATTGCCGAAGCAATTAAATTTGCTGCCGATAATGGTGCAGATGTAATTAATATGAGTTTGGGTGGTGGCGGTGAAAGCCAATTGATGAAAGATGCAATTAATTACGCTCACGCTAAAGGAGTAGTAATAATTGCAGCCGCTGGAAACGAAAATCAAAATTCTGCTTCTTATCCAGCGCGTTATCCCAACGTCTTCGCAGTTTCTGCTTTAGGCCCCGATGGAGAAAAAGCGCCTTATTCTAATTATGGTGCTGGGGTAGATATTTCTGCTCCTGGTGGTAGTGATGCTGGTAAAATTCTGCAAGCAACCATTGATATGGACAGTAAAGGTGAAGAAGTTTTTCTTGGCTTGCAGGGTACAAGTATGGCTGCACCACACGTTGCTGGGGTTGCTGCATTAGTTAAAGCTACTGGAGTAGAACAACCAGACGAAATTGTCAAAGTTCTTAGCGAATCAGCACGAGTTATTCAAGATGACGGCTTGAATTATTATGGTGCTGGACAATTGAATGCTGAAGCAGCAGTATTACTTGGGACACAAGGAACAATTAGTTTCCAAGATTTCTTCCGCTGGCTGCGCGATAGCGGTTATCTCAATCCCGGTTTCTGGCTTGATGGCGGCATGGTAGCACTTTTACCCAAGATTTTAATGGTAGTAGGTTCCTACCTTTTGGCTTGGTTTTTGCGAGTTTACTTCCCCTTCACTTGGACTTGGAGTCTAGCGAGCGGTTTAGTTGCAGGTAGTTCTGGGTTATTCTTCTTAAAAGGATTTTACATCTTCGATCTTCCTCAATGGCCTTTCCGCTTACTAGGTAGTTCTATTCCCGAACTAGGTAATACTTTACAGGGAACTAATCCTTTTAACCCATTGTTTGCCAGCGTTTTAGCTCCGATGCTTTTAATGGCATTGCTATTAGGGCATCCAAAATGGAAGTGGTTTGCAATCGGTTCGAGCTTAGGTATTTCAGCTTGCTTAGCTGTAAGTTCTATAACAGATCCAGCCGTTTGGGGATTGGGAAGTGGTATATTAGCTCGTGGATTTCTGATTGGTAATGCGCTACTTTGTTTCACCCTGGCTCGTTTTGCAGTTAAAAATGACGAACAACCAGTTTAATTAATAGCGGTTAGTTAATGGCAGTTAGTAGTTAGTTAAAGTTCCTAACTCCTAACTCCTAACTCCCAACTCCTAACTCCTAACTCCTAACTACTAAAAAACATGAGTATTACAGTTAAAGGTACCGTTGAACGCCGCGATATTGGTATGGGCGCTTGGGCGTTAGTCGGTGAAGATGGTAAAACCTATGAAATTATGAGGGGAGCAGATAAAAGCTTACTCCAACAAGGACAAAAAGCAGAAGTCACAGGAGACGTACGCGAAGATGTAATGACAACTGCTATGATTGGTCCAGTCTTAGAAGTCAAGTCTTTTGATATAAAAAATTAACAATTGAACTAATTACTGCTTGCATCGAGAACCGATTGCAGACGAGTTCTAAATTCTCCTTTGGGATGCCCTCCTTTCACTTCACCCAAAATCTTCGGTTCTTCTTCGGGAGAATCGCAGATAATGTAAGTAGGCCATCCCATTTCTGATTTATCGGGATATTGAGTCAATAAAATCTTACGATACTTACGGTAAGTAGTGGTATCCTGCATTTTGACATCAATAAATTGCAAACCAAGCTCAATAGCCACCTTTTCGTCATAAAAAGACATTTTATGACAAATACCGCAGTCTTCACTAGAAAATTTAATTACAGCTAAAGGCATAATCTTAATGATTTTGAGCTATTTTTGATTTATTAAATACAAAACGAAATCATACCATACAAAATAATTAGAATTCAGGGAACTTTTAATCCTTTAAAATCGACAGGTGATATCAAGTGAGAGATACCGCTATTTTATAAGGATAAATACTTAAGCCAAACTAAAAGCGGGTCAACCGATCGATCGTCCGATCCTCAAAAGGTCATAGGTATAAGTAACTTTTGATGTGACTGCAATTGTGCAATACCTTTAGGGTTTGATTTACCGACGATATCATCTACCAGAAATTGATAATAAAAAATTAATTATTTTTGTATCAACTTAAATTTCGTGGAAAGTACATCATCCGTGTTTACGTTAATACAGGGAAATTTTTCAAGATAATAAACACATTATTCGCATTCTGCCCGTGAGATGTATCAATAAGCTGAAATATGCATAGCCCTTAATTCTAATGAGAAATTTGGAGTAGGGCTTGTAGATTTATTGCATGAATCTAAAAGTGAGTTTACTAGTGTAAATCCTCGCATTTTATATGTTATATTAAATACAACACTTAAATGAATTTTACGACTTAGCAATCAAAAGAGGTTATACTTTGAGAATGACTAAGTAAAAAAAAGCAGATTTAAATTATATTACTTACGAATAAACCCTTAGTGGATATTTATATTCTTAAGTAGGTTTGTGTAATGGGTGTATCTTCCTCCATCAATTTACTTGGATCAAATTTAATTCAACCAATAGATTTCTTGATTAAAGCTGTGTTTGACTTTCTATACAAAACCCCCAGCGTGCTTTGTGGGCTTACCGGGGGAGACAGTTATCAGGGTGCATCTACCAATTCTATGTACTGTATCTAACAGCTAGTTTCCGGATAAAACTGTATAAATGTACTTGAGTGCCAATTTATTGCATACAAAAATCCC
>JBCCSG010000085.1:0-23521 GCA_039200565.1 Cyanobacteria bacterium P01_D01_bin.50 | reverse complement strand
GAAGAATAAGCCCGAAACATGGTATAAAGCCTCGTCTTTTAAAGACGAATAAAAACTAAATTATCATTATTTGAATCCTCGTCCTTCTAGGTCGAGGTAAAACTTCTTACTTCTTACTTACTACTTATTACTTGTGAACAGAGCGCGTATATTTGACACAACGGTCTTTAATGACGCTTTTGGGAACTCTTAGCCCAACGCTGCCGTTGATACATCTTTGACCGCGATGGTCGTGCTTATCATCGGCGTGTAAGATGTGGATTTCATAGCCCAGGAATTTGGCAGTTTCGTTTCTCCCATGAGTAACGAGTGTCTTTTCATCACTGAGTTCCAGTTTTAATTCGTCACGTAAAAACGTGGCAATTTTCTGTTTGATTTCCACAGCTTCAGACTTTGAACCTACTACACCGTGAGCAAGAAGTCATCAGCATACCTTGTGTACCAAAGACGACGAAAATTTGGGTCATTGGGGTCGCGAGAAGGAATTGACTGTGCCTGTTGGCTCAGTTTCCTCGCTAACTCCAAGTTTCCAGCTTTATGTCCTTCGGACACGCTGCGCTAACGAGCAGTTGAGGCAGTCATAGTCAAATCTCTGTACGGCGGGTAAACCCTCCTTCGTTGACCTCGTGTGTATTCTGGTATTAATTCGTTTTCGACATATTTATCCAGTTTGTCCAGTACTAAATTGGAAAGTATTGGGCTTAGTACGGCACCTTGCGGAACTCCACTGTAAGTGGAATTATATTTCCAATTTTCCAGATACCCAGCATCAAGCAATCCCCTAATTAATCGAATAAAACGGTTGTCGTGGAATTTATCTTGTAGTATCTTTAACAAGATAGTATGGTCTATTCTGTCAAAACACGCACAGATATCTCCCTCGATAAACCACTTTGTAGCTCGACCTTTCTGGGTGATTTCTTTTAGTGCTGTATGACATCCGCGTTTTGGTCGGAAACCGTGGGAATGTTCGCGCTTACTGTGGCTCATAGTAAGCTTCTAATATCGAGCGGATAACTTCTTGAAGTAATTTATCCTCCCCTCGAAGGCATACCAAGAGGTCTAAGTTTACCGTTTTTCTTTGGGATATAAGTACGTCTTACTGGTGTCCATCTATAGCGCTCATATTTTAGCGCTTCAATAATGGTACAGATTTTCTCCAAGGACATCCCATCCACTGTTTCCAACGTAGCGCCTGGGGTCATCGCACCTACATTGCTGTTTAACTTGGCATAGGCGCGTAAGTACAAATCTCGATTGTATAGCAGTCGATAAACGTTTTCTACTACCAGCCCACGTTGTCCGCGTTCACGTATGATGTTCAGTATCGTTTCGGCTGTTCGCATCTCGCGTACCTCTCGATTTCTGTTGCATCCAATTACCTGTTCCACAATGCCGGGGTAAACGGCTCTCCCGTTCTCCCTGGTGGGACGTTACTCCCACGACTACTATTAGAACTCCGTTACCGTAGGACTCGCGTCCCGTAGGCAATCCCATGTTCCGTCACTGATGAACGTCTAGAGAATGACTTAGGCTTCTACTCATATCCTTGAATGAGTTCATTACTCATCGCTCCGAAGTCAGGGTGTATTACTAACGAAACAAGAATTAGTAGTTACCAATGACATCGGTGTACAAACGTGATACCTTTATGATGTGCACTTCCACCTCTGGATATTAGAATTCAAGCAATTCAGCTTTAGCCATATCATTCAGGCGTTGCAGAGCCATAACATACACGTTTTCTGTTATTCTCCGCTTTACGAACATGAAGACGGTCCCTCGCCCTTTCGAGTCTAGGTTAGTTGTTCGCCTTGGAGTCAGTTACCCCGAACTCCAGCCAACTGTGTTGGCAATTCAATCAGCGCGTACCACGGCGCACCATTTCTGTGCGTCCGGCTCCTGGATGTTTAGTACTTACCAAACTTGACATATCAAGTGTGGTTTTTCTCCCCCATGTGTATGTATTGGTGACAGCTTTGATGTATAGCGATTAAATTCGATGTTTAAAGTGATGCGCTACTTTTGTATAAACGATATTCCTTTTCCAAGAAGACGCTGGCGACAGAAGCAAATTGGTACGCTTTATTGGGGACCAGCCAATCTTAGTCGTATAACTAGTCTACTACATAACCCAACTTATACGGGAACATACGTATATGGTAGACGACGCTGTATAAACGTAATCGAAAATGGTCAAATAAAGAAAGTTAAAACCCAGACTCTATCCCAAGATGAATGGAAAGTTGTAATCCATAATGCTCACGAGGCTTATATCAGTTGGGAGGAATATTTGTCTAACTGCGAGCGACTCAGACAAAACAGCCCAGTTTCTTTATCAGATGGATGTCCAGGCACACCCAGAGAAGGCTTTGCTTTGCTCTAAGGTTTAGTTATTTGCGGTAAATGCGGCTATATAGATGAGCCCCAGGTATCACGGTAACGGTGGTTGTAGAGTTACAATTTCCGCAAAAAAAATGGGCAGGCTTAATAAACCAGTTAACTCGTTAGCATCCGGCATCTTCCACAAAAAGCCTGCCCATTTTTTTAAGGTTCCATCTCAGAGCGGCTTATGAATGCAGCCAAGCTCGCAGGTAAGATGGCAATATGGGGGTTTGTTGGAGTGTCGCAGGAGCAGCAATTGATACAGCCGTTGCGGCTCATGTGCTTGAAGCCATAAATAGCGAACAACTCGATATTTCTCTTGCAGTTCTAGAAGAACTTGATTATCAAGCGCAGGAGGCAGATAAAACATGGCAACTCAGGTTGGAAAGAGGGCGTTACGAAGCTGATAGAGCTTTCCGCCAATATGATGCAACCGAACCTGAAAATCGTTTGGTTGCCCGTACATTAGAAAGACGGTGGAATGAAAAATTACAGCAATTAGCAGAATTAGAAGAAGCATACTCGCAAGCACATCAAGTACAAAGGCTGGAGTTAACAGCAGCACAAAGGCAACAAATTTTACACTTAGCCAAAGATATTCCAACACTTTGGCACGCTAGTAGCACTACTAATCAAGAGCGTAAAGAGATACTAGGATTGTTGGTAAAACAAGTTGCTCTTACTCCAATTGAGACTCCAGAACGCTCTACTCGTATCCAAATACTGTGGCATACAGGAGTTACGAGTAACAGAGGTGCACTACGTCCAACAACTGCTCAAAGATTCCAAACACCTGATAAAAATATGTCGGGTCTTTTTTATTGTTTGATTTTGTTTCTAAATATTCTACATTATCAATTTGATGATATTTTAATTTCTTATTTAAATTATCTACTATTGAGATTGCTTCTTGTTGAGACTTGAATTTTGAATTCAGCAGTTTTTTGAGCTGATTTGATGCATTAATTTTTGATTTCGATATTCTCTTCTCCAATTGCCGTAAATCAGATTTTTTACGTTCAGAACTTTCTACGACTAACCACCGTTGTTCAATTCCACCATAATTAACTGTTCTAGAACAATAGTAATATCCTGACAAAGAACTAGCAATAAAATCAGATGTTAACAATTGTTAAACTAATTCTTTTGCTATTCCTATTGTTAAAGGTACTCTACATAACCATTTCATCCCAGATAATAAATTAATATTTTTCGCATTATATAAAGCCGCGTCTGCAACCATTAAATCATCCGGTTCTTTTAATTTATCTTTGTATCTTGAAAAGATTTTCGGAAAATTTGACGAATCTGATTTATTCCCAGATGCAGCTTCAAAAAATATTGGTATATCTCCATCTCTGGAGGATATTAATTCTATAATAAATTGTTTTAAATCAGGTCTATGGTCACGAGAATAACCATATGTAATTTCAATCGCTTGTGGTGGTTTGATTACATCCTGCGGATTTCTATCAATAATTACATCTGGTAAGCTATTATTATATTCACCATGTACATGCAATGAACTTGAGTCTAAATGTGACGATTTTGAAGTAATGTCAAATTTATTTTTCACATTTATATTTATAGCTAAAAATATTTATGTTAAACCTTTTAGAAATAGTTTATCCATAACTCTACCTAACTTATATTCATTTAAATACTCTGCTTTTACTCCTTCTCCTATTAAATGTTCACAGGGTTTATCTTTAAAAAACTCTGAACACAGATATAAAGGACTACTGACAAAACCCAATCCATTTAATATCATTGCCTTTACCACATGTCCGGAACTGATTTTTTATTCTGGCTCCTTTCCGCAATATTCATTAATAACTTCTACTAAACCTATAGAATCAATAATCCCTGCTACTATACCCAGATGGTCTATATTTTAATTTCAATTTCTGACTTATTAAGCATGACAACAAACGGGAATAACATCTGTTTAAATTTTCACATTTTTTTAACCAAAAACTTCTTTACAACAATAATTTTTTTTGAGTATGTCATAAATATTCCAACCGTTATACTTTGAACATTACTAAGCGTAAAAATTAAAAATTTCATGGCGGCATATTTACGCATCTTTTGAGTAAATTTAAATTATTCCGGAGATGAGTGAATGGAGGTGTTGTTTATTTTTATTTTCCGGAAAAACAAATTAATTATCAATAATTATTTTGGGGTTACCCGAGTCTTGAAATGGTTCCCGAATCTTCTGGGAAAACAGATTACTTCTTCCAGTAAAAGATTATTTTACATAATTAAAAATAATACCGGACTGGCTAATTTTAGAGCCTGAAGGGAGTAACTCTACTAAATGCAAATCTTTCTTATTAAACCTATAAATAATCATTTACCTAGTAGTTTTAATGTACTATATACAAGTCAATTTTTCAGTACTAATGAACTTGTGACAGTTGGGGTGCGGAATGTGGGTTAAAGTTTTCGGGGTGTTACCCCGCCATTCATACCCGGTGAAATAAGTCGTTCATCAACATTGAGATATTATGTAATCGTCTATTGAATCGTGATTTTTCTAACATTTTAGGTATTAAATTATGGTCTTTCATATAGCTGCAAGCCGCGCTATGATTACCATTAAAAAACATTGCTGCAATAAGTGCCGTTGTTATAATTTCTGCATCACTCATATCTCGACGACAATCTTCACAGTGTCCAATCGCTTTTAGTAAATCATCGGTTGACGCATCGGAAGTAATTATTTCGTTTAGCATTTTCCTCTCCGTTTTTTGTTCTTGGAGAGGATTTTATTATGAATGCTGACCTGAAATACCAGCGCTTCGCGCTGGCGATCGCAGCCACTAGCAACTTGGGTTAGTAGTCTAATTATTTTTTTGATCTCGTGATATTAGATTTAACCACTGTGCGAACTGCTTACAGAATTCCCGACAATGAAAGCCCACAGTTTTTATATGCCCTCCGGGCACGCTACGCGAACATGGGATGAAATTGGAGTGGGCCGTATGCTGGTGCCGTGAAATGATATACTGATGGGAGTTAGTATAAAACTTTAAAACCGTGAGCATGGGACTATCGGGAAGTATATCCCCACGACGGCGAATTGGCGCAGTTAAGGAGATATCACCCTTCCTAAATGGAGAATGGGGTGAGCCTGGGAACCTGCTCGCGTTTGAAAGAATGGATAATATGGATATCCGCGAACTATGCCATATGAATCCCACCACTTTTAGCGGTATGTAAAGTCAATTATATTTATCGCTGGCAATATATCAATAGCTTTCTGTAAGTTTTAGGAATGGCCGCAACTGGCATATTTCACTTGTTGGGGCATGTGACGGGAACCCATTAAAATTTTTCGCTCTTATAATTTTTAATGGGAATCCCTGTGACAGTTGATTAAATTCTGAACCTAATAATAAGGGTTGTGGTGTTATGCAACAAATGAGTACTGTGGCAATTACTTAAGTCTTGGTTTTAATAAACAACTTATATACCAATTCTGTATGAGGCTGCGCTTAATCGCTCTCACTCTAGCTATGGTGGAGCTACTTTAACAAAGCTCCAGAAGCATGGGCTAATTTTGGCGCATCTTTATAAAGAAATGATATAACTCTTCCCAAGAACAATCGTATACTGGGTTGGGTTAGTAAGGTATTGTGTAAACTTGTTAATGTGTTTTATTCCAGCTTTGTCGTGCTTATTTAATTATTTTTTAGCGTACTAAGTACTGAAGAGCCAAAATTTTAATAAGTTTTTGGTACAAATTAGACTTAAAATAAATGTAAAGTTTATATTGACTTCAAATATTAAATAAATGTATAAAATAAAAATATTAATCCCGTGAACACAGCATTAGAGTTACTGTTATATATTTGTTAGGATTTGACAGCAAGAATAAAAAATATGAACTAACCACCTCTATCCCCTTGGATAAGTTTGTAAAAACTAGTATTAACAGGTAATTGAAACAAGTAGATTTTTGCATACATATAGTGCAAGTTAAAGGGTTAAAATTTATGCCAAAAAAAGAACTCGCTTATTATGAATAGCAAATAAGGACATGACACGAGTCTGAATTCACCTTAATCAAGGACTTCATCGCCTAATTCCTCTCCTTTTAAATGTACTGCTAGGTGCGGCTCACTACAGTTTATGAAAACACTCTGTGTAAGCCATTATTAAGGTTTTTCATCGGTAGGACGCAGTTTACACTTTCGGGTGCGGCTGAGATAAGCCAGTTAATTTATGAATATCAACCATCTCTTACAAAAAGCTGTGACGTAAATTTTAAGGTTATGTTTCGTTAACTAGTTTTGAAGTATGAATAAGGCATAATGCAGTTCTACCTTGAAAGTATAAGCCTTGAGGATTGAAATTTTACCGCAGTAGTGGCTCCCTAATACCTTACTTGCTCGACTTCTTAAAATAATTATGTCTGAATATAGCTATTATTTTCAAAAATTTTTACAAAAACAAAGTTATCAAGTAATGGGATTGGTACTATTGCATTTTAATAGTACATTAGCATCATCAGCTGTAATCACAAGGGAATAGTATAAAAAATGTTAATTAGTAAAACAAAGAAAAAAAATTATTTAAACTCAATTAAAAGTAAACGTACTCAAAAAATCAACCATATTTTCGTATTTTTAGAAGTATTTTCACGCGAAGGTGGAATTCAATCTTATGTAAAAGATGTTTTTCGAGCTTATAATACATTAGAAGAACCACTTCGCGGAGAAGTCTTTATACTGCGAGATGACAAAGAGTGCATAAATAATTTCAAATCAGAGCGCTTGCAATTTCATTATTTTAAAACTAAGTCTTCTCAACTAGGACGAGCGAAGATGACTTTGGCGTTACTAAACCGTTTAATAAACGAACGTCCAGATCGTGTAATTTGCGGTCATGCTTATCTAGCACCTTTAGTTGGTACCCTATGTCAACCCTTAGGAATTCCTTATACAGTGATGACTCATGGTAAAGAAGTTTGGCAACCTTTACCCAAATTGATCCAAGCCAATCTACAAAAAGCTTCACAAATTTGGACTGTAAGTCGCTATACTCGTGAAATTGCTAGTACGAGGAATAATTTAAATCCTGATAGAATAAAGATTTTTCCTTGTGCCGTCAATGGGGACTACTTTACTCCCGGAGAAAAACCAGCACATTTATTAGAACGTTATGATTTAGGAGGAGCGAAAGTTCTGATGAGCGTAACGCGATTATGGTCTGGTGATATCTACAAAGGAGTAGATGTCACGATTCGAGCCTTATCGCAAATTGGTGAAGTTTTTCCCGAAGTCAAGTATTTAGTAATTGGACGTGGCGATGATCGTCCCCGTTTGGCGCAGTTAGCAAAAGATTTAGGAGTACAACAGAGAGTTGTATTTGCTGGTTTCGTTCCTACAGAAGAATTGGTAGAACATTACCGTCTTGCCGATGCTTATATTATGCCTTCACAAGAAGGCTTTGGCATTGTTTATTTGGAAGCCATGGCTTGTGGAATACCCGTACTATCGGGCGATGCTGATGGTTCGGCAGATCCATTGCAAGATGGTAGGTTAGGATGGCGAGTTCCCCACCGCGATCGCGATGCTGTCGCAGCCGCTTGTATCGAAATTCTCAAAGGAGATGACCAACGTTGTAATGGAGAGTGGTTGAGAAAAGAGGCTACGGAGCTATTTGGTATAAAAGCCTTTCAACAACGCTTGCAACAACAGTTCTTATCCTCAATATAAAGTAGTTAAATTAAAGGTCAAACTAGAAGAGTTAGGATAGCGGGAGTTTATTCTTCTCACCGAGACGAAGCCTTAAATGCAATGGCAGGCTTCGGGTTAGAAAAGTTATTTTTGACAGAAATTGTAATCCTATCCCCTTGTCTGCTTGTTCTTCATCCTTATATACTCTCTTCCTCATGGACTGTGGTTAATTTCCTAACTGTTTAATTTTTAATTTTTTACCCTTGACTTTTGAATAAACTCGCTATCCTAGAAGGAGACTTGAATAAATTAAAAAATGAGCTTTAAAACCTTTGGGTCAAATTTCTCTTTTCTACGTCCTTGGCTGACCTTACTAGCAATTGTTTGGTTGCTGGGAACATTAGGTTTGAGTTGGTTGGTCAATTCGTTATTAATGATTATTGGGTTGCTGTTTTTAGTGCCTATTTTGGCTTTTTTGGGGTTTCGTTGGTGGTTGCAACGTAATTTGATTGCCGATAATTGTCCGGTTTGCGCAACTGAAATTACGGGTTTAAATAATACTCAGTTACAATGCCCTATTTGTGGCGAAAAGTTACTGGTGGAAAATCGAACTCTCAAACGCTTTACTCCAGAAGGAACTATTGACGTGACAGCAGTAGAAGTACCGGCACAATCAATTGAAGATTAGTTATTAATCATTAATAACTTGACTTTTAACTATTTTTGTGTAATCTTCTGTTGGGATATTGAGAGCGTGTAACTATGCTGCTGTTTAGATAATTCGCCGATGTATAGCGAGTAATTACCTGCTTGCCAAAATCCAGAAATTTCTGGCTTATTTTGGGAGTAACTATCCCCTAATACACAAAAGCGACCTTCGGGACCATCAATTAACAGTGTAGGCTTTCCCTTGCTTTTTACTGTCAATAGTAAATAAGGTAGTGATTCTGTAACTTCAATAACGTGATTGGGTTTAGCGCCAATGTTGCCACAATTACTTTTTTCCAATCCTCCAGATTCACCGCTAAGAGTTAACGGATCTGGTTGAAAATCCCGTTCAATTAATACAACCTCGGCTTGGACTAATTGAACGTAGGTGAAAATTAAGCAGATCGCCAAAACAATAGGAACAAATTTAATTAACCTAAGGGTTTTCATTTTTGCAGTAATGCTCTCATAATGTGATACGTATTCATAAACCTAATATTTATGAAAATAGACACGCATAACAGTTATCTGTTCCCAAGTTGTATATATATTAATATTTTATTTTTAATTCTGAATGCGACTAAATATGCAGCTGTATATCTAAAGCAACAATAATTCTTATAGACCTATAGGTGTATCAAATGATTAATTTGTGCAATATATGGTTGCCTTAAACACACTTGTATTGGATAAAATCACATATGTAACCGCCAAAAAAGGCATATAGGTTTATTCGTTGTTAAATAAATTTCCTAGCTGGGGTAGAAAATATTCATGAATTCTCAAACTGAAGAAAACTTGAACGAGTATCGTCTCCAGAAGCTAGTTGCAGAAATAGATTCGGACGATTTTGAAGTTGCCTCCATACCAATTTTTCCAACGTCTAAGTTGAATTACCCTGGCGTACGTATTGACATGATCAAAATTCTTAATTGGTTTTGGTATTTACCTAGTTTAGCGAAGCTGGTAGTTATATTTGTAGGATTTTTACTTGGTTTTGTTATCTTACAGTTAGCACTAAAACTGATTGCTTTTGTTATTAGTATGGCACTGCTAGCGGGATTAGTGTACCTTGGATACAAATTTATCGTAGCTGGTAATAGCTCTCAAATAAAAGAATAATTTATTTCTACCTACGCTACTTTTTTGCGTAGAAATCAACTTATAGGAATATGGTAGATGGCAACTCCAACGGTGAGGAGAAGTAGTAATCAATTGGGACACCAAAAACAGCCCCGAAAAGCAAATCCGCTTCCGCTTACCTCGCGGCGCGTTGCGGCTTGGGTTGGGGAAATTACCCTCTGTATTGTGAGTGGTTTGGTGCCTTTGGGTATTGGCGCATATACCAATACTAAAACAAATATGGAACGCGTACCGCTCAACCCAGTACTGGTAGCAGCAGAAAGAACAATTGCCTATCCTTTGGCTTTACCTATAAGTTATGGTACTCGTAATGTCGCATGGCCTACTAATTTCTTGTGGACAGTAGCAATATTAGCGCCTCTGTCACTTTCATTTTGGCAGTGGTATTTGCTAGCTAAAACTGGCAGCACTCTTCCCAAGCGTTGGTTTGGCGTAAGAGTGGTTACGCAAAAAGGTAAGCCCCCGGGTTTTAAAGCGGTTTTGTTGCGAGAAGGAAGTCGTTGGGCTGTACCAATGTCCGTTACTTATATGTTGTGGCGCTACACATTATTGTTTCCTAATCTCGGTATTTTTGCGGTATTGGCATTGTTAATGTTGCTTGCTGAAGGAATAGGTTTTCCGATGCTGCGGGAAGGTCGTTCAATCCACGATAAAATCGCAGATACCTATACTGTAGATGCCACTGTTCCTTTTGACCCTTCAGTTTTACGTGGTAAAAGAAGGAATATCTCCCAATGGGCACAGGGAGACGAAGAAGCAGCAATAGAATCAATTGTAGTTACCTCCGGAAACCAAGCAAAGGATAATCTATGGGTATGGATGCGGCGAAACCCTAGCTTGACTTTGCTGGGAGTGGCGCTACTGAGTATGGCTGGTGTATTGATAACTTTGATTGGAACTCAAATTTATATTCAAACTCAGGAAAATCAAAAAGCAGCCAAGCAAAGCAACAGTAAGCAGTTTTTGGCGCTTAAACAACAGTTGAATGATAATGCTGGAGTTAATAAACAAGAACTGAAACGGACAATTTTAGCCCTAGGAACCCTTAAAGGTACCCAGGCTACTAAATTTCTTGTTGGTTTGTTGGTTAAAGAAAACGACCCAATTTTATTAGAAACCATTCAGCAAGCTTTGGTAAGTATTGGTCCCCAAGCCATTTCCGAACTCAAACGGATGAATCTTTTATTAGAGGGTGAGTTGGACTCCACACCCAGCAATGCTACTCAAGAAAGGGAATTGCGGGAGAAAAGTTTGTATGCAAACCAGCAGGCAATTAACAAGATTTTATCTGTTTATAATGGGCAAACAAATGGTATTGACTTAAGTCGCGTCCAATTGTCTCAAAACGGTTCGGGAAAAAATTCTGCCTTCAGCTTGGCATTAGACAAAGTGGATTTATGGGGAATTAATTTCAAGCACGCAAATCTGAATCAAGCTAGTTTTAGCGGTAGTCGTTTCCGGGGGGCGGGTAAAGATGGCCGTTGGGATACTTATGATGATTGGATTAGTGATTTCAGTCAAGCCGATCTCAAACAAGCTAATCTGAGCGGTGCTAATCTCAGCCGTGTCTTGATGGTTCGTACTAATTTAAGCCGTTCAAATTTGAATAAAGCTAACCTATCTGCTGCCCGTTTGGTTGGTGCTAATCTCAGTAGCGCTAGGTTAGCAAGAGCCGATTTGCGCGGTGCAGTTTTAGAAAATGCCAGTCTTACAGGAGCAGATTTAGGGGAAGCAAGATTCAATGATGCCGACTTATATGGCGCTCGTTTAGGTCGTGTTGTTGCCATTGGGACGCAATTGTCTAATGCTAATTTAATCAAAACTGAATGGCAAGGAGCAGACTTGTCATCAGCTTATCTTGACCGAGCCAATCTAAGTAATGCTAATCTAAATGCTACTCGACTTACTGGTGCTATTTTACGTTCTACTAATCTCTCATACGCTAACTTACGAAATGCTGACCTTAGTCTTGCTGACTTACGGGGTGCAAATTTAGCGGGAGCAGATTTTCAAGGAACAATACTTTCTCCAAAACAGCAAAATCCAGCAGATCAATTTGTCGAAACACCTACAACTGGGGATCAATCTGCTGTTGTCAGAGGGGTTGATTTTAGTCAAGTTAAAAATTTGAATACTAAGCAATTAGCTTACATTTGTACTCAGGGAGGTTTTCATACTCGTTGTCCCTAGGGGAAAATGAGTAGAGGGAGTTAGGAGTTAGGAGTTACTAAACTTTAACTACTCAATTCCCTCTGTGGTTAATCCAAAATCCAAAATTAAAGATGGCTTGGGGACTGGAAAAATGAAGTGTGTTAAGTATTTAGCGTCCGTACTTTTAGTCAGTTCAAGTTTGAGTTTGGCTTTTTTAGCAAAACCTGTACAAGCTCAAGTAGCATACGGTAGTTATGTAGGTGTAGGTCCGACAGTTGGTGTATCAGATGGAACTCAAGTTGGAGGTGTTCTTGCAGTCCGCTATAAGCTTTTAGAAACACCCGTGTCTTTTCGTACCCAAGCTTTAGTTGGTGAGAGTACGGCCGTTGTACCTACTGTTTCTTATGATTTTCCTTTGAATTGGCAAACAGATGCTTATCTAGGGGCTGGATTAGTTTTTGCTGGTGGCGATACGCCTTCACCTGTTGGTAATAAAATTAGTTTCGCTTTGCAACCAGGTGTCGATTATATGGTACCTAACAGCAACACTGTGATTTTTGGTAATGCGATTATTGCTTTTGATGCTTATCGTGATAAGAGTGGAACTGCTGTTTCAGTTCAGGGTGGTGTTGGTTTAAGGTTTTGAATTAGCAGTAATTTTGTTGAATTATCACCATTCAATTTGTAATCAAATAAAGATCCAGTTTCTTGAAAAAGCTGGATTTTTTATTTTTTAGTCATATTTTATAGAACTTAGGAGTTACGCAATTGTCACAAGCAATAGGTGCTGCATGACACCAAAATCCTTATTACTGAGTTAAAAATTTAATTAAGTGTCATAGCACCCTTACCCGAAGAGGTACTTTGATGCTGCCATTAGATACTTAATAAGATGAAAATTTGACGGGAACTTAAACAATAATTAATTATTCTAATATCCCGTAGTTATGTGGCTGAGAAAAGGGTTTAGCACATTCTGCACAAACAAGGTTAAAATCGAATCAAGAATAAATATGAATTTTTCTAAAAGTAGAGTTGCAATTGAGGTATCTTCTCAACAAATTAAGCAAGTCAAGAAATGGATTTACCAGTACTTTGAAATAGATGAAGAAACTTCTATTTCTTTGAGTCAGTTACAGTGTAGTGAATCAAATTGTCCAACCATTGAAACAGTCATTTCGGTGATGACAAATCCCGTACAGCAATATAAGATTCATAAAAAAATTGCGGATATTGAATATACAGATATTTCTCGGCTTTTATGAGAGGCTTAATATTTATCTATTTTAAGATATTTATTTCAGCATAATGCCTGTATTTACTATTAAAATTTACACTTTTTTGTTATTAGGGACTTATCAAAAGTAAGAAGATTCAATGTGGAAGTGTAAGCCGCTAGTATTATCAATCATCAATATTATTAACTGAGTAATAGCGGCTCTTACTGTATCAATAACTCACGAATGGTCACGATTATCGCAATAATTTGATTGGTGCTGATCGCTCATTGCCTTATTATTGCCTTAAAAATCAAGCAAAGTATCACAGGGTTCCCATTAAAAATTTTTCTTCTAAAAATTAGTTAAATATGGCACTTGATTCTTTTACTAAATACTGTTGATAAAAAAGCAAATATCAATTAAAGACTTTCGATACAAAATAAAATAGTTTTTAGTTAACTATAATTTTGTTATGCTTAAGAAGTATTAAGAAAAAGTTAGTAATTAGCAGTTGGGATGAAAGTGATGCTATCAGCAACTAACAACCAAAAACTAAATACTAACTATTTACAAGTAATGGAACTCAGATAATGACCCTATCTATTCGTCCTGAACTCTCTTCTTCCGATCGGACGTTATCGTCTTTATCCAAACAGCAAAATGTAACTGATGCAGAAATGATACAGGCTGTGCGTACTTTGCTAATTGGATTAGGAGAAGATCCAAATAGAGAGGGACTAAAAGATACCCCAAAAAGAGTTGTCAAAGCTTTGCAGTTTCTCACTAAGGGATATCATGAATCTTTAGATGAATTGTTAAATGGTGCGGTATTTACAGAAGATGCCAATGAAATGGTATTAGTTCGGGATATCGATATTTTCAGTTCTTGCGAGCATCACATTTTACCAGTTATTGGTCGTGCTCATGTAGCCTATATCCCCAATGGAAAGGTAATTGGATTATCTAAAATTGCTAGAATTTGCGAAATGTATGCACGACGTTTACAGGTACAGGAACGTCTTACCGTACAAATTGCTGATGCACTGCAAGGTTTACTTAAACCACAAGGGGTGGCTGTAGTTTTAGAAGCTAGCCATATGTGTATGGTAATGCGCGGCGTGCAAAAACCTGGTTCTTGGACTGTTACTAGTGCCATGAGAGGAGTATTTGCAGAAGACGCAAGAACTCGTGAGGAGTTTATGAATTTGATACGACACAAACCCAATTTTGGGTAGGGTTGAATAGTTTTGTTGTGGCTGATGGGATGGCGTGGGGAATAGACAGAAGTAGTTGATTAACTACAATCGATGTTAATTTTAAGGACAAGATACACCCGCTCAGTCATCAGCCCGAAATATAGGTCAATAACTAGTTTTTAAACCTAGCAGTCATAGTAGAAATCGGTTTATCCAGCGTCAAGGGTTCCCATAAGAATTTTTTCTTCTTAAGAAATTCTTATGAGTGCCCGTCAATCTTGTGTAAGATGAACGCATCGATTTTGCAACAAAAATATGGAGACGTAGCACCGCTACGTCTCTAGAAAAAATTTTAGTGGCTGCCAGCCCAAGTTAGCCATTTGTGGGATATTCCGGTGTGGGTTTGTCTTCCACTTATTTCTTGTGTTGTGATGTTAAATTTTGTTATTACTGCATCACTGCTTTCTGCTTCATCTATATTGCTATCAGTTAAATTAGCAAAATTGAGATTTGCTTTAGTTAAGTCGGCACAACTGAGTTCTGCTTCTGCGAGATTAGCTTGAATCATATTCGCATTTACCAAGTTTGCACTCCGTAAATCTGCTTTTAGGATGGCTTAGCCAACCCCAATTTAGAGTTATTTTTTGCTTCTTTTTGTAAGATCTCTTGTAGCTTTTTTTCAATCACTTCACTTATTAACTGATTTCCTTTTAAATTCAAATGGATGTGGTCGTGATATAAAGCTTTTGGGTTTTGGGAAGAGTTAAATACGTATAAAAAATCGATATAACTGATACCTCTAGTTTTAGTAAATTCTTGTAGACGTTGGCGTGCTTTAATTTCGTAGTCACGAGGTCCCGGTTCCCCAATTTCTCGCAATAAGGGAGTCATAGCGAGTAAAAATTGTGCGTTGTGTTCGCGAGTAAATTCTTGAATTTCAACAATGGCTGCTAAATTGACACCAATGCGATCTCCACTTTCATTTTGTACTTGTTTGAGTCCTGGTATGGGTTTTTGCTTAAGAATGTAGCGGTTTAGTATTTCCGCTAGTGCTAAAAGTGGTTTTTTGTCTGGATAATTGCGATCGCGTCCGACTGGTAGTGAAGTGGGTGCGGTCGAAAATAAATCGTCGGTATTAATTAGCAACACTATAGTTTTTGCTCCAAAGCTGCCAAACCTTTGTAAATAAGCTAGTTCGTTTCTCGGACCCCAAGAATTTGCCGAAGCATTTAATACCTCAAATTGTGTAATATTTCGAGATAAATTCCGATTCAAAGAACGCATCATTAAGTTAGAAATTGTATTCTCTTGATCTGTCCACCAACCACCGTTAGCGATGGAGTCTCCTAAAAGCAGTATTCGTAAGCTCGAGGGTGGAGGTGTTTGTTGAATATTTGCACCCCGCATTGAATACTGGTTAATTTCTATACGATTACCAAAGCGACGGGTACGTTGAGAAGGGGTTAATAAATAACCTATTTTTTCGTCGCCAATGTAAGTTAGGGGATTGCCAAAACCAAACAATAAACGCAATCCAATTTCTGCGGCACATAATCCGATAATCGCTGCAACAATAATTAATAAAATAAATCTCACCTTTCCATCCCTTCTTGTCGTGTGACGTGTGAAATTACACCAATATACACGACGGAAGATGAAGGGATGGGGAGATGAGGAGATGGGGAGAAAGAGTTAGGAGTTATAAGTGAACGATGCCCTATGCCCATTCCCTGTTTACTTTTCTTAAGAAAATTGTAATTAGAATGTTCTGCTTGTATCTGCTTATATAGGAAGTAAAGGACTACAATCAAGGCGGATCGTTTCGCCGATATCAATAAGAGAGGATTATTTGTTATGTCCGACTTAAATCGAGGAATCATGAAGTTTAAGGATGCCGATAGTCCTAAAGCTGTAACTATTTCTACCGTTCTGGTTTTGGGTTCTATTGCATTACTTATCTTTTGGGCATTGCAGGTAGCTTACGCGGTAAACTAGGAAACGAGCTACTCCAGAAATTAGGGCGTGAAATGTATTACGAATGTGTGATGCCGGCTCGACCTTTTTGACTTACCTTTTTGTCGAAAAATGTTGAGTGGGAACACAACAATAATTATTAATTCTTGTTTATTGCTGACAATTGATTAGACTCTTATGTTGGTTTCTAAGGGGTGCAGATTATATTATCATCGCCCCTTGGACCGTTATTGTCAGCGAAAAAAAATGGGAAACTTTGGATTTTAGATTGAAGAGAAATCAGAAATTGATCGTATGCTTGAACTCTGGGGTGCTTTAGTTATTTTTATTGTCTGCCCCCTTTTGGGTGGATTACCAGTTATTTCTTGGATTACCAATGCTATGGCAAAGCGTCGGTTGGCGGAAATTGGTACTGGTAATATTGGCGTTAGTGCTGCTTTCTATCACGGTGGAACGTTGGTAGGAGTTCTTGCTGTTTTATCGGAAGCACTTAAAGGTGTTATAGCAGTTTTACTTGCGCGTGCTTTTTTTGGTAATGGTTCCTATTGGGAATTGATTGCTTTAATTGCCTTGGTTATAGGTAGATTCTGGATGGGAAAGGGTGCTGGAACTACAAACGTTGCCTGGGGATTTGCGGTACACGATCCGATGGCGGCAGCATTTATATTTTTAGTTAGTAGCATCAGCTTTCTGCTTTTACGTTCCAAGGAGTTAGCAAAATATGGGGTTTTGATTTTATTTCCCCTAATTGTAGCGATACTGCATTTTGACGATATACCACAAATTTTAGCGGCGGTTGTGTTAGCAGGATTACTTGGCTGGATTTACCAACAGATACCCGATGATTTAAATTTAAAGGCATCTGAAGCTAAGGCAGAATCGCAAGCAATGTTTCAATTGTTACGGGGCGACCAAAAAATTCTTTCTCTTGATGATGAACTCGATGCTGCAATTGTAGGAAATAAAGCAGCTAGAGTCTCAGAAATGAAGCGTGCTGGTTATCCAGTTCCTAAAGGTTGGGTACTGACTCCAATGGATGAACCGGAAACGCCGATCAATTTTCTTCAACCGTCGGATTTATCTCCTCTTGCAGTACGCTCTTCTGCTTTAGGAGAAGATACGGAAGAAGCTTCCGCTGCTGGACAATACGAAACTGTTTTGAACGTTACTACAAAAGAAGGTTTACTACAAGCTATTAATACAGTTCGTGCTTCCTACGAAGATCCAGCTGCAGTTAAATATCGGCGCGATCGCAATTTAAAAGAAACTGCAATGGCAGTGTTGATTCAACAACAAATTCAAGGAGTATTTTCTGGGGTTGCTTTTAGTCGCGATCCCATTACTCAAGAAAGTGATGCTGTCGTAATTGAAGCAACAGCAGGAAGTGCGGCTCAGGTAGTTTCTGGGAGATATACACCGGAACAATATCGAGCTTTTGTTGTTAAAACAGAGAATTTATCTTCGGTACATTTGGAAGGAGAAGGACAAATACCGGCCGTATTAATTAAACAAGTAGCATACTTATCTCGCCAAATTGAACAATACTATCACGGCATCCCCCAAGATATTGAATGGAGTTATGACGGTCAAACTTTGTGGATATTACAAGTTCGTCCTATTACGACTCTATTACCAATTTGGACGCGCAAAATAGCAGCGGAAGTAATTCCGGGAATTATTCACCCCTTAACTTGGTCAATTAATCGCCCATTAACTTGTGGAGTTTGGGGAGGAATTTTTGCTTTAGTATTAGGCGAGCGTGCTTTGGGATTAGATTTTAACGAAACGGCGACGCTTCACTTTTCTAGAGCTTATTTTAACGCCAGTCTTCTAGGACAGATTTTCCGACGGATGGGTTTACCTCCTGAAAGTTTGGAATTTCTAACTAGAGGAGCGAAGATGAGCAAACCACCTTTAAATTCTACTTTGTCAAATCTTCCGGGATTGCTGCGATTGTTTGCTAGAGAATTCAGCTTAGAAAGAGATTTCAAACGTGATTTCCGCAAGCGGTTTCAGCCAGGGTTGTCTGAATTATCACAAAAATCGCTACTTGAACTTGACCAAATCCAACTACTAGAAAGAGTTGAATTTATTTTAGAACTGCTTCGCAGCGCTACTTATTATAGTATTATGGCTCCCTTGAGTGCTGCTGCAAGACAAGGGATTTTTAAACCAAAAGATAGTCAAATTGATAACAGTGCTGCTCCCGAAGTCGCGGCTTTGCGAGAACTTGGCGAATTAGCCGCAGCAGCCAAATTAATATTACCGGAATTTGATTCAGAAACACTGTTTGAAGATTTAGCAGTTTCTACGCCAGGACAAAAAATTCTTGAAGGCTTTGAAAACTTGATTAACCGTTACGGTTATTTAAGTGATGTAGGAACCGATATTGCTGTTCCGACTTGGAAAGAACAACCACTAGCTGTAAGACTGTTATTTATTCAGTTGATGCAAGGGAACCAAGCCCCCGCAAATTTGGGAATCAAAAAGCGCAAGCGGGGAGGAGCCGTACAACGTCGCGTAGATTTAAAAGGACGAGTTACAGAAGTTTATTCTCGATTGCTCGCACAGTTACGTTGGTGCTTCATCGCCTTAGAACGGAATTGCTTACAAAACGGGTTGCTCTGTGAACCTGGAGATATCTTTTTTCTGGAACTTGAAGAAATACGAAAACTCATCAAGGATTCCGATTATCAACTGATAAGTAATTTAAGGTCTTTGGTGCAAATAAGAAGAACACAACTTACAGAAGATAGTCAACTCAATCCCGTACCGCAGTTAGTTTATGGCAATGCACCTCCTGTATCAATGTTCTTTTCTCGTCCTTCCCTTGTTCCCGATGGAATGTTAACCGGAATTCCGGCGAGTCACGGGCAAGTTGAAGGAAAAGTCAAGGTGTTGCGAAATTTACAGGCAGTTCCAGATATTGATAAACAGACAATTTTAGTGGTTCCTTACACTGATTCTGGTTGGGCTGCCATACTTACAAGGGCTGGCGGACTTATTGCCGAAGTTGGTGGAAGGCTTTCTCATGGCGCGATTATTGCTAGGGAATATGGAATTCCCGCAGTAATGGACGTAAATAATGCTACTTGGCTGTTGCAAGATGGTCAGCGAGTACGGATTGATGGTTCTAGGGGAATTGTGGAGATATCAAATGATTTGAGGCCAGATTAAGGGAGATGGGGAGGAGTTAGGAGTAAGAAGCAAGAAGTAAGGAGTAAGAAGTAAGAAGTAATGAGTAATGAGTTAGAAATTATTCTATATTAATCTTTGACCTTTGACTTTTGACTTTTGACGAACGCCGGGCGGTTGACCTTTTTTTATGAAATTAACTTCTCTAAATGATTTACCCCAAGAAGCTGTTTCCCATAATCCCGAAATTAAGAAAAAGGTAATGTTGCGATTTGGCGATTTACCTCACCTGACTAATTTCTCTCAAGCGCGTTTTGCCCCAGGGCAATTAGCTGCCGCACACGCCCATCAGGATATGTGTGAGGTGTTTTTTGTGGAATCTGGTTCGGGTTTGATCCGTATTGACAATAAAGAATATCCCTTGCTTGCGGGTAGTTGTGTTGCGGTGGAAGTGGGAGAAGTTCATGAAATTGTGAATAATGGTACTGATGAACTAGTATTAACTTATTTTGGGTTGCGGGTAGAAAAGATTTAAATTAAACGTCTAATTGAATTTCATATCCCAATCTTTTAGTAAGAGAAATCTTATAAACATCTCCTTGATTCATTTCTCCTGGCTCTGTCATTTCGGCTAAAGCGGTAACTACTTCATCTGAATTTGCTGTGAGGATAACTACAGGTTTATCGCAAGCGATGGGAAAATCATGCCAAGTTCCCAGATATAATAAAAGTCCGTGCCCTGGGGAAAAACGTAGCGCTTTGACTTGCGATAAATCCGGTAAATCTTGGTTATTTTGATGATTTGGTGGTGAGAGAACCATAATAAATGATGCTTGCCCCAAACCGATAAACATTTGGGTCATGTGCATATGACGTTCTAACCAGGTTATTGTAGGATATCCTGGCATTATTTTCGCTGTTCTAAAAGTTGCGTTTCCCCGATAGGTAAAGTCTATATTTTCACCTTCTAATACTCTTTCTTGATAAAAAGGTATTCCTAATCCTGGTTTGCTGACATCATCGCCTAATAAATATCCGTAGGGTTTAATATTTTCTTGATCGGCATCGATTATGGGAATTGTTAAGGTTTGTGTTTGAGAACCAGTCATACTAGGATTTTGGATTTGAGATTTTGGATTTTACTGCTTTCTTAGCTTGGGCTTTGTTTTCTGAGGTTTTGAGTTTCTCAAGCTTTGTAGCATTTGTTTTGGTTATACTCGGAATTTATATAATCAACCAAGGTAAGAGCAAGAAAAATTTACGAACCAACAATTAACAAAAATTTCTAATTAAATTGATGATACAAATGACATTAATTATAGTGCTCATTATTAATTGTTCATTGTTCATTGATTAATCACCCAATCATAAATTTTTTCTCCAGTTGTCATCCAGGTATCGGATTGATTTTTAATGTTCATTAAACATTGTTTCAAGTATTTTAATCGCAGGGGTTGACCAACTATAAAAGGATGTAAACCAATTGCCATTACCCGCGCTTGTGATTCTCCTTCTTGCCACAATTGATAAAATTGGTCTTCCATGGCTTTAGCGAATTCTGCACCGGAAAAACGGTTACTCAAGCACAAGGTGATATCATTTGCTTCTATGGTATAAGGAATTGCTAATAAACGACCATTTTGAAGAGGGTACCAGTAAGGTTGGTCGTCATTTACCCAATCGGCTGTATAAACAATTCCGGCTGAATATAATAATTCAAATGTTGATTCTGTAATGGAAAACCCTGGGGTTAACCAACCTTTTGGAATTTTACCCGTAGCTTGTTTGAGTAAAGTTAAAGTTTTATTTATTGTATCTGTTTCTGCTTCTTTATCCATGCCACTATGACCAGTGGAATTATTAATTCCATGTGCCATTATTTCCCAATTGTGTTGTTGCATTGCTTCCATAATTTCTGGATACAGCTTGCAAATCTCACCATTTACTGCTGCTGTGACGGGAATTTCTAATTCGGCAAATAAATCAAATAAACGCCAAATACCAACTCTATTTCCATAATCTCGCCAACCGTAGTTAGCAATCTCTGGATAACTATTTAAATGAGGTTGAATTGCTGTTCCGATTTTACCAAAGGTGAAATGTTCGACGTTCATGACCACCCATACGGCAACTCTAGCATTGTTGGGTAATTTCAAATCTTGACGTTGGGAAATTGGTTGAAATGATGGAGGAAGCATATATTAGTTAGAAGTAATAAGTAATGAGTTAAGAGTTAAGAGTTAATTATTGCGTATAATCAATACCATAGATTTAATCAGTGTTCGGAGTTAAGGGTTAATATTTTGTATCCTGTATAATACAAAATTATATAAAAGTATTTTATGATACTCAAGTAAAGAATTATTTGGCTTGTGACATTACAAAAATTTAATTACTATTGCGAAATGGTTCCCCTAATGATGCGGGTGCGCCTAGTTTCAAACGCGTTTCATCTTTTGAAATAATCACAAGTACTAAAATGGTTGCCAAATAGGGTAAGGAAGATAAAAGATAAGGAGAAATATTTACACCCATTGCTTGTAAAGTCAATTGTATGGCACTAATGCCACCGAATAAGTAAGCACCAAGCTATATTCTAGCTAGTTTCCAAGTTGCGAAAGCAACTAATGCTAAAGCAATTTATCCTTTACCCGATGTCATGTTTTCTGTCCACAGTGGCGTGTATACAAGGCAAAGATAACTACACGCTAAACCCGCTATTCCACCATCAAATATTACTGCAAAATAACTAACAGCAATGTTGTTGTGGCGAACCATTAGGTACAATAAAAAATTGCCACATCTTTATCAAAAGACATGGCAATTGACACTCTCCCGTCTGGAAGACGGGAGATTCTTACAAGCATAGACAGCATAGCTTGAAATATCCTCTTATAGCTGTCGGGTTCCCAGGCTCACCCCGTTAGCCAACATGGGCGGAGTGATATTTCCTTACAACTCGTCAATTCGAGATTTGGGCGTATACTTCCCGAGAGTCCCCCGGTAGGTTTTAATGTCTTGTACTGACTATCAGATTGTACTATACATCGGGGCATAAATGCCCTACGAGGTTCAAATCCCCCGGCTATAAGCACGGGGGTGCCGGAACCTCGACTAATTTTATAAGTTTAGAAAATATAGATATTGCTGCGATCGAAAACTAAATACGAGCAAAATAGACATAACAGATTATTCATCTAAGCATTCTTCATAACCACCAGCTCGGACAATGAAATCGTCAAAATCACTATCGTTTTTATAAACTCTGGGAATTTGAGAGTTGGTATCATCCCAACGAATAAAAACACCAGTACCGCTGGATAAGGCAGAAAAATCACCGACAAACCTTGCTTGTCTAGTGCCAGTAGAATTATTACTATCTGTAGAGTATAGAATACCAGCGTCGCGACCTCGAAACTGTGACTTTAAGTAAAAGCTGTATCTAGTACCAGCCTTGAAGGTAAATTCTCTGATTCTTGGTAGCGGTACAGCTTTTCCTCGAGTACCTGGAAAGTCATTAGGATTGTCTGTTTGGCCATCAGAGGGATTGTTTAAAGCCTGCTCATATTCAGATGAGCTTAGATCGGAAGGTTGAACTTCCCCAATTAAATTTACCTCTTCTCCGGTATCTTCATTCCTGACACCAAATACAGATTGATAAGCACCAAAAGAGCGAACAAATTCAAACTGTACTACAGTCTCTTTTGTAAACAAAATACCGCTATTGTCGAAGAATTCCTGGGATTGTACTTCAATAACTGGTAGTGGATTTTGAGCTTGCGCTGATGATGAGAGAGGGCCCAAAATTCCTGTTGCAACTGCTCCGACAAACAGATTGACGGGCACCCTTAAAAGTTTTTTCTTTAAAAAAAAATTTTTAAAGGAACTCTTGACGCTGACACGATTAAACTGGCGCTTT
>JBCCSG010000084.1:0-23777 GCA_039200565.1 Cyanobacteria bacterium P01_D01_bin.50 | reverse complement strand
TATTATTTCTAGCTTCAAAAAACAGCTTATTGTTGGCAATAGTAAACTTACGAGGATCTGAACTTTCGTTTCCTTCATCGAAATTTTTAATTAGATCTACATTAAATGAACCAGACATTTCTACAAACTCCTAATTACAAAAGTAAAACTGTTAGATTAAGTCAAACTAAATACGTAAATGCACCCATGAAAATTTACCCCCTAATTAACAGAGGGTTATTTCTACTTTTACATCTGGGTAAATCCAAAATTATTTTCTTCAAAAGGTATTTCTGTATATGAGAATAAATCATTAATTCCACTACCTTCTGTGAATTTAAATTCACTAAAACCTTGAACAACATCCGATTCTATCAAGTCTAATTCTTGAATAAATTCTTCTTTATTATTAATGTTTTCAACTGTTAAAAATACAGTTGCCGAGTCCGTAGCATTATTGCGATCGCCAATTGTATAAGTAAAACTAGCATCACCACTAAAATCTTCGTTGACAGTAAAGAAAACATTACCATTGCTATCAAGAGAAACCCTACCATTGCTAGGTTTACCAACTTCAATAATATCTAAGCTATCTCCACTGTCGTTCTTCAGTAAATCAGCAGTAAGATTAACGCTTTCACCTGAAAAAATAGTTAATTTATCATCAGTTGCGACGGATGTATTATTTTCCGATTCTAATTTCCTTAACTGATAACCATTTTCAGAATCTACGAAAAAGAATAGTTCGTCATTAAGTGCGGTGAATCCATAAATACCTTCAGAACCAATAAATGCACCTTCACCCTGGTTGATTTCTTCTATTAAATGAGTTCCGCTCTCTGTACCATCACTAACCCATAATTCGTTTATATTCTGGTCTTTTACATTTACAAAAAACAATTTTTCGTCAAAGACAAAGAAGTTTGTTAAATTTGAACTATCATTTCCTGGGTTAATGTCTTTAACTAATTGAGTTCCATTTTCTGTTCCATCACTAACCCATAATTCTCGTCCAAATTCATCATTTTCGGCGACGAAAAATAGTTTGTCGTCTACAACTGTAAGCTGATTCGGGAAAGAACTATTATTACCAGAGTTAATATCTTTGACTAATTGAGTTCCATTTTCTGTTCCATCACTAACCCATAATTCTCGTCCAAATTCACTTCTATCGGCGACAAAGAACAGCTTGTTGTTGAATACTGTTAAGTCAGAAGGATTGGAAGGATTACTTCCTAAATTAATATCTTTAACTAAATTAGTACCATTTTCGGTTCCATCAGTTACCCATAATTCTCGCCCTAATTCACCATTGTTAGCAGTGAAGAAAAGGTTATTATCGAATACTGTTAAATCTCCAATATTAGAAGGATTAACTCCTGGATTAATATCTTTAACTAAATTAGTACCATCTTGTGTACCATCGCTAACCCATAATTCTCCTCCAAATTCAGCATTTTGTGCAAAAAAGAAGATTTTGTTGTTGACAACAGTTAAATTAAACGGATTAGAACCAACATTTCCTGGGTTAATATCTTTTACTAAAAAAGTACCGTTTTCTGTTCCATCGCTAACCCATAATTCTTGTCCAACTTCACCATTATCAGCGACAAAAAATAGTTTGTCGTTGACAGCTGTTAACCGAGCAGGGAAAGAACTATTTAACCCGGGGTTAATATCTTTGACTAATTTGGTTCCGTTTTCTGTTCCATCGCTAACCCATAATTCGCGCCCAAATTCATCATTGCTAGCTATGAAGAATAGCTTGTCTTTAACAACCGTTAAGTTGTCAGGAGAAGAACTCAAAATTCCAGTTCTAATGTCTTTAACTAAAGAAGTACCATTTTCTGTTCCATCACTAATCCATAATTCTTCTCCAACTTCACCATTGTCAGCGAGGAAAAATAATTTATCGTTTAAAACGGTTAAATTTCTAATATTAGAACCATCAATACCCTCTGTTATATCTTTGAGTAAAAAAGTACCGCTGTTAGTTCCATCGCTAATCCATAATTCATTTCCAAATTGAGCGTTTGAAGCGCTGAAGAATAGCTTATCCCCCAAGGGGGTAAGATCCCTCGGAGGAGCATTGAAGCTTTCTTCATTTATGTCTTGGAATAAGAAAGTACCAGCTTCTGTACCGTCGCTAACCCATAGTTCACTACCTCTAATACCATTATCAGCGCTGAAAAATAGGTTGTTGTCAAAAGCGGTTATTTCAGTTGGGTTGGAGCTACTTCTTCCTTCGTTGATATCTTTGACTAAATTAGTACCTTCACTTGTACCATCTGTAGCCCATAATTCTCTTCCAAATTCGCTATCTTCCGCGGCAAAATATAGTTTGTCATCAAAAAATCTGAAATCCAGAGGATTTGAACTTTCTGCACCTTCATTAATATCTTTGACTAAATTTGTACCGGTTTCTGTTCCATCCGTTACCCACAATTCTCTTCCTAATTCACCATTGTCAGCGGTGAAATATAATTTATTATCAAAGAAAATCAAGTTTTCGGGATTAGAACTCTCATTACCGAAGTTAATATCTTTAACTAATTTTGTACCTGTTTCTGTTCCATCACTTACCCATAATTCCCTGCCAAATTCATCACTATCAGCGGTAAAGAAAAGCTTATTATCAAATATAAACAAGTTTTCCAAAACAGAATCATCTGTTCCTTTATTGATATCTTTGACTAAATTTGTACCGTTTTCGGTTCCATCACTTACCCATAATTCTCTTCCAAATTCACTGGTTTCGGCGGTGAAGAATAGCTGATTATTCGTGACAAAAAAGTCTTCCGGATTGGAATCATTAATTCCGAAATTGATATCTTTAATTAAATTAGTACCCTCTTCAGTTCCATCAGTTACCCATAATTCACGACCAAATTCATTATTTGAGGCGCTGAAATACAACTTGTTATTAAAAACTACGCCATCTTGAGGGCTTGAATTATCACTACCAGGGTTGATATCTTTAACTAAATTAGTACCCTCTTCAGTTCCATCGCTAGCCCACAATTCCCGTCCAAATTCAGGATTTGAGGCTCTGAAAAATAACTTATTATCAAAGACATTTACACGTACAGGATCCGATCCACCAGCACTACCAATTATTGGATTAATGTCTTTAACTAAAAAACTACCATCAACGGTTCCATCCGTAACCCACAATTCCCGAGCAGTATCTTCTTGTAATATTTTTAAGAACAGTTTGTCATTTATAACTCCAAGGTAATCAATTGGTATTTGAGATGATAAATTTTCAATTTCAAAAGTACCTGCAACTGTTCCATCACTGACTGAAATAGAGAATCTTCCAAATCTACTAGAGTCAATTTTAAAAAATATCTTGTCCTCAACAGCAATAATATCTCGAAAACTTGCAAATCTAAGTCCAGTTTCTTCAAGTGAAAACGTACTTTCTTGTGTACCAGAACTTACCCATAATTGTTGCCCAAACAAACTACTTCTTACTAGAAAAAACAGCTTACCGTTGGCAATTGTCAACTCCGAGGGATTTGAACTATTGTTTTCTGGAGAGACGACTTTAATTACATCTGTGTTGAATGAACCAGACATTTCTACAAACTCCTAATTACAAAGATAAAACTGTTAGTAAATCTATGCCTTGCGGTAATTTATCTCAAGTTGCGATCAACATTTATAAAAAGGTTTTAAGCAGCCCACCTAAACTCCTCCCCAACCCGGAGAGGGGCGCGTGGGGTGTACTTCCGCTTAACTTGCAATAGGCTGTAAAAACCTTTTTTTGGGACAAAAATTATTGAATAGTTAAATTTACAATCGCTGAGTCGATCGCATTATTACTATCGGCAATTGTATAAGTGAAACTAGCATCACCGCTGAAACCTTTACTGGCAGTAAAGAAGATATCACCCTTACTATCTAGAGAAACGCTACCATTACTAGGGTCAAAAAAATCAGTTCTCGCCAGAAAAAACAGCTGATCGTTGACAATATTGAAATTAGAAGGAAATGATGAAAAATTGTTTCCTGGGGAGATAACTTTAACTACATCTGCATTAAATGAACCAGACATCTATACAAACTCCTGATAACACAAGTTAAATTGTTATTACACAATCAAATAAACGAAGCAGATAGATAGCACCCACGCCCAAGAAGCGTAAATTTAGGCAAGCATTATAAAACCAGCAAACAACTTACTTCTGTTGCAGCATTTTCTCAGTTAAATTGTTGAAAAAAGATTATCTTATTTTTCCTACTACAAGTTTTATCGATTATTTAATCCAATCATAACGGTTAAACGAAAGTCGCTCTCGCAGGCAGCGTTTGCAACCCACAGCGACCATTGGCAATGCTGTCAAAATAGTATAAATTCATACTATTTGCTTTGACTAGCTTCTATACTGGATATTAATACTTATACGTAGATAAAATATTAACTTTAAAAGAATTTCACCCCAGCTTGTTTAAATCTTTATGTTCGAGGGCAAAAAAAGGTTTGTAGCCCTTACTACTATACTGATGATTTTATGGTATTAGAATTGTCTATCGAAAATCGCGATCGCTACAGCCGCGCGCAAAAAGCCATAAGTGTGCGGTACTTTCAATTCTGAGTAACTGGTACCGATTTAATTTTCCCTAAACCGATGGATTCTAACATTTGCAACCACCAGACGGGAGAGTGTCAAAGCCGCCATTACGAGAGCGTAAGCGTCGAAAAACTTACACGTAACTAGCAGGCTTTGTTAAGCTGTTGTGCATTTTTAATGCACAATACTCTTGGCAAGAGGCAAAAGGGATAAGATTTTTAGCTTTTAAATAATATTTCTAAATATACTACTTTTATGCGTAGCAGCTTATTAACTTTGATGCGGGTAAATTGACTAGCTCTCACCATTTGCGGAATGGCAGGTAAGCTAGAAGCAATTTCTATAGTTGGGCGTGCGCCTTCACAACCAATTTCCATCCTTAAGTGCACTCCCGCTTCTAAATCGCCATCTAATTTTCTCATCAAAAATTCTGCGCAATATTACCCTTCGATTACCACATCTGTGGCAGCTCTAGCAACACAGGTAAGAACAAAATCATCTTCGCATCCAAAGTCTTTTTCATAACTAACTTCACCAGAAATTTTACGTACTTTACACTGGCCGCATACTCCCATCTGACAAGCATGGGGTAATCTAATGGCTTCTCTTTGAGCGGCTTCTAAAATTGTCTCGCCAGCATTGCAAACTACCTCTTGAGAAGACTTCTTAAAAACAACAAGGGGATTTTCAGCAGAAGAAGAGTTCTCCGATGTTAAAGCAGGTTTGGGAGTTTGCGATAAACCAAAACTCTCTTGATAATAATTGTCCATGGGGAATTTTAGTTCAGAGAGCATAGTTTGAAGATTTTCAATAAAACCTTCTGAACCGCAACTATATACAATGCGCTCCTTAAAATCGGGGGCTATTTCCAATAACATTTTCTCATTTAATCTGCCTGTATACCCAGACCAAGTTGAATCCAATTCTTTACCAGTTAAAGTAATAGCAAGATGGAAATTTGAATATCTTAACGCCATTAATTCTAACTCTTCGAGAAAAATGATATCTTCTTGGGTACGAGCGCTGTATATAAAAATGATATCGACATCGGCTTTGGTGTCGCAAAGCCAACGAGACATAGACATCAAGGGTGTAATACCGCTACCAGCAGAGATAAATAAAAGTTTTTGATGCTCATTATCAAAACAAGTAAAATCCCCCATGGGGGGACTAATTTTGATTTGATTTCCAACTTTCAAGTTATCGTGCAACCAATTGGAAACTAAACCTGGAGGTAAGTCTGCTTGAAAAGATGGTGCAGAAACACGCTTTACGGTGATTTCTAAATTATAGGGTCTTGAAGGGCTTGAGGAAATAGAATAAGCGCGTTTACAAGGTTTGCCATCAATTTCTAAATCCAGCATGACAAACTGCCCTGGTTTGTAATTAAATGATATGTCATTAAATAAAATCGGCGGCTCTGCTACGAAGGAAAAAGTTTTAACATCATGTGTTTCTTCAATAACTTTAGTACATCTAACTATGAATTCTGTCCTTTTTATATCCTGTGTATTTTGAGTTGAAACAATGGCACTTTGTTGCTTGAATAAGTACTCGCTGTCTGTGATGGAGTTTGTTTCTTCTGATTCAAACAAAACAAAAAAATCGCCAATTCTAATTACGTCACCTTGTTGTAATATAAAATTTTGATTGACGGACGCAGCTTGATTATTAATACGAGAACCATCGGTGCTAGCAAGGTCAATATAATAATATTGATTTTGTTGATATATAATAATACCATGTACGCGACTTACTTCAGGACTATTAAGAATAAAATCGCAATTTGGATTTCTACCAATTAAACATTTTGATAGATTATCTGATACAATAGTTTTCTCTTGGAAATTCCCTGTTATGTAATTAAAAGCTGTAATTTTCATGACTCCTCACCATGGTAATTATTTGTGTATTAGTAACTTTTCACGGGTTCGTAGTTGCGCTTAAGCGCTCTTTTCTCATAAATTCAGGAGGGAAGAAGGGCTAACTACTAGGGGACAATCTAAAATCGAAAATCTTGCTATGTAATTTTAGATTGTCCTTTAACTTTTTATCGACGTTTAACCCTAATTAATGTTGGTAAATCAGATTGTCTTGAGACATGGTCATATTTAGTGGATTTTCTAGTTTTTCCACAGACTTTTGTTTGACGTTGATTTGGGTATAACAAATGAGGTTGTTCGCTACTTAATTCCGACAAAATCGAATAATGTTCCTCTTCATTTAAACCCAAATGAGAGCGTATTTCCTTGAGAGCTTCTAAACTATCAGCAGATGTAAAATTTTGCTGAACTAAACCATCTTTAAATATTGCTTTGTAAATTTGGAAGCCTTCTTTTTGTCTGAACTTAGGTAAAACTGAAGCAAGTACAAATAGTTCATCTGATGTCAAATCATTTAAAGAACGTTGATTTAGATATGAAGATATATCAATTGGTAACTTTTCAATTTGACGGCGAAAGCTGTGAGCTAAACTATCTTTATTGTACTTTTCTTCACTGCGATTCCAAGTACGAACTAACCAAAAAGTACTAACCAATACAACAAACGCATTGAATAATAATTGTACGACAACAGGTAATCGGAGAATTTCTGGACGGCCTCCATAAATAAAAAAGCTGTTAAAAGCAACAAAAGTACAAAGTGAAAAAATTCGATGTAAAATTTGTTGGGAACTGATGAGAGGATACTTTCGTTTCAAATAAGCAGTGTAAAGCTTTTCTATTTTGCTACAAATCCAATAAGTTACGATTACACCCACAATAAAAGTGAAGGGAACTGCAAAAATTTTCGGTATATTAATTGCTCGATCGGCAATATAAAAACCGGGTTTCCAAAGGAGTGATAATTGATTTTCTTCGTGAGCCCAAGCCCCAGAAAAGTAGTAATCAAAATTCCCTGCATACAATCGATAGTAAACAAAATAGCTAATAACTAATCCTAAATAACCGTATTGAACCAATCTCCTTCCTGGTTTCTGTAAGTCTTGCCAATAAGCTTTTTCTGCATCGATATCAAAACAAGCGGATTTACAACCAACACAAGCGCTTATTTCTTTACCATTTGTTTTATCTATAGTTCTACACATAGACTGAGTAACGCTACGAGGAGGTGCAAGATAAGCATTACTTCCTAATAAACCCCGGGGTCCTGTAAATACCATTTGTACAATACCAAATGGGCAAACATAATGACACCAACTACGACCGCCATATAGAAAAACTATGGTTATTGCTGATAATATCGTTGTGATGAAAAGTGTAGCCAAAGCCAACCGAGCCGAATTCACAAATAAAATCCGCGAATTTAAACCAATAAATAACAGAGTAAATTGTAGATAAAAATGGTTTTTAGTTAGCCAACGGTTTTTATTAATATTCAGCAATGGTTTTAACCCCAAAGCGCGAGGAATTTGGGATAAAAAATACAGGGGACAAATTCGCCGCCAAGTTTCATGACCGAACATTAATAAAATCATAATCGCGCTGGGAATAGCCATTCCCCAGAAAACTCGCGTTGCGATTGGATAAGGTTGTTCTTGAAGATATTCTCCCTGTACTAAGACAGGTGGTAGAGAATCGCGAAGGGGAGATAATAAGTTCTTTGGATCTGTCCAATTTTGGCTGATCGGGTCATAAAATAAGGAAAAAATTAACAGTAACCATCCAATGACGATTATCCATCGAATTACGTGTAATTTTGATTCTGAAACTTTATTTAACATGGATGAGACCTCTTGCACTACAGAAATGTTTGATTAGAATTGACAAAATATAAGGCTGTGAAATCGCTGTTGCAATTCAATCAATTAAAATTTTAAAAATCAATCATTGGTAAAATTTAACCCTGTGATAGTTGCTTTTTGCACTATCTTTGAGTTATGCGTGTTCTAAGTATGTGGTTATACTCCCCCTCTAGAGTTATTTTCTTTTATTCACTTTATAGGGAAATTTTTGTGGACTTATGCAGTTGTGGCTGAAAATTTTTCTTACCGAATTATCCAATTTACTGAGGGAATTAGTTATTCAAAATACAGCAAATGGAGTACCCAACGGTTGCTGAAAAAATGCTCTTTTTCTCTTCCCTATTCAGATTTCCCTCTGTTATTTCAGAACTTATACTGATGCACGCAATGTCCGTTTAAATACTATTAAAGAGGGAAATAACTGATAATATGTAAGTTCTACTAAATTGTTACTACGCGCTGCTAAGAGAAATTTCGCAAAAATATCAGAAAAAATTATTTACAATAATCTGCGAAAAACCTCTTTGTTAATCGTAGTAACTAAAAGGTACATATCGAGGATAAAAAAAGGAGTCCATCTATAGATATCATTATCTAAGCTGGCGCGGAATAATAAGATACGAAAGTGTATTTCATAAAGTGTGATTACAAACCCATCACGGGAGGAGCGAATATCGGCGCATTTAAAAGTTTTTTCTTCTAAAAAATTTTTATGGGAACCCGTGGGGTACCCGTCATGGAGGTAAAGTAAAACATTTTCGTACATCATTTACGGGAATTCGGTTTATCCCAAGGTTATATTCAACGATCGGGTATTTTACCTGGCGGCACTAAACATATGCGAAAAATACAAGTTTCATGAATAAAAATAACCAATTTCTTACTGAGGATTATTGCTCGATTCCGATACCATTAACAGTTAGAAGCCACATTGCGAGGTTTTGCGCCAAATACAGTAACTAGGGGCGATTTATCTCTGCATAATTTATATTCACTCGAAGATTTTCCTGCATATTTGCATCAAATCAGACCATTAGTGAACCTAAGTCAATGGTTCAAAAATTTCTTTGAAGCTGCTTGGGAAACTATAGAAACATTGCCTACTTTAGCTTTTAGAAGCAATTTGCAACCAAGTAGTTTGAAGCGTTGCAAACTCGTATAATTAGGTTGTATGGGTGAATTAGTCGCTTTGATTGTTAGTATCACTCCAGAATCAAACTCAAATATTAATATTCTTGTAGTATTATTGAAAATAAAATAATTTGTATTACTAGCATGCTGAAGGTAGTTTCAATATTTCTTAATGTAGGAAAATAAAGTATACAAAGATAAATTTATTCTTTAATAACGGATAAAGTGGCAGAATATTGATTTGGTTTACCTTCAAGCGATTTAAATTTCATTAATCCTTGCCATAAAATATTTTCTTCATCTTTTAATCTCCATGTACTCCAGTTTGTCCATGAATTTACACCCTCAGATATTTTTTCCCAACCCGCATTTTGCAATAGTTGCTCGTAATATTTACTCAGCTCGTAAGTATTTATTTTCGATTCAATATTTGCTACTAACATTGAACCATCTCTACTAAAATTACCTACGGGTTTTTGAGTTAATTTTGTGTTTAAGGGTAGAGCTAAGAATTTTTGTATACAATGATTGTGTATTTGTTTTACATTCATCTCTAATATTCCGGATGATTACGATAGATAGTTGACAACTATTTATGATTTTTGACCGATATGTAGAATCATGGCTAACTCTTTATTTTAAATTACCTAATTTAGTTATGACAATCAATATAAAAGGTCATATAAACACATGACTAAAGTCATATCTTGGTGTTGAAGGCTTAACTTTAACAATCCTTATATAAGTTGCCAGCATTTTCGATACTGAAAAACCCGGTTTTTTCAAAAAACCGGGTTTGAGTAATTGACTGAGAAAGTCAGAGAAACAATTAAAAATTATTTACCCAAAGTTGTCAAACACAAAGTTACCTACATCTTGCCCTACACTTACTCCGTCTACGTTGGCTGCATCAATATGCACTCCACCAAAAAGACGACTATCGGCATTTTCATTAGCTGCTTGTGAAAAACTACCGTATGAGCGAGAAACCCCTGGTAATTCCTGGGAGGGGATATCAAAACTGGTATTGTCGCCGAAAAAGCGAGCCAGAATTGCGCTTGCTGCGCCACCAAAGGCAGAATGTCCAGATATGTAATCGGGAAATGGAGGAGTATCTAATAAAGGTTCCCAAGTTGCATCGGCGATCGTATCGGGATTGTTGTCTTCGTCTGCTTCTCGAATTGCTGTTATGGGGCGAATTTGTTCGTATACATACTTTGCATCCCATGCTGCAATACCTGCATCAGCTAAGCCAGTATTTAATACTGCAAACAACTCGGCATTATTTTCTAAAGTATTACCATTATCTAATGCTACCTCTTGAGCAATTTGGTTCCACTGACCGGGTGGCCTATATGTATCATTACGATCGTATCCCCAAAATTGTGCTATTTCTGTTTGATCGCTATTGCGAGCGCTACTGTTTTCTTCGCCTAATTCCTTGACTTCATTTAACTGTGTGGCGTAAAGGGGACTATTAAATTGCGGGAATGTAAACGGACGAAATTGAGCGCCGCTTTCTATAACAAATGGAGTCACAAATCCCCACTCTGGTAATAATGCTTCGTCTATAAAACCTGCTTGTTGATCTGTGGTTTCACCATCTTTGAAAGTAAATTGCCAATCGCCTATACCATTTCCCGTTGTGTAGGGTGCTTGTGCTGTTGCCGAACCGTCATTTTTGCGATCGTTGAGTATTGCGATCGCAGCTTGTTGTCCTATATTTATACCATTTTCCTTAGCCTCACCATCAGGAATTGCATCCAGAAATTCATTTCGCAAGCTTTCAATTGTAGATTTTTGTGTGGGGAACAATTCGATTAATGCCTCACTTGCTGCTCCCACTACTGCAGCTTCATCAGATGCTCTTGGTGCTTCCAAAACAGCATCATAAATTGCCCTGTGAACAATTGCTTGATTGCGTGCTCCTAAGGGGGGTGGAGTTCCACTACCACCATCTTTTCCGGTAGCTTGGATGGTGTTTAAGAGGATTGAATTCCATTGAAGAACAACATCGCCTTGAGTAATTAATGTACTGGCTTGGTTGTCACTTAAATCGGTATCGAAGCCGTTATTACCGGGTTCTATTTCCGCAAATAGATAGTATAAACCTGGTGAAACAACGCTAGCAGTACGAAAATCAGATCCGGCGAAATCTATGGTTAAAGTTTGAGATTCTCCGGGAGCTAAAGTAATATTATTTTCTTGGAGAGTTCCTAAAAGTTCATCGGTACCCTTGAGCAAATCATTTCCATCTGCACTAACGTCGTTTAATTCACTCAGGTTATTTAAATCTAATTTATTATCGGTAGAGGCATAAAGTTTTAGTTCTAAAGGTCCGTTAAATTCTGTATTTCCTTGATTTGTAATCGTAACTTCAATTTTACCTTGTTCGTCAGGAAAAATTGTCGGTGTTTGAATTACTTCACCAAAATCAACAGCTAAATTTGCGTCAGCCATAATTATTCCTTCTTGTTGATAGTGTATTTTCTCTTTGTTTAACTATTCAATATTCAACGTTCTAGTAATAATTAATAGGATTTTTAATTATCTATCACTTATTACTAGAAAATCATATTCAACTGCTTGGAATATCTGATCGTTCCTAATTACAAGATTAAACAAAAACAAATTGAGTGCTATCACTTAGACTCAGAGTATCAAGAGATATTCCCTCAACAAGACCAATTAATTCGGGTGTATTCTGCCCTTCTTCAAGAAATATTCCCGTACCAGAGATACCCCCAACAGGAGATGCACCCAAAGAATACATACTCTCGGAACCTGTTAATTGAATTTTATCTACGCCGAAACTAACACCGTCTTTAGGAAAGCCAAAATCTTTGATTAAAGCGAAGCCCTGAGTACCATTATTATTAATATTGCCATCGTCATAGAGAACCACATCTTGAACTGTGCCGTCAGTACCATCTGGTTGCCTAGTTAGTGCTTCTGCAAGCCCCAAAACGAAAGTGTCGTTATTTTTACCACCAGTTAAGGTATCTTTTTCGCCAGCACCAAATCCGAATTGCTGTGGAGCAAAGAAGACAGTATCAGTACCAATCAATTTATCTTTACCATTACCACCGTCAAGAATATCGTTACCTTGCCCACCAGTAAGTTCGTCTTTTCCATTGTTTCCTTCGAGGCTGTCGTTGCCCTTGCCACCAAAAACTAGGTCGCTACCACCTCCTCCAATTACAGTATCGTCACCACTGACAGTTGAAAACGGTTCTCCTTCAAAACTATCGCCGTAAAGAGTATCTTTTCCTTGATTTCCCTTGACTAAGTCGTTACCATCTCCACCTTCGGCGAAATCCCTTCCCTTGCCGCCATAAATGATATCCTCACGGTTTTGTCCGTAGAGAAGATCGTTCCCATCGTTGCCATAAATAGTATCATTACCGCTTCCTACTAAGCCTGAATTTTCACTGGCAGAAAAATCTCCAAAAATCAGATCTCTTCCTGAATTTCCTTTGATAGAGTCGTTTTCACCTCCACCACTTATAATGTCATCTCCAGCTTTTCCAAAAACTTGATCGTCGCCACCCAGAGCAGTAATATTGTCCGAAGCCTGAGTACCGTCTATCCTTTCTCCATTTGGAGTACCAGAGATAATACCCGGAGATACTTTTAAGTCCGGTTCAATTGTTGGTATTTTATTGGGAGCTGCTTTTAATGCTTCAGACTCTTGTTGCTGTAGCACTTCCAATCGAGCTTCTTCGGAGGTACTCAGCCGTGCCTCTGCTCGTTGTGTCGGTGCAAAAATCGCTTCTTGTCGGGCGTTTGGAAGATTAGCTTCTTTTTCAGCAATTACTTCAAGTTCTAATTCTTGTTCTCTTGTTAAATTCTCATCCATTGTTTTTTCCTCATTAATTACATGACACATTCCTGTCTTCTACTGCCATCAAAATGACATTTGCAATATGATTTTTAAAGGCTTTTCCTATAAGTCAATCCATATGAATTAACTGGTATAGGAGTTGCCAATAAAATTGAGCGACAGGATTAATTTACATGATGTTATTCCGCCTACTCCAGCATACTTAAACCTATAAATCGCAAGACTTATGAGCAATTTTTCTTTGCTAAATCACTCCAGTTTTTTGTGCCGTTATACTTGTAAAAAAATCAACTACGCTATGATTACCAATCAGAATGAAAGTAATTTATATCCGTAAATTGTTCCCTAATGACCTGCCGTTTGTTTTGCGCATTACTCTCTTTTTTTAAAACTATATTTGAAGAGTGTCAATACTTTTTCAAAAGTTTAAATCACATAATTTCATGCATTATATTCGTCCCATTTTTGGTATTAAATTATTTTAAAATAATCTTTGACTGCAATCATGTTAATTTTTGTGAAAACTAATCGCATCTCAAGGAGTTAGTTTCCGAAAAAGTTGTTTGAGCAAGGTAGTAACTAAGTGATGATATTTAAAACAAAGAATGGAACTCGGGTATTGTTTTTACCGGAGTAATACTTATGAATTTAAATACTTATCATATTTTTCTCTAAAAAACAGTCCCCTTAAAGGGACTATGCGATCGAAATATACAGGGAGGAAACAATGAAGTTAGCGACTAGCTTGTACTTAACGCAGGAGCAACGCCAGGTATTGCAAGAACATTTAGAAACTAATTTACGCCGTGAATTTCGCCGTCGCATTCATATTATGCTACTTGCGGATGCGGGTGAATCTCAGGCAAACATATGTAAAAAATTAGGCTGTTCTCAAGAAGCTGCACGGTACTGGATTTTTATGCTCAAAACAGGTAAATTTTATAAATGGAATCATTCTCCCATCGGACGACCTAAGATTGTTAACGAAGAGTATCTTCAACGTTTGAAAGAATTAGTAACTAATAGTCCCCGAGAATACGGTTATGCATTTGAACGTTGGACGGCACAATGCTTAAATAAACATCTTGCTAAAGAATTAGGGATTAGTTTTAGTAACTATCATATTACTCGTTTACTCAAGTCAATGGGACTTTCTACCAGGGCTAACGCATCTCTAAAGGTGCGTAAGCTACCCTAAACCCCTGAAGGGCTTAACGCCAACCAAAAAGTTTTGCTCCTTCTATCTGTGGTAGCCATAAGAAATCACGATGGGTGCGGAGTAGTTAACAGTAAAGCTAAAACGCCCTTAGTTTGACCGGCTATCCATCCCCACCCTCCCTATAGAGGGATGGGGAATTCCGCCGTTTTGTTAAATGATTTGAATTCGCAACCGGGGAATTTATTGCACCAAAATTTGTTTCCTCAAAATACTCATCACTTCTCCTGGGTTAACAGTTGGTAAAAGCGGACTCCAATCACCCACTTGAACATAGCCGAGTTGATGCAAATGTTGAATTGTGCGGGTAACGGCTTTGGGCGAACCTATTAGCAGATGCTTGAGCGGTTCTCTTATAGGTCGTTCGGAAGCTGCTTGATGGGAAATCGGTGCATCTGGGCTATCCTCAGGAGGTAAAAAGTTCAACGCTTGCGACTTGATGGAATAAATTTCACCTTTTTCAACTGATACTGCGCTTTGAGTAGTCCCATTTGATACTTCTGCCATCCACAAGGACCAAACTCCATCAAGAACTGAATTGCAGGGTATTTGCAGTTGATGTTCCGACGATGCTCTTACTACCCACCATCTACCATCTGTACAACCAACTTCACCAAGTTTCACATTGTTGTAGTAAATACCATCGTCGTGCAGTTCAAATCCAAATTTTTCGCACTCAGTAGCGATTTGGTAACTAGTGTCATTAGTGGTGGTAACTGACTCTGTTTGTTCTCGTTGGATAGGCAATGTTCCTTGCTTGTAGTGCGATGTGATGTAGTGGTAGCACTTCGCCAAGGTATTAGCTCTATGAATTTCAACGTTGTTTATGATTACTATCCAGCGTAGTGTTACGAAGTCATCACGATCATGGGTGATGCTAGCTATCAATTTGTCGCTAGCGTAAATATTGTGGTCGTAAGAACTTATTTCTACTCCTCTAATATCCTGAAGGTGTATTTCACCTGAGTTTGTGGCGATTAGAGAAAACAACTCGCGCTCATCACTTTTAAGCGCTTGTGAAATATCGCTTAAATGCGTCATAATATAGATTCCTGTAAAGGTTCAAAGGGCGAACGCACAAGTTTTCCAGGCTAGGGCGGTCGTCTTTTGTTTTACATATCTATAATAACAACTCAAAGTGCAAAAAATCAACTAGGAGTACAAAGTTTTTTTAGAAAATTCCACACGTAAATCTGGCATGATTTCAATCATCTCTACATCAAGAATTTGGGCGATAGCTGTAATAATTTTAGTAGAGACGGATGCTGCTTCTCCGTTCTCCAGTTTTCTTATGTATTCTTGAGAGCATTCAACCCCTGCTTCAAAGAGCATATCTGATATTTCGCGCCTAGACCTTTTGCCTCTAAAGGTTCTGAGGATTCTTCCACATTCCTTGTTCCATGCAAGCATAACGACCCATTCTATCGGGACCATAATCACCTCTTTTATATTTTTTGCTTTTATATTTGCACTTTCAGTTGTCATATGGCAATATATTTTTGTACTGTCAGTTCAAGTAACCAGCTCAGTTATACATGAATTTATGGACGGCATAAGTATTTAAGCCATCAGGAATGCTTCTGAATTTGTTCTTTGATTTACATTTTCAACTTCGATTTTGCTGATTTTATCGGCTCTTGTCTTATAAGCAATATCCGAAGCTTTATTTATATGCTGTCGTAGGAGCGTAGAACTTTTCTATCAAGGGACTTCAGAGGTTTACTTGTACTGACGGGACTTATACCAATTCTATATGAGGCTGCGCTAAATCGCTCTGTGCCTGGAAGGCTGGAGCTAAAATTACAAAGTCCACCTAATGGTGGACTTAATTAAGCGCATCTTTATAAAGAAATGGTATTAGACAAAAGAAGATTTGAAGGTAGCAAGCATCAGTAACTGATACTTCTTCTAACTAAAAACCAGGAATTATGAGCGAAATAAATTTTCAGATTAAAGACGAGCTAGGATTTTGCACTCGTCTGCATGATGGAGTAAGTGGAATGACTGTAACCGCATTGGCAAATTTTTGTGGTACTCTTCAGCACACAATAACTCAATTACTCAATCGTATTCGAGACTCTAGCCCCATCACGAATGAGCTACCAGAATCTCTCAAAAGCTTTGCTGGCAAAGAATGGAGACTCATCACGAATGATAAAAAAAATAGTTTGTTCGTTATTGATGAACTATGTCACGCAATTCTCGAATATTATGCTATAGACGCAAGAAAGTATAAAGGTAAACAAGTTGCAATTAATAATTATCGAATGATTGCTAGAGCCGGATTAAGGGTGTTTATTTGGTCAAAAACTGGGTATTCCCCTCAATCTGTGAGTGAAGAACAGTTAGCACTGCTTAATTCTATACCTATTATGCAGGAGGCAATTACTCAACTCCAATCTCAAGTACAAAACTTACTCTCAGCTTCAGATAATTACTCCTATAAAAAATCAAACTACATTCCTCCTGGATGGAATAAAGAAATATGGGAGAAATTACCCCCTCAAGATAAGCGCCACTTCCGGTTTCTGTACCATTGTTGTAGCTTTAAAGCTAACTATCAAACAGAAGATGAATCGGTTTCAATAGAAACCCTCACACTGCAAGTTAAACAGAAACAGAAGGATGAACTAAAAACTGCTGTTGGAGAAGTATCCCCTGAAGAAACAGCGAGACTCGAAGTCGCCAAAAAAGACGCGTTAAAGCGATTTTGGGAAGAGAAAGAAAACAATGACTAGTTTCACTTCCGCAACACTGGGAGAAATTCGTCACCCACTCAACATCCTCAAGGAATTCCTTGCTACATTCAACCGCCGTCAAAAGTGCAAAGCTGCCATACTGTCATGGTTGGATGGTAAACATTATTACGGTAATCCTTGGGTGAGGATTACCTTTGAAAACCTGGCTGATATTTTGGGTTATTGTCGAGAAACTATCAGCAAGCACATGAGGGAGTTGATATTTGATGGATTGGTAGAAGATAAACCATCCCATCGATTCCCCAAAGACACTGCATCGGAATATAGATTAAACCTGGAAAAAATTCTGGCAACCATAGATTATTCTCGATGTGAAAAAATTAGTGTAGAAGCGTCGGATATTTCACCCGAATGCGCGAAAAATTCGCCAACATATAATAAAACTTCCGATAAACTTTCTGAAAACAACAACGTTGGTGGGGAAGAAAAGGATGGGGAGCCAGATTGGGATACCATCGCATCTAAAGCGGAAACATGGGAACAAGCCCAGATATCTCGTTACCTTGAGGAATCAGGAGAAGTTGACTCGAATGAAAGTAAAGATTCTAATGGGGATGAATTTCGGGCCGAGCAAGTAGAAGTGGTTACGAGTTCAGAAAAGCCTAAGAATTGGGAGATAAAAGAAGTTTGTACGGAGTTAAAAAGATTACGAATTAACCCAGATCCTTGTTTGGGGGTGATCAAGAAGTATTGGGGTAATGTTGCAGCTGCAATTGCTCGTGTTAAAGAGGCGATTCATGAAGGTTGGTGTGATAATCCCACGGGTTTGTTTATCGCTAGTTGTAAAAACGGGGACAAGCCAAAAAATACACCTACTTCTGAGGTGAGTGATTGGTTTAAGTGGGCTAGGAAAGAAAGGATTGTAATTGCGATGTCATCCGGAGTGGTTTATACGCCGGATGGGGAGGCTGTAAAGATTGAGGAGATTATGCGGCGGTATCCGATGTGTAGATAATTTTAAATGAGTCATAAATGTAAGTAAAAATACAGGGCAAAAAAGCATCTTTCTGGTAAAAGTAAAAGGTGATTTTTGCTTAATAATAAAACTGGGGATGTGTGAGTATGGCAGAACCTTTTTCGTCATTGCTTTTTGGTGTTATTTGGCAGAGATTAGCAGGGGAAGTAACCGCTCAGGTATTTAAAGAAGGTTGGAAACGTTTTATTAATGAAAGTAGGAATAATGAACAAGTTAATATCGATTTAACTGTTGCGCTAGAAAAGTGTTTTTATTTTTCACAAAAGACGATTGCACAAAGATGTCTCCAAGAGTTGATAAATAAGTCTACTTGGACTCAGTATCGAGGAGTAAAAACTTATAATCCTCCGGAGAATGATAGAGATATTAAAAAGCTAGAAAAGAAAATCGATTTATTAAAAAAGCAGTTAAGAAAAGCTGGTAATCAAAAACCAGATAATCAATCGGTTATAAATACTAATCAAGTTCAGGAACTACTAACACAATTATCTCAATCAAATTCTCAATCTAACCAAGAAACTAAAGATGATATAGAGAAGCTATTTGCAGAGGCGGAAAAAGATTGTGATGTAGATATTTACAAAAAACACTTAAGAAATGAAGAAGATGGTTTAATTCAAAACATAATTAACAGTTTTTTTAGAGAAATTGAGGCTAATGAGCGCCTTAATCGTATATTTATCGCTATAAAGACAACTTCTATTGAGGAGGGTGTTAGGAGAACAGAGGCTAGTGTTCAAGAATTACACGAAAAAATTGATACATTATCTCCAAGTACTGTTACACCAAAACCAATTTTCTTTGGCGTACCTTCTTTAACTTATTTTGTAAACCGTCCCCAACATTATTCGGCTCTTAAAAAGTTGTTACTTTCTGAAGAAAATAAATCTTCTGGTACTTTAGTTATTGCTGCAATTCATGGCTTGGGAGGTATTGGTAAAACTACATTAGCATCTGCTTTAGTCCATGATGAAGAAGTGCAAGCTAATTTTCCAGATGGAGTATTATGGATAACTTTAGGTCAACAACCCAATTTATTAGATTTATTAAATAGATGGATTCGAGCTTTAGGAGACAGAGATTATAACCCTACTACAGCGAAAGATGCATCTGCACATTTGAAAACATTACTTTTCGATAAAAAAGTACTTTTGGTTGTAGATGATGTTTGGAAGTTGAGAGATTTGGAATTCTTTCAAGTAGGTAGAAATGGCTCGAAGGTGTTGGTAACAACTCGGGAGGTACAAATAGTAGGAGCAAGTCGTTATGATTTAGATGTAATGACTGCGGATGAATCTTTGGAACTGATACAGCAGTTAATAGAAAATTCTACTGGTAATTCACTCAACACTTCAGAAAAAGAAAAAGCACATTTATTTGCCCGTAAAGTGGGTTATTTACCACTAGCACTGGAATTAGGAGCCGCTCAGGTAGCTGATGGAGTTACTTGGGATAAATTGCTTAATAATTTACAAGCAGAGATTGTGCGATTAAACAAATTAGATAAGGAAGATGATGATTTAGAAGATATTAGCGAAGAAGATAAGCGTAAATATAGTTTAGTTGCTTCTTTTAACCTCAGTTTACGACGTTTAAAAAAAGAAGAATTAAAAAGGTTTACTTGGTTGGGAATCTTACCGGAAGATGAAACTATTAAGGAGGCAATGGTTACAACTTTATGGGAAGTAGATCAAGAAGATGCAGAAAAAACCCTGCGTTTGTTAAGACGCAAAGCATTACTAAAGCCGAGTTATCAACTGCATGACTTGATGCAGGATATGGCAAAAGAATTGTTGACAGCTTCGCCAAACCCTTCTCAAGAAGAAATTCTTCCTGGTTTGGGATTAACGCTTCAAGAAGCTCATTCGGCTTTATTAGACCGTTATTTAAGTAAAACCCAAAATGGGTTGTGGCATACATTACCTCCAGATGGTTATATCCACACAAATCTTAGTTGGCATTTAGAGCAAGCAAAGCGAACGGATGAATTACACCAGTTATTAAAGGAGGAAACAGCAGCAGGGCGTAATGGTTGGTTTGAAGTATGTGAATCCATAGGACAAATAGCTAGCTTTGTATCTCATGTTACTAATGCTTGGCGTTTAGCAGAAGAGATGTTTGAGCAAAACCCTTCTGAGGCAATTTCGCTACAATGTCGCTATGCGCTAATTATTAGTACTCTTAATACTTTGGCGAATAATATTCCTGCTGAGTTGATAGCGGCTTTGGTGGAGAAGAAATTGTGGATACCGGAACAAGGATTAGCTTATGCTCAACAAGCGCAGGATTCTGGGAAGCGAGCAGATATTTTAAGCGCATTAGCTCCGCATTTACCAGAATCGCTGTTGGATGTTGCATTAGAAGCTGTCCGTGGTATACAAGATGATTCTTACCGTGCGCAAGCTCTAGTTTCATTAGCACCATATCTTTCTCCAGAAATATTACAGGAAGCATTAGAAGCTGTTCGTGCTATACAATATGAATCAAGACGTGCCCAAGCTCTAGTTTCATTAGCACCATATCTTTCTTCAGAACAGTTAGAGGAAGCATTAGAAGCTGCCCGTGCTATACAAAATAAATTAGAACGTGCTGAAGTTCTAGGTTATTTAGCGCCACATCTTTCTCCAGAAATATTCCACGAAGCATTAGAAGCTGCCCGTGCTATACAATATGAATATGACCGTGCTGATGCCCTAGGTTCCTTAGCACCACATCTTTCTCCAGAACAGTTACAGCAAGCATTAGAAGCAGTTCTTGCTACTATGCAAAGTGTTTTTAGCTCTGCCGATGCCCTAGGTAATTTAGCACCACATCTTTCACCAGAACAATTACAGCAAGCATTAGAAGCTGCCCGTGGTATACAAGATGAATATTACCGTGCCCGTGCCCTAGATTCATTAGCACCGCATCTTTCTCCAGAACATTTACAGCAAGCATTAGAAGCTGCCCGTGCTATACAAGATGATTATCACCGTGTCGATGTCTTAGGTAAGTTAGCATCATATCTTTCCCCAGAAATATTTAAGGAAGCATTAGAAGCGGCTCGTGGTATACAAAGTAATTCTGTTCGTGCCGCTGCCCTAAGTAAGTTAGCACCACATTTTTCTCTAGAACAGTTACAGCAAGCATTAGAAGCAGTCCTTGGTATACAAGATAAATTGAAGCTTCCCTTTATCCTAAGTTGGTTAGTACCATATCTTTTCCCAGAACAATTACAGCAAGCATTAGAAGTAGTCCGTGGTATACAAGATGATTCTTACTGTGCCAGTGCTCTAGGTAAGTTAGCACCACATCTTTCCCCAGAAATATTCCACGAAGCATTAGAAGCAGCCCGTGGTATAAAAGATGATTATGAACGTGCCGGTTTCCTAGGTTATTTAGCAACACATCTTTCCTCAGAAATATTCCACGAAGCATTAGAAGCAGCCCGTGGTATAAAAGATGATTCTGACCGTGCCGGTCTCCTAGGTTTCTTAGCACCACATCTTTCCCCAGAACAGTTACAGGAAGCACTAGAAGTAGCCCGTGGTATACAAGACGATTCTGGGCGTGCCGGTGTCCTAAGTGATTTAGCACCACATCTTTCCCCAGAAATATTCCACGAAGCACTAGAAGTAGCCCGTAGAATAAAAAGTGGTTACTTTCGTTACCGTGCCCTAAGTGATTTAGCACCACATCTTTCCCCAGAAATATTCCACGAAGCACTAGAAGTAGCCCGTGGTATACAAGATGATTCTGACCGTGCCCATGCCCTAGGTTCCTTAGCACCATATCTTTCCCCAGAAATATTCCATGAAGCATTAGAAGTAGCTCGTGGTATACAAAGTGATATTCACCGTGCCATTTTCCTAGGTGATTTAGCACCGCATCTTTCCCCAGAAATATTCCACGAAGCATTAGAAGTAGCCCTTGGTATACAAGATGATTCTGACCGTGCCCGTGCCCTAGGTTATTTAGTACCGCATCTTTCCCCAGAACAGTTACAGGAAGTACTAGAAGCAGCAAATAGTATAAAAGATGATTATGATCGTGCCCGTGCCCTAGGTGATTTAGCACCGCATCTTTCCCCAGAAATATTCCACGAAGCATTAGAAGTAGCTCGTGGTATAAAAGATGATTATGATCGTGCCCGTGCCCTAGGTTATTTAGCACCGCATCTTTCCCCAGAAATATTCCACGAAGCATTAGAAGCAGCCCGTGGTATACAAAAAGAATACCAACGTGCCGAAGCCCTAGGTGAATTAGCACCGCATCTTTCCCCAGAACAGTTACAGGAAGCATTAGAAGTAGCTCGCGGTATAAAAGATTGCTTTCATCGTGCTATTACCCTAAGGAATTTAGCGCCACATCTTTCCCCAGAAATATTCCAGGAAGCATTAGAAGCAGCCAACAGTATAAAAAATGCCTATATACGTATCCGTGTACTAGGTTTCTTAGCACCGCATCTTTCCCCAGAAATATTCCAGGAAGCATTAGAAACAGCCAACAGTATAAAAAATGACTACAATGTTACCGATGTCTTAGGTGATTTAGCACCACATCTTTCCCCAGAACAGTTACAGGAAGCACTAGAAGTAGCTCGTGGTATAAAAGATGATTATTATCGTGCCTGTGCCCTAAATAATTTAGCACCACATCTTTCCCCAGAAATATTCCAGGAAGCATTAGAAGCTGCCCGTTGTATGCAAAGTGATTATTCCCGTGCCGGTGTCCTAGGTTCCTTAGCACCGCATCTTTCCCCTGAACAGTTACAGGAAGCACTAGAAATAGCTCGTGGTATAAAAGATGATTCTGATCGTGCTCGTGCCCTAGGTTCCTTAGCACCACATCTTTCCCCTGAACAGTTACAGGAAGCATTAGAAGCAGCCCGTGGTATACAAAGTGATTATTACCGTGCCGGTGTCCTAGGTAATTTAGCACCACATCTTTCCCCAGAACAGTTACAGGAAGCGCTAGAAGTAGCTCGTGGTATAAAATATGATTCTTATCGTGCCCGTGCCCTAGGTTCCTTAGCACCACATCTTTCCCCTGAAATATTCCAGGAAGCATTAGAAGCTGCCCGTGCTGTACAATATTACCGTGCCGATGCTTTCAGTGGTTTATTTCCAGAACTTGACCTTACCAATATAGAATATAAGTTATGGTGTAAAATCCTTCACAACTTATCCCATCACACTCGTAATAAATTGTTAAAAGACATCCCCAAATTAACCGATGCCATTGTCGCTTTGGGTGGAAAAGAAGCTTTAAGAGGAGTAGTCAGCGCTATTCAAGATGTGTGTAGACAGTGGAAGTAAGGATGGAACAACTTTTATCCTCAACTCGCGCAGATGCGGTGCGCGGTATCGGTGGCAGCGCGTTGCGGTGAAGCATTGCGCTAAAGGGGGTTTCCCCTATGAGCAAATGCTGAACCCGGAGGGAGGTTCCCGCAGTATGTAGCGACTGCCGCCGACTTGAGCGGACTATCCGATCGGATGTGGAGCTTCTCCGGTTTCAGCTAAAAACCCCTTGTCACCTCATTAAGCTGCCGCTTGTGGCTGTGGTTGGAAC
>JBCCSG010000083.1:0-23974 GCA_039200565.1 Cyanobacteria bacterium P01_D01_bin.50 | reverse complement strand
CAAGCACCAGCAGAAAAGATCCCAGTTACAGCGATGTTATCTACCTTGATGAGTTAATTGGTGCCGATACCGTTAACACCCTACCACCAGTCACCATTGAAGCCTGTGCCGAACATTGCGACGTAGATTCTAGAGTCGAAAACGACGTTGAAGTTGCATACAAACTGATTGAAAGTCTCAAAGATCCCGATATCAATATCGATCTTGATTCAGTCATGGACGAATTGCTTGCTGAAGGCATTGATAAGTTTATCAAACCCTTCCAATTCTTAATAAGTTCCTTAGAAGACAAAGTAAAGCAGTTATCGCCTGTTTAATTATTAATGGGCAATAGGTAATTGGGAATTGGTAATTGGTAATTGGAGATGGGGAGATAGGGAGACAAGGAGACAAGGAGATAAAAATAATTTTAACCTTTGACCTTTAACCTTTAACCTCTTACCCATTACCAATTACCCATTACCCATTACCAATCCCCCGTAACAGTAAATCTAAAATCCAAAATCAAAAATTTAACTTATGGTAACTTTGCTAGAGAATCCACTGCGGGTTGGCTTGCAACAGCAAGGAATGGCTGAACCCCAAATTATTATTATTTTTGGTGCTTCCGGAGATTTAACTTGGCGTAAATTAGTACCCGCACTGTACAAATTGCGACAAGAAAGACGGATTCCACCCGAAACCACTATTGTTGGTGTAGCGCGACGGGACTGGACCCACGATTACTTCCGCGAACAAATGCGTAAGGGTATGGAAGAAGCCCACGGTGGTGTCGGTCCAGAGGAATTGTGGAAAGATTTTTCCAACGGTCTTTTTTATTGTTCGGGTAATATTGACAATCCCGAAAGCTACGAAAAACTAAATAATTTCCTCAGTGAATTAGATGAAAAACGAGGAACTAGAGGTAACAGATTATTCTACCTTTCCGTTGCTCCGAAATTCTTCCCCGAAGCTATCAAACAATTAGGTTCTGGGGGAATGCTTGAAGATCCCGACAAGCATCGTTTGGTAATCGAAAAACCTTTTGGTAGAGATTTAGCCTCTGCTAAAAGTCTCAATCGAGTTGTACAAAAATATTGTAAAGAAGAACAGGTTTATCGAATTGACCACTATTTGGGTAAAGAAACGGTTCAAAACTTATTAGTATTCCGTTTCGCAAATGCAATTTTTGAACCATTGTGGAATCGTCAATTTGTAGACCACGTACAAATAACAGTAGCAGAAACCGTAGGAGTTGAAGACCGGGCTGGTTATTACGAAACCTCCGGTGCACTACGGGATATGTTGCAAAACCATTTGATGCAACTTTTCTGTCTCACCGCAATGGAAGCTCCTAACGCCATGGATGCCGACAGCATCCGTACGGAAAAAGTAAAAGTACTACGTGCTACCAGACTTGCTGACGTGCAAAACTTGGCATATTCAGCAGTACGCGGTCAATACAGTGCTGGATGGATGAAAGGCGAACAGGTACCTGGGTATCACGAAGAACCAGGAGTAAACCCCAACTCCACAACACCCACTTTTGTAGCGACGAAATTTGTAGTTGATAACTGGCGTTGGCAAGGAGTTCCTTTCTACCTGCGTACTGGTAAGCGGATGCCGAAAAAAGTTAGCGAGATTTCCATCCACTTCCGCGAAGTTCCTTCACAGATGTTTACATCTGCCGCGCAGCAGAAAAGCGCCAATGTTTTGACCATGCGGATTCAGCCAAATGAAGGAATTTCCTTACGTTTTGACGTAAAAGTGCCCGGAGGAGATTTCCGTACTCGTGCCGTTGATATGGACTTTACTTACGGTTCATTTGGTCTACAAGCAAAATCCGACGCTTACGATCGCCTATTTCTTGATTGTATGATGGGCGACCAAACTTTGTTTACCAGAGGAGACGAAGTAGAAGCTGCTTGGCAGGTAGTAACACCAATTTTAAGCGCCTGGGATGCACCCGCAGATCCAGCAACAGTTCCTGGATACGAAGCAGGTACCTGGGAACCTGTAGAAGCAGAACTATTGATTAACCGAGATGGCCGCCGTTGGCGCAGACTTTAGAATTTTAGATTTTAGATTTTAGATTTTAGATTTTAGATTCAGGTAAAAGATTGAATTGATTGCCCCTAAAACCGGTGTGTAAGTAAAAGGAGTTTTGAATTCAGCATATTGCCTAAGTTCTAACTTCTAATCTCTAAGTTCAAAATCTAAAATCGCAATTCAAAATCCCAAATCCAAAATCCAAAATTGTTATGACTTCCCAAGCATCCACTATTTTTTCACTTCAGGCTCCCAAAGACGTTTCGCTTACCGAAATTGAAGCCGAACTAAATAAAATTTGGCAAAGTTACGGTATAGGTGGCGAAGATGGAGCGCTTCCTGCAGCTACGCGAGCAACTACATTTACTTTGGTAGTTTACGAACCAGAACAAACTCAGTATTTGTTGGCCGCTTTAGGATTTTACAGCGGACCTATTGATGGTATCCTAGGACCACAAACCATATGGGCACTACGAGATGCACAGAAAGCTCTTGGTTTAGAACGAACTGGTAAGTCTAGTCCACAACTCTTAGTACGATTACGAGAAGAACTCGCTAAACTTCATGGCGGTGGTAGCACCAATGAGAACAATGGTACTAGTCCTGCTGAATACAGTCCAGATGCAGCTAGTGCTAGAATTGCCGACGAAATCGCCCTACGTAATCCTTGTCGCATTATTAGTTTGATACCCGTAGTTGGAGAAGATGAAGGCGTTAAGGCACAAGTCTCAGCTTATTGTCCGATTCAAAAACAGTCATCATCTTCGCTGGTTTGCTGCGAATACATTACTTTAACCGGAACTGCCGCAGCTTTGGAACGTATTGGTGGTATGGTTCCAGCATTATTGATCGGTGGTTTACCCAAGTTTATTTGGTGGAAGGCAACACCAGATCCAAATAATCCTTTATTCAAGAGACTTTCAGGGGTATGCGATAACGTTATTGTTGATTCGTGTAATTTTAACGAACCAGAAAACGATTTGCTCAATCTGCAATCATTGGTAGAAAATGGCGTACCGGTAGCAGATTTAAATTGGCGACGTGTGGGAGGATGGCAAGAATTAACAGCAGAAGCTTACGATCCACCAGCGCGACGTAAAGCTTTAATGGAAGTTGATAGAGTAAATATCGACCATGAAAAAGGTAACCCAACTCAAGCGCTATTGTTTTTGGGTTGGTTAGCAAGTCGCTTAAATTGGCGTGCGGTTTCCTTTGAAATAGAACTCGGTGACTACAATATTAGACGCTTTAAGTTCGTCACAGATGAGCAAAGGCAAATTGAAACTGAATTAGCAGGAGTTCCCGTGGGTGATGTCGGCGATATTCCCGGCGATTTAATTGCTATACGCTTGAATTCAACAAATCCAGAAGCAAACTGCGGTACTTTGATTTGTTCCGAAACTGGCGGTTGTATGCGGATGGAAACCCAAGGTGGTGCCCAATCAACGGGTTTATTTCGACAGATAACTTCCCTTTCTGAACAAAAAGCTGAAGTTTTGCTTTCTCAACAAGTACAACGTTGGGGCAAGGAAGCACTTTTTGAGGAAAGCTTAGCACTGACAACGCAATTGATTAAATTAACTAAGAAAGGTTAGGAGTTAGTTGATATTTGTTAATTGTTAATTGTGAGTTGTTAGGAATTTAAAAAATCACCTTTATGGTGATACATATTAATTTTGTAGAGACGTTGTATTACAACGTCTTTTTATTGCGAATAATTAACGATCTAAAAGGGTTCCGTTACTCATCCGTTGCTCAAGTTTTTGCATATTTCCTAACATCAATTCATCTAAGCTAAGATTGAATTTTGATGCAAGAAAAGCAACAAAGTACAATACGTCTCCTAACTCACCTTTCATCGATTTAGTAATTTCCTCAATTTCAGTTCGATCTAGTTCTCGGTCTTTTCTACAATAACGCTTTAATATTCGTGCTACTTCTCCCGATTCTTCACAAAGTCCTAATCCCAATATTGGTAATTCATTTTTGAAGTGTTTAGCAATTTCAATAGTCCAGCTTTGATAATAATTAGCGTCCATACTTTACAAATAATAATACTAAATGATTGAACGTAAATCATAAATAATAAGTTCCAATATTAGATAATTTTTAACTAAATTATCTAATAAATAAAAGTGATAAAATAAATAATAAATTAAATTTAAATGCTATGATTACAGTTACTCCAACCAATGATATTAGTCAAGAAAGTAGATGATTTTAATTACTAAAATATATGACACAAATCACATTGAACAAAAATAGCTGGATATAGACTGACAGGTTCGATTCGTGAAGAAAAAATAATAGATTATATGATTATTTCAAGCTCTCGGCTTAATTGAAAACCTCTATATTCCTCTACTCCTCCGTTACCCGTCTCCTATTCTTTCGTACTTCTGAACGAATTACTCCCCATCGTCTGTGTTTCTTGAAAATAATTTTTAATGAATAATCAGTCAAAATTCATGTAAAGTACATAACTTCTAAACTAACAACTAGCTCATAACTTTTCATTCATGGCTGTAATTATTGCAGGAGAACGCAGTGGGGTGGGTAAAACTACGGTTACGCTCACCCTGTTGTCTTGTTTGACTCGGCGCGGTTTACAGGTGCAATCTTTTAAGGTGGGGCCAGATTACATCGATCCAATGTTTCACAAGTACGTTACAAATCGTGCTTGTCGTAATTTAGATCCTGTTTTGACTTCGGAAGGTTATGTAAAGGAGTGTTTTGATCGTCACTCAAACTTATGTGAATATGCCCTGATTGAAGGAGTGATGGGTTTATTTGATGGTGTTTCAACCCCACCCCTTCCCCTCTCCTTATTAAGGGGAGGAGTAAATGAAGAACAAACCTCAGTAAAGGGAGGGGTGAATGATTTTGCTAGTACGGCTCATATTGCTAAATTATTAAATTTACCTGTATTATTGGTAATTGATTGCAGTCGGTTATCTGGTTCAGTTGCTGCAATTGCCCACGGTTATCGCTCCTTTGACAAAGAAGTTAACATTGCTGGGGTAATATTAAATCGCGTTGGCAGCGATCGCCATTTATCTCTCCTCAAAAATTCACTTGAAGCTTTACAAATTCCCATTTTTGGTGTATTAAAACGTCAAGAAAACATTACAATTAGTGATCGCCATTTAGGTTTAGTACCAACAGCAGAACTTCCTCAATTAAATCAATTAATAGATAAACTTGTAACTCTCGGCGAAAATTGCTTCGATTGGGAGAGTTTGTTACCGCTTTTATTAAGCAGACAAGGAGACAAGGAGACAATTTCTACCCCCTCTACCCCCTCTACCCCACGCCACTTCCTACAACGGAGGGAACCTCCGCAACGGAGTGGCTCCTCTCTCCCACGCCACTTCCTACAACGGAGGGAACCTCCGCAACGGAGTGGCTCCTCTCCCCCACGCCACTTCCTACAACGGAGGGAACCTCCGCAACGGAGTGGCTCCTCTCCCCCCTCAACAATCAAAATCGCCGTAGCATACGACAAAGCATTCAATTTCTACTACCAAGACAATCTCGATTTATTACAAACCTTGGGTGCAGAATTAATTTTTTGGAGTCCATTAAAAGATACTGAATTACCTAAAGATATTGGAGGAATGTATTTTGGGGGTGGTTTTCCAGAAGTTTTTGCTGAAAAATTAGCAGAAAACTCTAGCGCTAGAGATTCTGTGAAAGCAGCTATTTTCTCGGGAATGCCTACTATCGCTGAATGTGGTGGTTTGATGTATTGTGCAGAGCAAATTGTAGATATGAAGGGTAAATCCTGGGAAATGGTGGGAATTTTACCTACAACAGCGGTGATGGATAAGCATTTAACTTTAGGATATCGTCGCGCGATCGCGCTACAAGATAGTTTATTGGTAGATACAGGAAAAACAATTTATGGACATGAGTTTCATCGTTCGAGTTTAATATCCGATTCAAATAAACCTTTATTTCAAACTTATAGATTTGATTGCGATGAATTTACTGGGAAAGAAGGATGGATTTCACCGTCAAATCTTCATGCTTCTTATATTCATATGCATTGGGGAAATAGTACAGAAATTCCGCAACGATTCTTAGAAAGTTGTCGGGTTTTTAATCGTGCTTGTAAACTAAACCCCTCTCCTTAATCAAAGAGAGGGGAAGGGGTGAGATTTGTAGAATTTAATCAACCAAAAAGCACTATATTTTCTAACTAATTAACCAAATTTTGCAGTATAGTTTTCTAATTTGGATAAAGTGGCTTTTGTTGAGTTACAGCAGACATTATTTCATCTCATTACACTAATATCATTATTTAACTTGCGAATCAAACGTGATAACTCGCGAATAATATTAACTGCAATTTCGGGAGTTTCTTCAATAGCATCATCAAGTTGTTCTTGAGTTAATTCCAAACATTCACAAGCTTCTAAAGTTGTTGCAGAAGCGGAACGTGGTTGAGTATCAAATATAGCCATTTCACCAAAGTACTTTCCTTGTGGAATCACTGCAAGTGTTCTGTTCTCTAAATGAATTTTCACTTTTCCAGAAACAACAATATATAGAGATTGTCCTTGTTCTCCTTGTCGAAAAATACTGCAATTTGCTGGAAACCACAGTTCATTCATCGCAGAAGCTAATCGAACGATAAAATCATCTCTTAATTCTTTGAATATGGGAACTTGACGTACAAATAGTAAACGATCGACGCTAGTTAACATGGAAATAAAAGTTAGTTGATAGTTGATAGTGGATAGTTGATAGTGGATAGTGGATGTTTGATAGTTGATCGTTTTTAAGTTATGTTTATTTGCTTGTTTTATTTTTTCTAGATATTTAAAATCAGTTAGTTGATAGTTGAAAGTTGATAGTTGATGTTTGATAGTTGAACGCTTTTAAGTTATGTTTATTTGCTTGTTTTATTTTTTCTAGATATTTAAAATCAGTTAGTTGATAGTTGAAAGTTGATAGTTGATGTTTGATAGTTGAACGCTTTGAAGTTATGTTTATTTGCTTGTTTTATTTTTTTCTTGTTTTGCTGCTCTTTCTAGATATTTGAAATAAGCGTTTAATTTTGGTGAGAGTTCATCAACAATAGGATTAATTATAGAAATTTGTTCGTTTGTTAAGTAAGTCGGCACAAATAAACCAAGCTACATTACAGCTTGGGTAAATTACCCTCAAAGCCTTATTCCTATTGACTTTTGCCTATTGCCTATTGCCTATTGCCTTATCCCAATTACTATTTTCAACGCCAACCTACTTAATAATTTACGATTATATGCTCTTCTTAACCAATATCTTGTTTCATACAAAGAAGCTCTAGCAATTTTAACAAATCTGAGATTATCTTGAAAATTATAGCGACCGCTTCATAAAGGCGATATTCGCACCAATACTATCGTGCCGAACGAATTATTTGCTTACCGACTGTATCTGTTGCTAAATGATTCCAAAATATCATAATATTCCAAATGTAATCAGCTAATTTTTCAGCTAATTGAAAAACTTGTAAATTTTCAAAATTTGATTTTTCCACTTGATTATTTAAATCTAATAAATACCAACCATCAACCATCAACTATCAACTATCAACCATCAACTATCAACTATCAACTATTTATTAACTTTATATTTTTCAATAAATTCTTGTATTTGAGCTATAACAAGAGGATGTGAATCTTGTTTTAACTGGGGTATAAGTTTTATAAATAAACGAGGAGATGCAGCACTCAAATATGCAGCAGCAGCTTCTCGAACAAAACCACAAGGATGACGTAAACTTGCTTTAATTTGTGTAGTTTTAAGTTTAATTCGAGCAACTTGAGCAAAATGAATGCAGCAAGCCCAACACCAATCAGAAAGTGAATTTTCTAACTCTAATAATTTTCGAGTTCGCTCGTTTACAGCCATTTGTTCGTATTGTAGTAATTCAGCTTCAACAAGCTTTTGCACTTTTTCCATAGCTGGTCTTCTGTCAAAAATATTGATTAATATATTTTTACAAGATAAGTTTATAGTATGCTCTAAAATTTCTAAACCTCTTGCTAAAGTTACCCCAGATTTAGAATTCAGATTGTATGCAGCAGCATTGATTTTATCTAAGGGATAAAGCAATTTAAGAAGTAAAAATAATCGTTCTTTAATATCAATTTCTAGTTCAACAAAAGATTTTTGAGCTAACCTACACAAAGCTACAACTTTTCTTTTAGAGTGAAAACTTTGTAATGTTTCCCCAGTTTTAAACTCTATATAAGCAGCGTATATTTCGCCTTGAGTTTTAAAGTCCACAGAAGCAGCATATATCTGACCTAATAATTTTAATTCCCTTTCAATTAATATTTGTACTCTATTTTTATAAGAGCTATCTACTAAAGCTAATATTGCTTGTTTTTGATGTCTTTTGATTAAGATACGCAGTATATGACATTTGATTTTACCTTTAGATATCTCTAAATGCTGCCATAAAGTATCCACTGCTTCTAAGGTTTCAATTTGACCTATTGTTCTCAAAGAATAAACTCGCGCTATTTCTGGTTGGTAAATATCCTTTGCTAAATCTGACAGCATTGGTAAGACTTCATTTCCTAGTTTTACTAAACCATTCATTGCAACAGAGCGAGTGGATTTGTAGTAAAGTCCTACTATTAATGCTAAATAATATTCTTCCAACTGGTTTGCAGCAATCATTTCTAAAGCTGCAGATCGTACTCGTAAAGATTCATCTTCTAACAAAGAAGGAATATGAATCCGCAGGGCTTGTAAATAAGCAGCTTCTGCAAGAGAATTAACTCCATCAACTCGTATTTGTTCTTCTTTATTTGTCAGCATCCATCTTAAGGTTTTGGTTGCTGCTACTTTTTGTTTTGTTGTCCCCCGAGTCAATAATAAGGCGGCAGCGGTACCTCTAATAACAGGATTATGTTTTGGATTTAGGTATTCTTCTAATTGAATTAAATTTACAGAAGATTCTCCAAGAGAAACATAACGTAGTGCTAAAGCAAATATATTTGGATTGTCGATAGTTTGAGGATTTTCTAATAAAGTGCGTACAGTCGGTAAATGAGCGGGGTTTACATCGCATTCAAGCATCACTTTCAAACTTCGATATTGTAAAGCAGGAGTAAGAGTTGGTAATTCTGGAGCTAAAACTTCTCCAGCTCCTTGAGGATCGATTTGCGACAACAATTCTATGCAAGAATGTTTATCAGCCTCATTTCCTGTTTCTCGTAATGCCTTAATTACAGCACGCTTGAAAAATGGTAAATCAACATTTGTAACGCTTAAGTGTCCCCTATCTGCACTCAAAACTAACAAATCGACGTACTGCGATCGCAATATCCAAATTACTCCTACACATATGATGGCGACAATTGCTGTTTCTACAATTAAAATTAAGTTTTGCCAAGAAACTGAGATAAAATGCTTCGCAATCCATTGAGTAAATAAAATTATCAATCCAGCAAAACCAGCAGCGGCAGCTTCTGCAAAGCCTCCTGATAATGTTTGTACGCGACTTCTGACTCTTTCGGGTATTGGCTGAAACAGTAAGGCACCAGTATTGGCTACGAAGGTATATCGCACAAGTTCATCTAAAAACTTAATCAGCGTTAAACCCCATAGCAGCGATAAAGTAGGTATTTTCAAGCCAAACAAGCCCGAAGTCATTGATAAAGAAGACAGCACAGCTATCCCTACTAATAAAATACCTACACCAACAGGTAAAATTGCGGCAGTAAAAAACACTCCTAAACGTTCAATTGCACGGCTAGATACAAACAACTGGGTTGCCAATTCAAACAGCCCTAGGATTCCGCCAAATACACCTAAAAAACTGGTAATATCTTTACCTTGAAAAGTTGATTCTAATTGGGATAAATACTGAAAATCTACTAATAATCCGATTGCTTGTATCAACAACCCAAAGGCAAATAATCTCACAGCATAAAGCCTTAGAGGGCTGGAAAGTCGGCGGGCTCGAGAAATTTGCGATTCCTTAATTTTTCGTTGTGGAACATCGTAAAAAGCTTGAGGATATTGCTTACTCAAATACAGCAGAATAACCGTTCCTAAAACAATAAATAGAGCACCAATTAAAATTATTTGATCTAGCTTTATAAATCGCACTAAAGTTGGTAAACTAAAGCCAGCAATTACATCAGCGACTAATACTCCACTACTTACTAAAGGATAAGTGCGCTTAATCTCCTGAATATTAAATAATTGGTTTGCTGCAATAGAGGTATTGATTTGATTGATAACGTAAAGCGCATCAACCCACAGTCGCAGTAAAAACACGCTAAATAAAGCCAAGCGGGAAGCTTGTAAATTTACAGATAAGGTAATTTGCAAACCTATGGGCAGTAACATTAAGGGTATTACCATACAGGGTAAGGCAGCTATAATTACCCATCGCAAAGGGAAGATTTTTTGCAGCCAAGAGTAGAGAAAAACTAAACCAATACCAAATACTGCACTAGCAATATAAATCAGCGGTAGAGTATTAGCCCCATATCTATCCAGAAATAAAGTAATGCTACTATCTTCCACCCATCGCAATCCTACTGATGTTACTGCGTAAAAAGTAAACATCAGTAATGTTCGATAACCCTCTTCCGGTCGGAGGTTTACCCACCTAAGTATTGGTATTAAAATGTTTTTATAGGCAGCTAAGTGTTGATTTTTTAATTCCATGCAGTTTAATCTGGTGTAGTCACCCCTGCGCTATGTAATTTACAATTAAACTTAGATTGCTCTGACTTTTACAACCAGTTGGATAAAATCACTGATGACTAGAAAAAGTACTTCCCGTTAAGGTACAGTTCCCTTTCAAGAAAAAAAGTCCCGAGCGACTGAGTATTAGTTTTCCCACTCAGCACTCAAGACTATCGTTTTTTTTAGATTAATTTAGATTTACTTCTGCGATCGATTACAGATTTTTTACCTGAGCAGGTAAATGCCAAAAGAAAGCAACACCAAGCCGGTAATGTAACCATTGGTGTTACTTCTTTGGGATTTTTACAACTTTAGCAATTACTTCTTAGGAGAAAGCAACATCATCATGTTTCTTCCTTCCTTCTTGGGATATTGCTGCACTTCAGCTTCATCCTCTAAATCTGTCGCCATCCGCTTCAGTAAAACTTCTGCTAAATCGGTATGTTGAATTTCTCTACCCCGAAACATAACCGTGGCTTTGACTTTATCACCATCTTTAAGAAAGCGCTTGGCTTGGTTAACGCGCACGTTGTAATCGTGCTCTTCTATCTTGTAGCGCATCTTCACTTCTTTTACATCAGCCGTATGCTGCTTTTTGCGGGCTTCTCGCGCTTTCTTCTCTTGCTCAAACTTGAATTTCCCATAATCCATAATCCGACAAACTGGCGGATCGGCTTTATCGCTAACCAACACTAAATCTAACTCTTTCTCCTCCGCTCTTGTTAGTGCATCTTGGGGAGTCATGATTCCCAACTGGGCACCATCTGTATCAATAACCCGGATTTTCGGGTAGCGAATTCTTTCGTTGATTTGTGGCAAGTCGCGACTTCTTCTTTTCTCTATCACAGGCATATATGATTTTGGGGAAGTTATTGTTATGAATTTGGTTTTGGGTATGGAATGAGATATCTCAGACGCTGAAAACGGAATTACTTTGAATGAACAATGGGTGTATTTCTAGGGTAGCTAATCCATAAAAATAATGAAGGTCGTATCTATTGTCATTCTACTAACTTTTTCAGAAGGTTTAAGCTCTATAAGTTAATCTTAGTTACATAATTATGGCAAACATTAACTATTGTAATTTTTTTTGTAAAAACATTAACGTCATATTCATTACGCATGTTTACATGATAACACCATGAAACATAAAATACACATATCTTAAAACAAAGTCTAATTAATTACTTAAATACAAAAAAATCTCAACGATAGGAATTACCGGTTTATCGGTATAGCTCGTCATAATTTTTTGTTGCATTGAAATTATACAAGACTTAACTCCCTAGCTAGCTTTACTTAAGGAGGGTAGACTTCAGATCCAGAGATGCCGCTCGAACTACAAGAGTTAATTGGTTTTGAAGCCTGCACAATTTTTGACACCAAAATTAATATATCAAGCGCATTTATGTAAATTATAACTTTTTCCAACTAAGAGTCTCAGACTTAACACAAACACTATTACCGCTTTGCGGAAGTCTGGTATTCTGGCATTCAAAAGTATTGTTTTATAAAGGATTCAATCATTTTATATGGTTACCAATTTTACAGACCCGGTTTACTAGTAGAGTACGGCAGAATAGAAAACTATAATAAAATTAAAGACTGTTCTAAATATTTCTTGATGACTAGTAGCGCACATTGGCAGCAAAGAGTTGGAAATCAACGAGATTGGGTTTGGCGGGGTTGGCAAACTCGGTATACATATATTCGCCCTCAGAATCTTGTAGAAAATAATCGCCAAAAATCTCTACCTTTAATATTGTTGCATGGCTTTGGCGCAAGTATCGGTCATTGGCGACATAACCTGGAAATATTAGGCTCGAGCCATACAGTTTATGCTCTTGATATGTTAGGTTTCGGCGCTTCTCAGAAAGCACCAGCTAACTACAGCGTCCACTTATGGGTAGAGCAAATATACGACTTTTGGAAAGTTTTTATTCGTAAACCAGTAATATTAATAGGTAGTTCTATCGGTTCGTTGATTTCCTTAGCCGCAGCTACAAAATATCCTCAAATGGTCAAAGGTGTGGTAATGATGAGTTTACCTGACCCAGACATAGAAAAAGAAGCTATCCCTGCATTTTTATACCCTTTGGTGAGTGCAATAAAAAGTTTTGTTGCAAATCCCTTGTTAATCAAAGCAGTATTTCACTTATTACGCCAACCGAGTACGCTGCGTCGCGGCATAACTTTAGCTTACGCTAATCCCAAAGCTGTTAACGACGAATTAATAGAGATATTTGCAAAACCTCCCCAAGATAGAGGCTCATCTCGTGCTTTTACTGCTCTTGTAAAAGCGAGAAATAATCCAGATTACAGCCCAAATGTCAAAAATATGTTATCAAACTTAACAACTCCTATACTGCTAATTTGGGGAGAAAAAGATAGGATTATTTCCCCGTCACTTGCCTCCGAATTTGCTCGTCAGAACGAAAATATCAAATTAATTACCTTAGAAAACGTCGGACATTTCCCCCATGATGAATGTCCCGAACAAATAAATCAAGTTATTTTAGATTGGATTGATAATCAGTCAACACTCAACAGTCAACAGTGAGTAGCTTTATTTTATTAATAACTCCTAACTCCTAACTCCTAACTCCTAACTCCTAACTCCTAACTCCCAACTCCTAACTCTTAACTCCTAACTCCTAACTCCTAACTCCAAACTCCTAACTCTTAACTCCTAACTCCAAACTCCTAACTCTTAACTCCTAACTCCTAACTCCTCACTCCCAACGTATAATTTTTTCCTTAACTATATTTTGACCATTTCGAGATACTCTCAGTACTTTGTTTGTCAGAACAAAACGTATATTACCGTTTATGGCTACGTATCGATTTTCTTTTACGCTATCTTGATTCCATTTTTGTAGTGGAAGATTGATTCTTCTATTACTTTGTCTAGTAATACTTACATAGCTACTAGGATTCCGATCGCCACAAATATAAATAAAAAAGCTTTTAGTTTCAGCTTTAGCAAAGGTATTATTATCCTCAAGACAGCCTTTTGCTAAAGATTGACCATTTGCTTTCACAGCACTTATAACTTTTTCTTGTAAAATAATTCGACCACGTTTTGCGATCGCCATTTCATATGGGGTAATTGTATAGGCTAATTCACCATTAACAGCAGTATAAGTTTCTCCATATTTTGTACTTATGGGCACTGTTATCTTATTGTCTAATTGTTTCGGCATCAGGACATAATACCCAAGATAATTTTTATTATCTCCTCTACAAATATAAACGTAGTATTTTACTGTATTAAAATAACGCATGGGGAACAACTTTGTAGAAGGACATACTTGGTTTTGAGTTAAATTATCTTTATTTTTAATATCTAATTCTAGAGATTTTTTTGCTAGTGATGATTTGATATTAAATAACAAAAGGCTGCTCACCAAAGCTAACTTAAAAGCCTTTTGGTGAGTTAATTCACTGTTAAAAAAAATCATAATTCAAATAATTTCAATAGTAAAACTACCGCCATAACATAATTATTGTTGGCGTTAAATATCAGTGTTATTGCGGATGAAAAACTAAAATTATTATCGTACGCAAAATAATTTAATACAACTATCTTGCAGGTTTTTTTATATTTTCTTTACTAAAAAAATAATTTAAATAAAAATATTATGATAAGTAAGTCGGCCTAAAATTTTCCCGACTATATTACAGCTTGGGTAAACTGCATCCATTGCCTTATTACTACTCACCCCATCACTTGTTTTAATTGCTATTTTCAACGCCAAACTACTTAGAACTGTTGTAAGTGATGAGTGACAGTAAAGTATTCTTCATATTAATTCATGTAAATAAACTGGGTTTCCGGAAGAGTGCATGCTAAATCATGATTATGTAAAACACTAACCCAGTCTTAACCAATTAAAAATATTGCCAACTGTTAAATTAATTATTTGATTCGCATTCTCGTCTAGTAACTTGATGACGATAGCGAAACATTGCTTCTAATTGCGATTTGATTAACCAACCACTAAAAAAGTCTACAGATTCACCACCAGGCATAGAAAAAGAAATTTCATCAGTTAATCGAGTTTTACCATTTTCCGATTCAAACTTATGTAGATGCCGCCAAAATTCAAAAGGCCCCGATATTAATTCGTCAGTAAAAAAACGATATTCTTCACACTGGGTATGACGCGCCACCCAAGTTAAAGATAATGGCCCTAAAAATAAGCGGAACTCTGTTATGGCACCAATACCAAGTCCCCCTTCACGACGAATTACTTGTATTGGTTGCCAAGGTGGAATCAAAAGCTTTAAGATATCAGGTCTTTGGTGAAATTTCCAAACTACTTCTACGGGTGCGTTAATAACCGAGGAATGTTTAAAATCCAACATTAATCATTTAACCCAAGGTTTGGGTGTATATCAATTGTCAATTATTACTCGCCCTCAAGCGCGGGCATATATCAATTATCAGTGATTTATTCTTCATAGTCTGTATCAATTTCAATATCAAGTGTTTCTTCATCAATCCGTATATATAAAATGTTTGGACGACAACATACTTGACAATCTTCTATATAAGATTGTTGAAAACCAGCACTTACATCAATAAATGTTAAGTTTGGTTCGCCACAATAAGCGCAGTAATATTGTGCAGTATTTTGCATAATTACAGGTTAAAGGTCAAAGGTTAAAGGTCAAAGGTTAAAGGTTAAAGGTTAAAGGTTAAATTTAGAAACTCATAACTTCCAACTCTTAACTATTTACCATGCCCTGCGGCCTAATTCCCTAACTCTTAACTCCTAACTCTTGATTTGTTGATTCATTGAGATGCTTTTGTAGTGTAGACTGTGGAAGGGGTCCTTGCAAGTGGTTCCACGGTAATATTTGCTCAGTTGACCAGTGTTCGTAAACGTAGAAGTCTAGGGTGGGAATTTGTCCTTTTAATTCTTTAAAAGCACGTTTGTAACTACCTAAAGAATCGCCAAAGTTGCGAGTTAGTTCCAAAAGTCTGGATAATCTTCTATCTCCTCTCGATAACAACGTTTGAATTATCGACCAATTGTAGCTTTCCGGACGAAAATCTATTCCTTGGGGCTTTAATTTTTTCTGCAATAATTTCAATCGTTTTTCTGCTTCTTTATTCACTCCAAACCATTGGAAAGGCGTATGGGCTTTGGGTACAAAAGTACTACATCCTAAAGTAAACCGCAATCCGGGAGCAGCTTTTTTAAGATTCTGCATCATAGTAACGGTTGCATCTAAATCTTCTGGAGTTTCACCTGGAATTCCCACCATTCCATAAAGTTTCAAGCCTTTCAAACCGCCTTTTTTAGCATTTTCTGCGGCTTTGATAATATCTTCCTGCTCAAGTTTTTTATTAATTATTTTTCGTACTTTTTCCGAACCACTTTCAACGGCAATTGTCAAGGATTTCGTTCCTCTTTGAGCCAAAGTTTTAGCTAATTCTTCAGTTACCGTATTAGTTCTTACCGAAGCAATACTTAAACGGACATCTTCGTATTTTGGCTTATTTATGTAATCTAATAAAGTCTCAAATTCAGGATGCTGAGTTACCGAAGCACCTAATAACCCCAAACGATTTGTTACTTGTAAACCCTTCTCAATTGCGGGAATCAATGAATCATTTAAATTTGCTGTTCTAAAAGGTAAAGTAAGGTAGCTTGCCAAACAAAAACGGCACATTTCCGGACAGCTTCTGACAACTTCTACCATGAAAATATTTTCCCAAGCGGCTTTTTCGGTTACTACCGTTGATGCTGATAAAGTGTTTCCGCGATAAGTTTGCTTTTGTACTTCTGCGGGAATATCAGATGAAATCGGCTTAATAGATTTTATTGCACCATCTGAAGATTTATACTCAACTTCATACAAACTAGGAACGTAAATTCCTGGTACTTGTGCAAGTGCTTTTAACTTCGTTTCTCTATCAGCATTTCTAACTTCTTTGTAAGCATTAATAAAATCATTTAAGAGATTTTCGCCATCTCCCAACAAAACCACATCAAAAAAATCAGCATAAGGTTCGGGATTAGCAGTTAAAACTGGTCCACCACCAAAAACTATGGGATGATTATCTTGGCGATCGCACGACTTTATCGGAATATCCTTTGATTCCAACAAATTTAAAATATTGACATAATCCAATTCCCATGACATGGAAAAACCCAATATTTCAGGGTTGCGGGGAAGAGTTTCACTAATATCGGTAAACAAGCGACTTACCTGTAAATCCACACGTGTAGCCAAAGTAGCCCACACAACCTGATAACCCAAGCTAGTGATTCCCACAGTATATTCATTGGGAAAAGCAAAAATCACGGGAATCGCGTCGGTATCGGGGGTTACAGGAGTAAATAAAAGGCGTTCCTTAGCAAATAAATCGGATGTCACAGGCGTTTTCTTTGGGGTGTTTTTCCATATTTAATTTTAAGGTAAAGAATAGTTAGGTTAAAAAGTAAAGTGAACGCATTAGCCAAAATAACCGCGATATCCTGACGCAGAATTCCGTATATCAACCATAAAAAAACACCAGTGATAAATGTAATTAACATGGCGTAAGAAACATCTTTCGCTGACTTTGTTTGCCAAGTTTTGATCATCTGTGGCAAAAAAGCAGAGGTAGTTAAAGTTGCAGCGAGCAATCCTACAATTAGCATTGGTTGTTTTGAAGGTAATGTGCTTTACATTTCTTTATGGTATTAGAAAAATGTATCCGACGCATCAAAGGGAGCCCTCACGAAGAGTAGGGCTACATAAACAAAGCCCACATCCCTGGGCTGAATTAGTCGTTTTTAGATGTAAATTTTTTGAATCTCTTCCTCTGCGGTTTTTTAATCCGTTTGTAAAAAAAGTATTTTGTAGGGTGTGTTACGGCTCTAGTATTGTGAGAAATAAACCATAATTACGAAAATGCCGTAACGCACCATCCGCAATTGGTACCTTAGACGCGAATCAAAGTTATCTTTTTGAGTGATATATATTCTTGGGTATAACGCACCCTACAACATTTTAATGAGTTGATTTATAAAATTTTGTAGGGGAGGCAAATTGCGGTGTAGATTAACTTCGGGCAATATTGCCCTTGTGTTACGGCTCTAGTATTGTGAGAAATAAACCATAATTACGAAAATGCCGTAACGCACCATCCGCAATTGGTACCTTAGACGCGAATCAAAGTTATCTTTTTGAGTGATATATATTCGCATCATTAATGACTGAGTTTTATCAAAATCTCAGTAATAATCCAGATAAAGCGCAAGCATTACGTCAAGCCATGTTGACTACTATGAAACAGCATCCCGCACCTAGATATTGGGCTGCTTTTACGCTGATTGGTGAAGGGTTCCCATAAGAATTTTTTTCTTCTAAAAAAATTCTTATGGGTGCCCGGTGAAGCTGAGTAACGGAATAAGTCGTAATTCATAATTATTCCATCACTCCACAAAATCATAGAAAGTAATACAAACACCTGCTTTATCTGAAACTGCAAATTCTTTACAACCCCAAGGTTTAGTTTCTAGTTTGCCATTCGGATGAATTATATCTTCTCCCTTGGCTAAAAATTCTTCATAAAGCTGTTCGATACCCTCAACCCGAATCCGAAAGGATGTCCCCTCAGCAAGATGTTTGTCGTCATTTTGAACTAGAAAAATTTGTATTTCATCTCGTTCAACAATGGCCATTTTTAGGGGTTTACCTTCTGTATGGGTTGTTGTAAAACCCAACTTTTCGTAAAATGCGATCGCCATTTCGACATCTTTACCAGCAGGAATTAGGGGACTGAGATTTTTTAGCTTGGGTAAATTATTATCCATAATTTTGATTCTCAATACATGAGATTATATTTCGCTATTCCTATCTCTCTTGTCTTAAATTGATGAGGTTACAATTGCCGTAAACAAAAATATAAGTAAGTTGGCGTTTAATTGTTATGCCGGGCAAGTGAGTAGTGAGTAGTGAGTAGTGAGTAGGGACAAGGCTTTGAATGCTGTTTACATTCATTAACATAGTTAGGATTATTTGTGCCGACTTACTTACTATTTTGGTACAACATTCAATTTATCAAATATTTCTTATGTTCCACTAAAAGAAATTTAAGTAATGAAATTACCAATTGTACTTATAGGTTCCTCGAATACATCTAAAACATCTGTAGGAAAGTTATTAGGGCAGCAACTAAAGTTACCTTTTATTGCTTTGGGAGATATCAGCGAGCAATACTATCTAGAAATAAGCTTTAATAAAACACAACTAGAAGAAGCTTTAGAAAAAGACGGTGGCGATGGTTATTATCGCTACATACAGCCGTTTAATGCTTATGCGATTGAACGAGCGCTGTCGGAACATCAAGAATGTGTGATTGAATTTACTCCCGAACAATCGGTATATGATGATGCTCAACTTTTAGAAAAGGTTGAACAAATTTTACAGCCATTAACTCATGTTATTTTGCTTTTATATTCTCCCGATACAGAAGAATCATTACGAGTACTTGAGGAAAGTAATACTGCTATAGTTAATGGAATGCCAATCAACGAGCATTTTGTCAAACATCATTCCAATCACGACTTAGCAAACTATGTTGTTTACACAAAAGGTAAAACACCAGAGCAAACTTGTGAAGATGTTCTAAACAAAATTAATCCCAGCAATTCTGATATTATTTTGATTGGTCCTGAAGGTACCGGTAAAAGCACAATTGGCAAACTTTTATCTAAGAAACTTAATCTTCCACAAGTTTCTATGGATGAAATTAGGTGGGAATATTATAAAGAAATTGGTTGGGATGCCGATACACAAAAACAAATACGCGAACAACAAGGATTTGCAGGAATTTATCGCTATTGGAAGCGATTTGAACTCTATGGTATTGAACGTCTTTTATCAGAACACAGCAATTGTGTAATTGATTTTGGAGCGGGACATTCTGTATATGAAAATGATGCCGATTTTGTTCGTGCTAGTGAATTACTTTCTCCCTATAAAAACATAGTATTACTGTTACCATCGTCAGATTTAGATGAGTCAGTTGAGATTTTGAAAAAACGTAATCAGTTTAAAATCAACGGTATGGAAATACATCGTTTTTTCATGACTCATCCTTCAAATCAGAAGCTAGCAAAACAGGTATTTTATACTAAAGGGAAAACATCTGAAGAAATTAAAGAAGAGATTATTAAGTATTTTTAAGCTGTTTTACTATTAAGTAGGTTGGCATTGAAAATAGCAATTGGGATAAGGCAATAGGCAAGCCGGCAAAAGGCAATAGGAATAAGGGTTTGAGGGTAATTTACCCGAGCTGTAATGTAGCTTGGTTTATTTGTGCAGACTTACTTATTAGCAACTTTATATTCAATTAGTGAGCGACGTTTTCCTATTAATTTACAAAATATAAATTCAATTTGACCTATTAATTCAGGAATTTTACCAATCAAGCAAAATATTGTATATAAAATTGCTGATTTATGCTTAATTTTACGTTTTTTACGCGAACTAATATAAGTTTTTCCTAGTAAAATTATATAAGCTACTGGTAATATAGCTAAACACCATGTTCCGATTTGCCAGAACATCAGAAAAACTACACTAGGTAAGAATAATATCCAAAACCAGATACTAAGACATTGCTTAACACGATATAGTTCTGTACCAAAACAATGTAACCATGCTTCTTCTGCATAGGCAAAACCCCCTCTACGACAGCGTTGCCACCATTGACTAAAATATTGCATTTGAACATCATGGAGCGAAGTATCGACATCAAGACGCATAATTTTACCTCCTCGCTCCCGAAGACGATAGCATAATTCTGGTTCTTCCCCTGCAATCAAAGTTGAATTAAAACCACCTACTTCCAAGAAACTAGAAATTCGCATCATTGCTTCTGGACCGCATTCTTTAACTTCACCAATAGGAGTAGTCCATTCCAATTCAGAAAGTTGATTATATAGTGATTTTTCAGGAAATTCTTCGCGTCTTCTGCCACAAACTACAACCACATCTGAATGATTAATTAATTCTTGAGAAGCAGTTTCTAGCCAACCATCTACGAGAATAGCATCACCGTCTAAAAACTGCACAAATTTTAGACTTGGTTTTAAGCTTAATAAATGCTCTAATCCAGTATTATAAGCACGGGCCGCACTAAAAGAAATAGAGGGGTCTAGCTCGATAACTTCAATGCCTAAATTTCGGGCAAAACTAACACTGCCATCAGTTGAACCAGAATCAACATAGACTAAGCAATTATTTCTATTAATAACAGAATTAAGAGATTTTTTTAGGCGTTCTCCTTCATTACGACCAATCACTACAATACCAATTTCTTCTAGATTATTCGTTTTTATAGATGTACTTGAATTTTGTGATGACATATAGATAAATTTTTATTTAACGTAAAAAATTAAAGTAAAATTTCAACAAGATTAATACCCTACAGATTTTAAAGATTGAGAGTTCAAATATTGTCTACTACCATAATTCATTAACGATTGTTGAGCAGCTTCCAAAATTTCTATCATTTGTAAGCCAATCAAACCGTCGGTTTGAGGTTTGTCAATCCCTTGAATACATTTGACAAAATGTTCTAATTCTAAACCCAAAGATTTATTCTTATCCATAGAATAATATTTGGTATTTCCATAATGATAAGATAATTGTGAATTAATAGAAGTTTGATTAAATGTATCAGCTTTGACTCTACGGTCGTAAATAATTATTGCTTCTGCATCAACTGGGTCGTAAACCAAGATTTTACGATCGCCAACAATTGTTAATTTTTGAATTTTTTCAGGTTCAAGCCAACTCACACGAATTGTTGCTAATATTTCTTGAGGATAATCTAAGCTTAAAGTTGCTACATCATGAATTTTAGTATTATTTATATTAATACAAGCTTTACCACTAGCACTAACAGATAAAGGGTATCGAGATAAAATATGTCTCAATATAGATAGGTCATGAATAGCTAAATCCCAGAGTACATTAACATCAGAACGAAACAATCCTAAATTGCCTCGGACTGAATTTATATAGTGAATTTTTCCTAATTCATTACTACTAATTAATTCCGCAACTTTTTGTATTGCTGGAGCATATTCAAAAGTATGTCCTACTAGTAAAATCAACTCTAGCTCATCAGCTAATTCAATTAATTTTTTAGCTTGAATTGAAGACACTGTTAGTGGTTTTTCAACTAAAACATGTTTCCCTGATTTTAATGCTGATTTGGCTAATTCATAATGACTTATAGCAGGAGTAGCAATGATAATAGCATCTAAATTACTATCTAATAATTCATCAAACTTTGTTGTTGCTTTAAAACTAGGATATCTATTACAAATTTCTTCCAGATTAGATGATTTTAAATCACAAATCTTTTCCAGAAAAACTGTATTTAATAAAGATAAATTATGGATAATTTTTTGCCCCCAATATCCACAGCCAACTACACCTACTTTAATAGGTAAACTACTTTGTACATGTTGATTGTAGTTGATATCATTTGCCATATTTTTTCGGTTATTCAGTACTTAGTATGCTAAAAACAATCGCACGAACATTGAAAATATTGCTATGTATGAAACAATGTTTTTTGATAATATTTTTTGCTTTGATATAGTTTCAACCTTAAAACGCTGGTAAGATAGCTATTTATATGATTTTTTACTAATCATATGACATACCAAATATTGAAGAAGCTTTTCTTATTCTTTTTTTAAAGTTTTTTTGAAAAAATAATCTTTAATCTAAAATTTACAGCAACTTATAGGCATCTAAATAAAAGATTTAGTAAAGATCCTATGAAATAATTATCAAGTATTAATAAAGAAATATAAATCACATTTACAACTCCTAACTAGCACATTTTCAAACCTTTACATAACAAAGGTTTCAACCGAAGCCAAAAAAAGTGCTAGTTTCATTTGTTGGGAGGGAAATTTAGTACTTATTACCTTGATATTTTTGACTTTTGATTTTTGACTTCCCCTCCTAGGGCGCTCATATCTTAGTGCTTCAATTCCTAAACTTAAATCAAAACTGCTATGACTCCGATACAAACAGATTTAACCTCAAGCGATGTATAACCCATCGTGAGTAATGAAGGAATCACGTGAATTTTAGTTAGGTCCTGCGAACAATAATCAAACCGGAGTCCTATAGCAGTTTTCGGTAGTTACATTAAAGCCTACAAAACTTTACACTGTCCCTGAAATCTTAATAAATGGTCGCATAATACCAAAGCCATCATCGCTTCCACCATCGGCACTGCCCGTGGTAATACGCAAGGATCGTGTCTTCCTTTTGCAGCTAAAACTCCAGCTTCACCTGTTTTAGTAACTGTATTCTGTTCTTTCCTAATAGTTGCCGTGGGCTTAAATGCTACGCGAATTATGATATTTTCGCCGTTAGATATCCCGCCTTGAATACCGCCAGAACGATTAGTTACCGTGCGAATATTACCTTCATCGTCGGTGTAAAATTCATCGTTATGCTCGATTCCTGTGAGCAAAGTACCCGCGAAACCAGAACCAATTTCAAAACCTTTACTAGCGGGGAGCGACATTACACCTTTAGCGATATCAGCTTCTAATTTATCGAAAACTGGCTCACCCAAACCCTTAGGTACTTTCCGCGCTACACATTCGACTACTCCGCCAATGGAATTACCGTCCCTACCAGTTTGCTCGATTAGTTCAATCATGCGTTCCGCACATTCAGCATCTGGACAGCGGACGATATTGCTTTCAACTTGTTCTAAACTAACTTTATCTGCATCAATTTCCCCTTCTAAATCCTTGATGCGCTTGACATAACCAATGATTTCTACACCAGCAACTTGATGCAGTATTTTTTTGGCGATCGCACCAGCAGCGACTCTACCAATTGTCTCTCTCGCTGAGGATCTTCCACCACCTTGATAGTTACGAATACCGTATTTAGCATCATAAGTAGCGTCAGCGTGGGAAGGGCGGTACATTTGCACCATTTCGCTGTAATCTTGGGGACGAGTGTCTTTATTCTTGACCAAAATTGATATCGGCGTACCTAAAGTTTGTCCCTGAAACACCCCAGAAAGAATTTCACACTTGTCAGCTTCCTTACGAGGTGTTGTAATTTTACTTTGTCCAGGTCGCCGTCGATCTAATTCTACTTGAATTTCCTCAGCAGAAATTTCTAATTTTGGTGGACAACCATCAATAATAACTCCCACACCACCACCGTGGGATTCGCCGAAAGTAGT
>JBCCSG010000082.1:0-23990 GCA_039200565.1 Cyanobacteria bacterium P01_D01_bin.50 | reverse complement strand
GTGAGGATTTTCTATTAGTGAAGCGATAGTCCTACCCCAAATTTTTTCATATCCAGGACTCATGTAGTAATACTTGGTTACGTCGGGTGAAGAAACCCAAAAAGCAATATCCACATTATTGGCAAATTGCTCGAACACCTGCAATTTTTCTAAATTCATCTATAACCTCTTAAATTAAATAACCTGAATTCTTTTATTAACATTTATCTACTTGCAAAATAAATAATTAAAAAATCAAAACCTACGAAATTGTCACAATACAGGCGTTGGTGGGTGACAATAAAAATCTGATTATTAGGTTTCGCCATCTTGCGCTTGTGTCAGTTGTGACCATTACTAAAAATAAAGAAAATCCTAAGAAATGTTAAAAAATAGCGGAGGAACCCCAGAGGATATAGGAATGAATCTTTGTTTACCATCTTCATTATTTGCTGACTTCAGCAATAGAAACTCTAAAGCGCCTTTAGAGATTTAAATTCACGGGCATCCATAGGAATTTTTTTGGAAGAAAAAAATTCCGATTGGATTCCCTTGACATTTAACTCAAGTCTGATTGCAATCATCAGCAAAACCTGCGTTTCATCAATTTTTTGGCGAAAGTCTACAGATATGTCAAACTCCCATCTCCCAGATATATTTGGCATGGGAGTTATTTAAATTTCGTATTCAGTTAATAGATGGCACAATTACAAGAAGTTACATTTCCTGCACTAAAATTTCCTCCCTAGACTGAAGCCGTAGTTTGCCATTCTTTAGATAATCGGCAGAAGTAAGCAATCGGAGCTTCACTATTAGATTACAATTTATTTTAGTACATCAAAAAACCGACAATTTATAACAAGACACTCTAAAAAAAGATGTTTGATGGTTTTTGGAATAACGTATTTCGCTACCCCCGCTATTTGCTAACTACTGCTTTAGGTATATTTTTAAATGCCTTTAGCTGGTTAGGACCTATATTTAAGCGTCCTATCACCTTGATTGCTTTTTTAGGAATGTTAGTAGGGATTTTCTTTTTTGTTTCTTTTACCCTGCGTGCAATGCTTGGTTTAAGTACAATTTAGTAAAGTATGGCTTATTGATGGGAGTTCTTGCTCCCTATCCAAAAAAGCCTGATATTCTGTAGTAAAACCTCTGTTAGGAGGCTATTTTCATGGCTACTAATCGCCGCGTTTCCCGGGTTGCTGAATTGATTAAACGAGAAATTAGCCTTATGTTGCTCAATGGAATTAAAGATGACCGGGTAGGTACGGGGATGGTCAGCGTTACTAATGTAAATGTTTCCGGCGATTTACAACACGCTAAAATCTACGTTTCAATTTATGGTACCGATGAAGCCAGAGAAGAAACAATGGCTGGCTTAAAGTCAGCAACTGGCTATATCCGTAGCGAACTTGGTTCTAGAATTCGTTTACGCCGTACCCCAGAATTAGTTTTCGTCGAAGACCGTTCTATTGAACAAGGCAACAAGGTACTATTGCTCCTAAACCAGATCAAAAATCAACAAACACGAGAAACTCAACAAGATATGGACTAGTAGAATTCATCAATACCATTGCATCTAGATTGCATCTAGTAGCCGAAAGCATGGCGATTATATTTATTCAAACTTAGCCAAAGATACAATCAGGCGCAACGCCTTGTTGCGTCTGTTTCAGTTTATGTGGGGAACAGCAAATTTAGATGTAGAGACATTATATATAACTTCTCTACAAGGGTTGTGGATATCCAATCAATCAAATTCATACATCGTTCGGAGCAACGCCGATATTTTTTATCAAGCAGTTTAAAAGTCCCGTATTTTTTTATTAAACCCAATTTTTATCACTACTCTTTTTCATTACATGGCGATCGCTCAGATATTACCACGTTGATTCACTTATGTACAAAAACCTATATCATACATTGATATACACCCTCATTATCAGAAACTTTTGCCTACTTTATTAAAGTTAACATTACGCCATCCAATAATTTACTTAAGTTGACGGCACTTAATAAAATGATAATTTGTGATAGATTAGACACAAAGTAAAAGTATATTACACTGTCTACGGAGACAAGGTAGATGGCTGAAATTCATGAATAATGAATCTATTAAATACTCAAAGCGTCTTCATAGTTGTCTCATATTGTTACAGCTATTTATCTGAGAGGTTTTTGTTTGAGGTAGTGTTTGAATTAACCAAACAATTACTCATCTGTTTAAGAAATTATTAACAGCAGGTAAATCTCCAGCTTTTGTGATGTACCTTTATGCAAAGCGATAGTTTATACAGTTTTTTTGGGCAATATTTTTTTGCTTCCTCACCTACAGATGTATTTAAGTTTAATGATTGCTATAAATAGATTATTCAAGCTATAAGCCTATTCACAAGCCTAAAAATCCTGCTATTTCATCGTTGATATTCGCTCGCCAGCATTCAATCGCTCTTTGATCAAATTTTGAGGACGATACTTATGAAAATGTTATATTTGCTACTATAATTGGAATTGTTTCATAAAAATAGCCCTTAAGTCATAAAAACATGACATTCTTAATATATCTTTATATTTTTTGAGGTTTTATAGCGTCAAAATGAAATAAGTTCCGTATAGCAAATTACAAAAAAATAGCAACGAATTGGTTAAGTGCCATGTTCGTTTCGAGTAAATTTTGGGAATAATTCTTACGTGTAACAAAGCGAGTGGTAATTATGAGTGTGAATACGGTGCCTTCTATCAATTACTCTTTAGACGTGATTCAGGATGAAGCGCGGCGATTAGTTCAAAGAGGAGTAGTTAGCCGACAACAGCCTATATATACGTTGTGCCAGTACATACCGGCAAGAGAGTGGGTTTGTATCGAATGCGAACTAGAAAAATGTGAATTTCTGCTACGCGATCGGATTGCGGACTTGATTGGTAGGGAAGTGTGGGAAAACGACTAATTTTAGTTCGCAAGCAAGAAGTTTTGGATTGGGACTATATTGTGGATGCGTAAATTTGACAAGATAATATTCAATGCTTAATCAGGAGAGAATCTCTGTTTTTAATCTCTAAAAATTCCGTCCAAACTTCCTATTTTTGTATCAGCGATAGAGGTAAAAGCGGTTTTCGACAGCTTTTACGCCAGCACTTCCTACAAATAGCCATTTCTAATATCAACGATTCGAGTGTGGCGAAGGAGATTGGGGGTGCTGTCTTTTTTTGCAAAGTAACCGGATTATCTAAATTAGCAGAGCAAACAAGTTTATTTTAGGTGATTATGGACTTTACCTTCTTTTAAATATAAAGTCAAGCTTTTAGCTGTATTTACTCCGAAGCTAATGCTCTCGACAGCAGAAAGGCATTGAGATTGTGATTTATCCAAAAAACTTAACTTTGTAGGTTCCCGGTGGGTTGAAGCTGACTAGCGAAGCTTTTTTCTGCGAAGCTAACAGGAAATACTACGACTACATTAGTTAAGAAATTCGTGGAATTATTAAACCATTAATCTTGCACCATTCTCAACACAGTCAAAAGTCGTCTTCAAGGGCTCCGTGCAAAATTTTTTCTCCTAAAAAAATTTGGCAGGCTACCCATCATCCTCACTGATTAAGATTTTTTGTCTACTAAAGTAGACTTAAGATATTAGCCTGGTGGATTTATTTAGAGGCGATTATGAGGGCTAATTGGGAGTGGTGCAATACCTTTTTTCCCTATTTTCCATTACTCCTGGGCACCTTAAACCTCTAACCTAATTTTTTTTGTTATGGTGGTTCTAAGAGATTTTAAGCAATTGTTACGGCCTGATATAGCAAGCATAGAGCGATAAATATTCATGCATCAGGGCAGGGGAGATTAATAGTTATGGATGAAATAGCTAACAACACTACTCGCGAATCCTCCAAAGAACAAGCACTTGTGTTGTGGTTTGATGAAGTTGGTATTGGTGATATTCCTATAGTTGGGGGAAAAAATGCCTCTTTGGGGGAAATGATTGGACAGTTAACTCCCCAAGGTATTAATGTTCCTAATGGTTTTGCTACTACTGCTTATGCTTATCGTTATTTTATTTCATCAGCAGGATTAGAAGAAAAGCTGCGGAGTCTTTTCGCCGATTTAGATGTAGATGATTTACAAAACTTACGCAAGCGAGGAAAGAAAGCGCGGAAATTGTTGCTGCATACCCCATTCCCTTCCGAATTCCGCAATGCGATCGCCACGGCATATCAGAGTTTGTGCGAACGGTATAATGCCGATACCGATGTTGCGGTGCGCTCTAGTGCGACAGCTGAAGATTTACCGGATGCGAGTTTTGCAGGGCAACAGGAAACTTACCTCAACGTGACTACAGTTGAAGAGGTTTTGGCAGCGACTCATCGTTGCTTTGCTTCGCTATTTACAGATAGAGCTATTTCTTATCGCCATACCAAAGGCTTCGATCATTTTGACGTGGCGCTGGCGGTGGGAGTGCAGAAAATGGTGCGTTCAGATTTAGCTACTTCTGGGGTAATGTTTTCCATCGAAACCGAAAGTGGCTTTAAAGACGCAGCTTTGATTACAGCAGCCTATGGTTTGGGAGAAAACGTAGTTCAAGGTGCCGTTAATCCTGATGAATATCATGTTTTTAAACCAACTTTGATATCAGGATTTCGCCCAATTATTGATAAAAGATTGGGTAGTAAAGAAATCAAAATGGTTTACGATGACGGCTCGAAGAATGTCAAAAATGTGCGAGTGTCTTCTACCAAAAGAGGTAAATTTGCGTTAAATGATGAAGAAATTTTACACTTAGCCCGTTGGGCTTGTTTGATAGAAGATCATTATTCTCATATTCATGGTAAGTACACGCCAATGGATATGGAATGGGCGAAAGACGGTATTACTAATGAATTATTTATAGTCCAAGCTCGTCCAGAAACGGTACAGTCGCAGAAGGTAAGTAATGTTCTGCGTAGCTACAAATTAATAGGGACAAGGAAACAAGGAGACAAGGCAAATATTTCTACCCCCTCTACCCCCTCTCCCTCCTCCCCCCATCCCCTTATAACCGGGCGTGCCGTAGGGGAAGGCATCAGTCAGGGAAAGGCGCGGGTAATTGTGGATGTTAGTAAAATCGAACAGTTTCAATCTGGGGAAGTATTAGTAACCGATAGAACCGATCCCGATTGGGAACCAATTATGAAGCGCGCCAGTGCGATCGTTACGAATTCAGGAGGTAGAACTTGTCATTCGGCGATTATTGCGCGAGAGTTAGGTTTACCGGCGATTGTGGGATGCGATAATGCCACTGAGGTTTTGAAAACTTCCCAAGAGGTAACGGTTTCTTGTGCAGAAGGAGAAGAGGGAAAGGTTTATCAAGGATTGTTACCTTTTGAAGTTGAAGAAGTGCAATTAGAAGATTTACCGCGCACCCGCACGCAAATTTTAATGAATGTGGGAAATCCTCAAGAAGCATTTCGTTTATCTACGATTCCTAATGATGGTGTGGGGTTAGCGCGAACAGAATTTATTATTGCTAATCAAATCCAAATTCATCCAATGGCGTTACTTTATTTTGATGAGTTGGAAGATGGATTTGCTAAAGATAAAATTGCTAAAATAACCAAACTTTATGAGTATAAACCGGCATTTTTTGTGGATCAATTAGCTCAAGGAATTGCCAGAATTACAGCAGCTTTTTATCCGAAGCCGGTAATAGTAAGAATGTCGGATTTTAAAAGTAATGAATACGCGAATTTGTTGGGAGGAAGACAATTTGAACCCGAAGAAGAAAATCCGATGTTGGGTTGGCGGGGTGCATCGCGTTATTATGACGAACGCTATCGCGAAGGTTTTGCGTTGGAGTGTGAAGCTATTAAGCGAGTACGGGAAGAAATGGGTTTAACTAATTTGATTCCAATGATTCCTTTTTGTCGTACTCCCGATGAAGGACGTTTAGTATTAGAAGAAATAGCGAAAAATGGTTTGCAGCAAGGTGTTAATGGTTTGCAAGTTTACGTGATGTGCGAGTTACCGAGCAATGTAATAATGGCTGAGGAATTTGCAAAAGTTTTTGACGGTTTTTCTATTGGTTCTAATGATTTAACTCAGTTAACTTTGGGTTTGGATAGAGATTCTTCTTTGGTGGCAAGATTATTTGACGAGCGTAGTGAAGGTGTTAAAAGGATGGTGAAATTAGCCATTCAATCGGTGAAAAAGCATAACCGAAAAATTGGAATTTGCGGACAAGCTCCTAGTGATTATCCTGAGTTTGCACAGTTTTTAGTAGAGGAAGGCATTGATTCGATTAGTTTGAATCCTGATTCTGTGTTGAAGACTATGTTGGAGGTTGCGGAGGTTGAGAAGGAAAGTGTTAGTGGTTAGTTGTTGGTTGTTGGTTGTTTAGGTTAGATATGATAATAATTTTGATTGTAGCGATCGTTTAGCTTTTATATCCGAGAATGTTGCAATAGCCCATTTATAAAATTTCCATCAATTCCATACATTTATTTAAAAGTTCGTCTGCCATTGACACAGATTCGACATCAATACATATAAATCCAAGGCGCTCAATTTCCTCCTTCATGCGTTTATCGTAGAAGAGGGTACGATCGAGAAACTTTTGAATTAAATACTTTTCATTCTCACCTACATTATCAAAATTACTTTCATGCTTGATTCTATTTCGGAAGTGTTTCTCGCTAGCCGTAAGCCAAATCGCTTTAACACCATTTTTACCAACTAAATTAGCGACAAATTCTGGCCATAATGCAGAGCCTTCAATTATAAGAGATTCTGTTGATTTTTCAGATGCATGAGAATAAACAATAACCTCGACTTGTGGCAGAACATTTTTTTCATAATGCGACAATACATCTAAAAAAAGAGCTTCGGTAGATAGAGTTTGATAATGTTGTGCAACGTGCTGTGGAATAACTTTTAGCTTTTCTCCCATCCAAGGTCGTCCGGGATGCCGAGCAAGTTTGTCTGTAGAGCGGTAACCCCAACCAAGCTTCGCCGCCAAAGATTGGGCAAGGGTAGATTTGCCTGCATGAGAAGAGCCACCAATTAGAATCACTCGCGTTTCATTGATGAATTTATTCATAAATCAGTATTGTCCTGTGGGAAGATTTAAAGAGGAACTGTTCGATTAATAATCTAGGCATTGTTTCACACATACAGCAGTGGTACAACCGGAAAATCATACTTAAGTTAAAGTCGCTCAGCGACTGAATATGAAGGCTTTAGGAATAACAAATCGATATTACGGTGGTATAGAAATTTTATTATTTAAATTAGCCACGTGAGAAAATAAATTAAAAATGCGCTTCAATAATGTAGGGACGTAATGATTTCGGCGCTTATTAATTCAGTGATGACTCAAAAACAGTCTTTTTCTTGGTTTAAAATAGGTATGATAGCCGTATTTCTGCTGTCACTCGCCTTAAGATTTTGGGGATTGGGACGATTTAATACCCTAGTATTTGATGAAGTTTACTACGCTAAGTTTGCTCATAATTATCTCACTCAAACTTCGTTTTTTGACGGTCATCCACCATTAGGAAAATATATCATTGCTATTGGAATGTGGCTGAGTTCCTATTTTCCTTTTTGGCAAGATACCGTAAATACTCTTACAGGTGCAGTACGCTCTCCTTGGAGTTATCGGTGGATAAATGCGTTGTTTGGTGCTTTTATTCCTCTTATTATTGCTGGAATTGCTTATCAATTAAGTTATCGTCGTAGTTTTGCTTTTTTGGCGGGTTTGTTTGCAGCTTGTGACGGTATATTTTTGGTTGAGTCTCGTTACGCTTTAATTAATCAATATATCGTCATTTTTGGATTATTAGGACAATGGTTGTTGTTACTCGCTTTGGCGAATACTAAAAAACAGCGCAGGCTTTATTTAATAATTTCTGGAATTAGTTTTGGTGCTGCGATCGCCACAAAGTGGAATGGTTTATTCTTTTTAATTGGCGTATATTTAAACTGGATGCTTGGTTGGTTAAAGCAACATTTTATGGTGCAAAATAAGGTCATTGATAAAAATAATACGACCGATAATACTTCATATTATGTTTCTGCTACAGAATTAAAACAACCTAGTACGACATTAACTATATCGGGAAAATCTACAAGTAAACCTTTATTATTACCGCTGCAAAAAATCGGTCAACTGAAGATTATTACCGCTGCATTTTACTTAGGAATAATTCCATTCATAACATATAGCTTAATTTGGATACCTCATCTTCTACAAAATCCTAAATATGGATTAGTAAAAGTACATACACAAATTTTCTCATTCCACGATCGTCTTGGTGGTAATACTTCTGATATACATCCTTACTGTGCAGCATGGTATAAATGGCCATTACTAACTCGTCCGATTGCTTATTTTTACCAAACAGCATCAAATCCTCAGGAAGTTGTACCAATTTTAGGACCTCCTTCACCTTCCAATTCAGGTAAAATCATATATGACGTTCATGCAATGGGGAATCCGTTTTTATGGTGGTTTGGTTTTGCTGCAATTTTATTGTTAATCGTCGCAATTTTAATTAAACAAATAGTAATTCCTTCAATTAGGCAAAAGCACTTATCTATTAATAAATCATTTTCTGTTGATACTGGAATTACTTTATATTTAGTTTTAAATTATGTGGCTAATTTACTACCTTGGGTAAAAGTCAATCGTTGTGTTTTTATCTACCATTATATGACTGCTGTAGTTTTCGCGTTTCTGGCGTTAGCTTGGTTGATAGATAAATGCTTACGTAGTTCTCATATAGAATTGTCTACATTTGGATTTGTGGTTATTTCTCTAATTATTATTGCTTTTATTTTTTGGATGCCGATATATTTAGGTTTACCTCTTTCTCCTGATGCTTATAAATTGCGCATGTGGTTTAATTCTTGGATTTAATCAGTTAACAGTTATCACTCTTTGAAAAAATTGCGAGTGTATATCAATTATCTTTTTATGATTCAGAAAATCAACATAAGTTATTAATTTAAAATATTTGTTAATAAATATTTTTTAGTCGTCAATTGAAGCGATGTTTTTACTCTTGCTATAACGACTTATTTTTTGATAATTCTTATCGGTTATATATGAATTAATTTGTTATATTGATAACGCTAAGTTATTTGCTTTAAGAGTTAAATAAATATAGCTATGGAGTAAGCTATAGCGGTTCTCACGGGCACCCATAAGAATTTTTTTCTTCCAAAAAAATTCCTATGGGAACTCTTCACTTCTGATTGGGGTAGATTACCTGTACCTTAACCATAAGCTCTCTTCACCTTTAGTAGAAGATGGATAAAGGAACTGCTATATAAAAAATACTATGTGTTGGTACTTTAACACTAAATAACTATGTTGCAAGGGCATATCTTAGAACTTTTTGGTAGATTGTAATCAATAAAATCCTGAAATGAAGAATATTGGAGAATTATAATGTTAATAAATTCAAAATTGGATTCTTTAGATTTAACAAGTTTAAAAGAACCGGTAATTAATTTACGCAGTCAAATTCAGCATCACGGTATATTACTTGTTCTTCAAGAACCAGAATTAAAAATTTTACAAATTAGTGATAATGCAGCTTCTGTTCTTGATATTTCTCTAGAAAATCTTTTAGAAACAAGTTTAGAAGATTTATTAGATCCTTATCAAATCAGTAGAATACAAGCACGTTTAGCTGAAGATTCTCTTGATTTTATTAATCCGACAAAAATTTGGATCAAAAGAAGAAGAGAAGATTATGTTGTCTTTGATGCCTTATTTCATCGCAATTCAGAAGGGATTTTAATTCTAGAATTAGAACCAGCAATTTCTGAAGATAATATTCCTTTTTTAAGTTTTTATCATTTAGCTAAAGCTTCGATTAATCATTTGCAAGAAAGTGCCAATCTTCAGGATTACTGTCAAATTATTGTAGAAACAGTCCGAAAAGTCACCGAATTTGACAGGGTGATGCTTTATAAATTTAATGAAGATGGACATGGTTGTGTACTTGCCGAAGATAAGTTGGAAAGTATGGAATCTTATCTGGGTTTGAATTTTCCAGAATCAGATATTCCCAAACCAGCCAGAAAGATGTTTCTTTCTAATTTAATTAGATTGATACCGGATACTCAAAGCGAGCCTGTAGAATTATTTCCCTCTTTAAATCCAATTACAGAACGTCCGATCGATCTAATTAATTCTACTCTTAGAAGTCCTTTTCCCTGTCATGTAGAATATCTACATAATATGGGTGTTGGCGCTTCTTTAACTATTTCTTTGATTAAAGAAGGTAGACTCTGGGGGTTAATTGCTTGTCACCATCAAACACCAAAGTTTGTGTCCTATGAATTGCGCAAAGCCTGCGAATTTTTAGGAAGAATGATATTCGGTGAAATTTACACCAGAGAGGAAACAGAAGATTACGACTATCGGATGAAATTGACATATATTCAAACTGCTTTGGTTGATTATATGTCTCAAGAGGAAAATTTTATTCATGGTTTAATCAAACATCAACCAAATTTATTGGACTTAACTAGCGCTCAAGGTGCAGCAATTTGTTTTAGCGGTAATTACACTTTAATTGGTGAGACTCCCAAACAAGAAGAATTAGATTTTCTAGTCACCTGGTTGCAAAAAAACGTTGACGAAGAAGTTTTCTACACGAATTCTCTTTCAGAAATTTATCCAGATGCAGAAAATTTTAAAAACATTGCTAGTGGATTATTAGCGATTCCTATTGGTAAAAGAAATTACGTATTATGGTTCCGTCCAGAAGTAATTCAAACAGTTAATTGGGGAGGAAATCCCAATAAAGCATTTGAAATAAATCAAGATTCTGGACATTTACGTTTGTGTCCCCGTAAGTCTTTTGAATTATGGAAAGAAACCGTTCGTTTAACCTCTTTACCTTGGCAAGAAGTTGAAATTAAAGCTGCATTAGAATTACGAAAAGCAATCGTTAATATTGTATTGCGTCAAGCAGAAGAATTGGCACAGTTAGCAGCAGATTTAGAACGTTCTAATGCTGAATTGAAAAAGTTTGCTTATGTTGCTTCTCACGATTTACAAGAGCCTTTGAATCAAGTAGCTAACTACGTACAACTTTTGGAAATGCGCTATCAAAATGCCCTTGATGAAGATGCCTCGGAATTTATTGGTTATGTTGTCGGAGGGGTTAGCTTAATGCAAACCTTGATAGATGATGTACTTGCATACTCTAAAGTAGATATGCAAGGTATCGAGTTTGCATCAATTTCCGCAGAAGCAGCTTTAGAAAAAGCCTTAAACAATCTTCGCAGACGTATCACTCAAACAGGTGCTAAAATAACTCACGATCAATTACCAACCGTTATGGCTGATAGCACTCAGCTAATGCAGCTATTTCAAAACTTGATTGGTAACGCCATTAAATTCCGTAGTGAAAAACCACCAGAAATTCATATCGGTGTATCTCGCTTAGAAGATGAATGGCTGTTTTTAGTAAACGATAACGGAATTGGAATTGAGCCGCAATTTAGCGATCGCATTTTTGTGATATTCCAAAGACTACATACCCGCGATGAATATCCAGGTACTGGTATGGGTTTAGCTATCTGTAAAAAAATCGCAGAATGTCATCGAGGAAATATCTGGGTAGAATCACAATTAGGTGAAGGTGCCACATTCTATTTTACTATTCCAGTAAAAGGACGCGAACGTGAGCGTAGAAACGGAAGAAAAACGCAAAATCATCTTTTTGGTAGAAGATAACAAAGCAGATGTTCGTCTCATCCAAGAAGCTTTAAAAAATAGTCCCTTTCCTCATAAAGTAATGACGGTTAGGGATGGAATAGAAGCTATGGCTTTTTTGCGTCGAGAGGGCGAGTATAATACTGCACCTCGCCCTGATTTAATTCTCTTGGATTTAAATTTACCGAAAAAAGACGGTAGAGAAGTACTTGCAGAAATTAAAACAGACTCTCAACTCAAACGCATTCCAGTTATAGTTTTGACAACATCACACAATGAGGATGATATTTTTCACAGTTATGACCTACATGTTAACTGTTACATTACCAAATCTCGCAATATCAGCCAATTATTCAAAATAGTTAAAAGAATAGAAGATTTTTGGTTAGAAACAGTAACTTTACCAAGCGAAGAATAAGTCAAAAGTAATAAGTAAGGAGTAATAAGTAATAAATAATAAGTAACAACTAACCACTAACAACTAACAAATAACCACTAACAACTAACAACTAATTGACAATGGCAGCAGACTCTGTACACATCTTGTTAATAGAAGATAATTTAGCGGAAGCTAGATTGTTACAAGAGTTTTTGAAAGAAGCTTCTTTCAACGAGTTTAGTCTTGTTCATGTCAAAAGATTGAGTGAGGCACTAGATACAATCGGTAATGATATTTGTGCCCCCTGTTTGTACGATATAATTTTACTGGATTTAACCTTACCAGATAGCCAAGGATTACAATCTCTCAAACCTTTAATGGCTCACGCTCCTTGTTTACCAATTGTAGTATTGACTAATACAAACGATGAGCAATTAGCCATAGAAGCAGTACGCAAAGGAGCGCAAGATTATCTTGTTAAAAGACAGATAAATCCACAACTACTAGTTCGTTCTCTACGCTATGCTATTGAACGCAAGCAAACTTTAGAAACATTACGCGCTCTCAATCAATCTTTAAAAAATCGAGTTGAAGAAAGAACGGCAGAATTAGTCAAAGCTAGAGAAGTTAATCAATTTAAATCAGAATTTGTATCTATCTTATCTCACGATATCCGTAATCCTTTAAATGCTATTTTACTGGCAGCGGGATTATTAAAAAGTAGCGATGATAAATTAACTCCAGACAAAAAAGTTGCTCACTATCAGATGATTCGTTCGGCTATTAAGAATATGTCTTTGCTATTAGACGAAGCTTCGTTTATTGGTAAAGCCGATTCTGGTAAGCTCAATTGCGAACTCATCGAAATTGATTTAGTAGCTTTTTGTCATGTAATAGTTGAAGAAATACAGTTAACTGCTACTCAAAATAATATAGATATCGTTTTTAATATCCAGGGCGATCGCATCAATATCTTAAGCGATGAAAAGTTGTTACATCATATTTTAACTAATTTATTAGGCAATGCTGTTAAATATTCTATATCAAACAGCACTATTATTTTTGATTTAATTTTTCAATCCAAAGCAATAATCTTACGCATACAAGATTCAGGAATTGGGATTCCCGTACAAGAGCAAAAGCAACTTTTTGAACCATTCCATCGTGCTTCTAATGTTGGATATATCTCCGGTACTGGTTTGGGATTAGCAATTGTTAAAAAGTGTGTAGAAGCTCATGGTGGTGAAATTACTGTACAAAGTCAAGAAGGAATTGGTAGCACTTTTACTGTCACTTTACCGCTATTGAGGAGTTAGTGATTAGAGGTTTATTTACAAACAGGTTTTACGATATTGTCAAGGTGAATTTAGAATAAGACATGAAGAATTTATAATTATTACCCCATCGATGAATTGAGGAACCCCTTAACAATGATCTCCACGGATAAATCCTATTCGCAATAATTTGGTGGTGCTGCGTGACGATAAGTTAAAATAGTTTCGTTATGCTTGATAAGTTATCCTAACCGTCAGGGCACCCTACAAAAAATGTTGGAGAATAATTTAATTTTCAAATATCAAATATTAAAACAGGACTTAATCTTGAACATTTTATCGTCAAGTCCTGTTAAGGAATTATGATTTCAATCCTTTAATTACAACATCAATTAAATCATCAACAAAATCTTCACTCAAAGGTAAATGTTTCAATAATAAACGATAGAATAAAGGACTATAAAGCGCATCAATTGCAACTTCTGAATCCATATCATCGCGCAATTCTCCCCGCTCCACCCCACGCTGAAAAATTCTTTTTGCATCTTCCCTTCTCGGCAATAACCAATTTTCTCGAAAAGCTTTCATCAATTCACTATCCACTTGTCCGCTACCAATTACAGTCGCTAAAATTTCCCCCCTCGAACTATTCATCAATTTCACAATTTTATTCATCTGCTGCCGAAAATCTTCCTCCACTGAACCCGTATCGGGAAAAGCTATTTCTGGAGATACTCCCGACAAAAACGCATCCATCGCTAACTGTGCTTTACTCTTCCACCGTCTATAAATCGTCGGTTTACCAACTCCCGCTCTCGCTGCTACCCCTTCAATCGTCAAATCCATAAATCCCACTTCATCTAGGAATTCGTAAGCTGCTTTGAGAATTTTTTTATGTGCTTCCTCACATCTAGGTCTTCCTCTTCCTTGTTTGACAGGGGTTTGAGCTTTTTTGGTTTTTCCTGTTGACATATTCATGACCTCACTGCTAAATTTATATTATTGAAACGAAACGTAATGATATTATTTTAAACTAAAAACGTGGAAAAGCAGAAAAACGTTACGGTGAAGATATTGTTCCCATCCCCGGAACCAGACGACGTAAATATCTCGAAGAAAACATCGCTGCAGCAAATATTACGCTGACTCCAGAAGAATTACAACAAATTGAAGCAGTTGCACCCAAAGGATTTGTTGTTGGCGCTCGCTATCGGGCAGAACACATGAAAGCACTTAATTTGTAAGTGTTTTGCTTGCCAAAATTTACAAGTATAGAAATTACTTAAACAAGGAGAATCATCATGGAAGCTAAAAATACAAAAGTTTGGTTAATTACAGGTACTTCTACGGGTTTGGGTCGAGCATTAGCAGAAGCGGTATTAGAATACGGCGATCGCGCCGTAATTACAGCACGTAAATTAGAACAAATTGAAGCTTTGGTTGCTCGGTATCCTACCCAAGCTTTGGCTGTCCGTTTAGATATTACCCAGTTATCCGAAGTACAAGCAGCTGTAGAGCAAGCAATCGCCACTTTTGGACGTATTGATGTATTGGTAAACAATGCAGGTTATGGAGTAACTGGAGGAATTGAAGAAGTAGGTTTAGATTTGGTTCGTCAACAGTACGAAACAAATGTATTCGGTTCTTGGAAGATGATACAAGCAGTATTACCACATATGCGAAAAATGCGTAGCGGTAATATTCTCAATATTTCATCAGTTGTAGGTATGGTTTCTTATCCAGGAATGGGTGTTTACAGCAGCAGTAAATTTGCTTTAGAGGGAATGTCCGAAGCTTTAGCGCAAGAAATTGCACCTTTGGGAATTAACTTAACAATTGTTGAGCCTGGTGCATTCCGAACAGCTTTTAATGGTAATTCTCTGATGAAAAGTGAAAGCGCAATTAGTGACTATGGGGACACGGTTGCAGGTTTTCATCAATGGCTCAAAGAAGTTCATGGAGAACAACCAGGCGATCCATCAAAAGCCGCTCAAGCCATGATTCAAGTAGTTGAGAGTAAAAATCCACCATTAAGATTACCATTGGGTGCTGATGCAATTGAGGGAATTGAAGCAAAGTTACAAGCTGTTAGAGCTGATATTGATGCTTGGCGCGAAGTAGCTATCAATACAGCCTATGAAGGGGTAACTATCGGTACTGTTGGTGGTTAATTTTTGGCTAAGGGAAATTGTTGAAGACGGAAGCATCTCGTAATCAAACTGGGAAATTTTGGCGAGATCGGAAATTAATATCTTATTGAATATTTAGCATTTCATTTTTCCTGTTGACACACTGATCGATTCATTGCTATTATAAAACGATACGTAACGATTATTAATGTTGTTCTCTCGTCGTAAGTTTTCCGGTGTAAAGCGGTGGAAAACTAATAAACCCAAAGTTCAGCCACCGAAATATAAATTATTTTTGTTAACCTGGCTAGCTATTTATCCGCTAATTACTGGCATCCTATTTTTGTTCGGGCAGCAGTTAAGTTTATTACCTTTACCTTTACGTACCTTGATTTTGACCGGAGTATTGGTTTATTTGATGACTTTCTGGGTTATGCCAAATTTAACCAAGCTATTTCAAACATGGTTGAAAACTTGATCTAGTTTTTTGATTATTTGTGAATGACGGGCACCCTTGATGAGGTGAATGCAATGAAAGACTTTAAATCGCAATTTACAACAGCAGCACTATCTACTTTATTACTTCTTGGAATTCAACAATCATATTTTGCTCAATCTAAATCGAAAATCGCAATTGCAAATACAAATAAGCCAAGGATTCAACAATCTCAACCCTTATCAGAGCTTAATCGGATAAAACAAATGGATACAAAAATGCAAAAGCAAACATCAACCGACATTAGTTTAATTAGGGAATTAACTCAAAAATGGGTTGATATCTGGAGTCCAAAAAATAAACCTTTTACTGGAGAAGGTTTGGAGAAAATCTTCGCTACTGGTGAAAACGAAATTCTTGTCTTTGATAATTTTGATAGTGGTGTCGTAGTTTTACGTAGCTTGCAAGAATATCTCAATACTTGGGTTCCGGTAATGCAGAATTTTAGTTACTGGGAAATTGAGATCGAAGACAATTTGGAGATTTCTGTGGATGGGGATTTAGCTGTGACTACCTTTTCTTGGATTGGTGGTGGCAAAACCAAAGACAAACAAGAAATCAAAGCAAGACAATATGGAACTCATACTTGGAAACGTCTTAACGGTGAATGGAAATTAGTACGCGAGCATTTGACTGTTGGAGAAATGCAATCATCTGCTTCTAGCTAGTTCATTTAGATAAAGGTTACGTATTGCAGGCAATGCTGGTGTTAGTCTGCTGGTAGAATCCTTAGCTAAAGAACTTGCTCCAGTAAGGGTAAATGTTGTTTCTCCTTACTATGCTGAAGCAATAATTCAAATTGTTAGTTCTGACAATCCACCATTAAGGCTGGTATTGGGTAGATACGCTTATACGAAATTCCGGAAAAAGATTGAGTCTTTGAAAACAGAGTTGGATGCTTGGGAAGCGATCGCTGCAAATACCGATTTTAACTGAGATTTTTTTTAGCTAAAAGCATTACACTACGTAAAGTAAATTAAAGATAAGGAGATTGATAATGGCTAATAATCAACCTACAATTTTAGTTCTGGGAGCAACTGGTAACGTTGGTGGAAAAGTTGCTCAGTTATTAGCGGAGTCTGGAGATGTGAAAGTTGTTGCTGGGGTACGCTCTCCTGAAAAAGCAATTACGTTACAAGAACAAGGAATAGAAATTCGTCATCTCGATTTAGACAAACAAGAAACCTTGCAACCAGCTTTAGAAGGAATCGATCGCGCTTTACTTTTAACTGGTTATACCGTGGATATGCTCAAGCAAAGTAAAGCTTTCTTGGATGTAGCTAAGGAAACGAGAGTAAAACATATCGTTCATATTGGAGCATCTGGAGCATCTACAAATGAAGTTGCACATTGGGGATGGCATCAATATGTAGAAACATATATTGAGTCATTGGGATTTAGCTTTACTCATTTGCGTCCCGAAGCATTTATGAAAAATATAACCGATTTCGGTTGGTTAAATAAAGATGTTTTAACTAACTATATCGGTAATTCTCGTTGGAGTTGGGTAGATAGCGATGATTTAGCTTTAGTAACTGCGGAAACTTTACGAAAACGGGAGAAACACGGAGGTAAGATATATCCTTTGGGTTACGATACCGCTACTATACCGCAAGTGGCAGAGATAATGACCGAGGTAATTGGTAAACCCTATCGGGTAGAAAACCATTCTCCCGATGAATTTCTGGAAAATATGCTCAAATTTGGTGCAGAACCGGCTTATATTCACTGCGTTTATACTCAGTTTAAATTGAATATTGAAAATAAAATTCCCAATGCTGATGCTACTTTTGATAATTTTGCAGCAATTACCGGACGCAAACCTACTAGCTTTCGAGAGTTTGTAGAAAAGCATCGGCAAGAATTACAGTATTGATTGGAGTCTAATACTTGAAAAGATTTTTTTTCAAACTTTGTGAATTAAGGAAAAAGCAATGAATACCAGTAATAGCCTCAGAAATATAAAAGCTGACCACATAGCAATAAGAGTTACAAATTTTGAAGAAACTCTTAATTGGTATAAAGAAAAATTAGGATTTCAAGAAGAAGTTTTTTGGACTGTTGAAGGACTTCGGGGAATGAAACTTGCCTATTTAACACTTAACGGCTTTCGTATAGAAATTATTGGTGGAGGGGATTTTCAACCAACACATAAACCACCGAAAGATTTTCAAGAAGCTTTAAATATTCAAGGTTATGGACATATTTGTTTTGAAGTAGAGGATATTGACGGGCACCCATAAGAATTTTTTTAGAAGAAAAAAAATTCTTATGGGAACCCTTGACGCAGCATTTATAGAATTAGAGAAAAAAGGTGTACCAAGCTTTGTTCCTCCTCAAACTTATCCTTTATCTAATTATTGGCGACGTGTTGGTTTTGTACTGGATAATAACGGTAATGTGATTGAATTTGCAGAAACTTTGTTAAGAGAGAAGCCGAGTAAATAAATTTAATTAACTCAAATTAATTAAGGAATAGAAACAAATTAAGGAGAAATATCATGGTGAAAATTGTTCGTTCCCACGAGATTGGTGATGCTGAAGTTTTGAAATTAGAAGAAGTTGCTCCAACCGAACCGAAAGCAGGTGATGTTCCCACAAAATCATTCTCTCAAACATTTACAATAAGCCTGCATAGCATGCGCTTCGCTAACGGTGGAGATTTAACCGTAAATCGTCTAGGTTATGGTGCAATGCGACTCACGGGCACCCATAAGAATTTTTTTCTTCTAAAAAAATTCTTATGGGAACCCTTCACGGGAAAACCGGGAAATTTCGGAGCTTATGCAGATTGGGAAGGAGGAGAAAAACTTTTACGCCGTGCAGTGGAAGTCGGTATAAACTTTATCGATACTGCAGAAGCATACGGACCTGGTTTTAATGAATAAATTATTGCTTCGGCTCTATATCCTTATGCTAGTGGCGTAGTAATTGCAACCAAGGGAGGTATTAACAAACCTGCTCCAGATAATATCAAGGCAGATGGAAGCCCGGAATATCTGCGTCGTGGAGTTGAAGGTAGTCTTAAAAGATTGAAACTGGAACAAATAGATTTGTATCAATTGCATCGTCCAGATCCGAAAGTGCCGTTTACCGAATCAATTGGTACATTAGCACAAATGAAGCAAGAAGGGAAAATCCGTCATATAGGTTTATCTAACGTCAGCTTAGAACAATTAAAAGCAGCAAGAAATATTATCGAAATAGCTTCCGTGCAGAATCGGTTCAGTTTTAGCGATAAGCCGCTCACGCATGCGCTTCGCGATCGCACCAATCAAGATGTGTTAGATTACTGTACTCAGAATAATATTGCCTTTATTCCCTATGGCTCTTTAGGGGCACATCCCTTAAAACGTGGCGCACCTCTAGCTAATGCTGAAGGAATACTGGCAGATATTGCCGAACAAAAAGGTGTAAAACCCAATCAAATAGCTTTAGCCTGGTTGCTTCATTACGCACCGAATATTATCTTAATTCCAGGGACTACAACCATTTCTCACTTAGAAGAAAATGTTGCTGCTACTTCTATTACTCTTACTGTAGAAGAGATGAGCAAACTCAATCAAGTTGAAGATGGTTAGATTTACATTCGATTAGATAATAGATGTTCTACGGAACATCTCCTAAATTCAAAGGTGGTTCACTATAGCTTGAATTTGTTTTTGGTGCAGCGGGGTTACTATTGGGTTAGTAATTTGGGAGATTACTCATTGCTTAATAATAACACTGCCGAGGGTACGGCACCATCCCACTCTTGTGACGCTTGCTGCCATTACTGTTAATAAAAAATAAGTGTCTCTGACTAAAGAATTGTTTACCTGCAAGTTTAATCATTATCGATCGCATTTACGGCAATAAGCTATATCTATAGACTAATAAAACGAATGCGTATTAGTCAAACAAACATCATAGATAATAGATATCGATGACATCGATTCCAGATTCTTTCCCCGTGAATATCGACTACACAAACCTGACTCATATCTAGTTCTTGAGCCATTTGTACCAATTCTAACTTTTCATTAAGGTGGTCATTTACATAACACAGAATCTTTTTGAGTTTATAAGGCGCAAGTCCATTTTGATATTCTCGTAGTTTTGGTTTATGATTTGCATAGTGTCTTAATAAATGAACGACTAAGGTATGGCATAAGGATTCAACATAAACACAACAACTAAAATCCGAAGTCTCTATTTCCTTTTTGATTGCCAAAGCCAAGCCATAAATCAAAGGATCGGGTTGTGCAAAAGTGGGAAGCAATTCAACAGTGTCAGTATTGATAATTTCTTGTGCAAGTCTTGATAAAATATGAGGTTCAAGAAATAATAATATACCCTCAGAAATATCTTGCACAATACGAAGGTCAGTGATTGACGGGCACCCATAAGAATTTTTTTCTTCTAAAAAAATTCTTATGGGAACCCTTGACATAAGCAGGAACAATTGCTACCTCACCAACGCTAACGTTCTCTATCTGAAGACAATTATCTAACCTTCGTTCCGATCCTAACTCGGGTCTTAAATGTATGACAATTGCATTTTGTTGGATGTAGTGTTCGGGATACTCGCAAGCCGGATGGCGATTATGTCGCATCCCTAAACCATCCAAACCTGTCTCATATTTATGAATAAAAGAACCATATGGAAAGAGTTGTAAATATGTATCTTCTTGATTAACATCAACCGGTCGAATTTTTTTGTCAATATTATTCATTATCGGTTATCAATTTATTATGGTTAGTTAAGAGTTAAAAATATTATGACATGGCAAATTGATAGATTTTTGTCACAAGTTTACTGACGGGAAGTTTATTTTTGATGGTTTTCTATTAATTAAATTGAAGGCAATTTTAAATGCTCGGCGCAACTTTAACTGCAAATAGTTTGGCTCTTCTATATAAGCTACCCGATTTATTCTTAGCAGAAGCGGGTACTTCTGGAGGAGAGGAAAAAGCAACAATCGCTGCCTTAGTAGGTACTGCTGGAATTATTTTTATTTTTAGCGTTTTTTTAGGAGAAATTTGTACCCGTCTGAAATTACCTACTGTTTTGGGTGATTTAGTGGCGGGAATGTTACTCGGAGGTTCGATATTAGGACTTTTAGTGTTCTCACCAGAGGGGATAGGAGCGAACCAAACTTTCCTTAAAGGCTTAGAATTTGTAACTGGTGCTGACTCAGGAATTGTTGAGCAAGCTTACAAGTTCCAAATGAAAGATTTTCTTGATGAAAGTGCCAATATTGGACTTTTAACCTTATTGTTTACCACCGGATTAGAATCGAATCTCAATGAATTGATTCGGGTAGGTACTCAAGCTACAACTGTGGCAATTACCGGAGTAACTGTTCCTTTTGTTTTAGGAACTTTGGTATTAATTAAGTTCTTTGGAATTGCAACTATTCCTGCTCTATTTGCTGGTGCGGCGCTTACCGCTACAAGTATCGGGATTACAGCCAAAGTATTGCAAGATATCGGTAGTCTTCAATCAGACGAAGGGCAAATCATTTTAGGAGCGGCAATTTTAGATGATATTCTCGGTATTGTAGTATTAGCTGTTGTACTGAGTTTAGTACAAACAGGAGAAATAGAAATTACCAATATTATTTATTTACTTGTCAGCGCTACTTTATTTGTTTTAGGTGCAGTTTTTCTAAATAAAATTTTTGGCTCTATTTTTGTCGCAGCAGTTAATAAAATTAACAATCCGGCGGCGTTAATGCTCTTGGCAATTGTATTTTTAAACGCCTGTGCATTATTGGCAACTGCCATCGGCTTGGAAGCAATTTTAGGAGCATTTGCGGCGGGTTTAGTATTAGGAGAAACTGAATTCCAGGAAAAATTACAGGGGTTATTTGAACCGTTCATATTCGTTTACACAACTATATTTTTCGTTACCATTGGCGCAAAGATTGATTTAAGCGTTCTTAACCCCACCGTAGCAGGGAACCAGAAAGGTTTGATTATTGCTGCTTGTTTAATTATTATTGCAATTCTTGGTAAAATCATAGCTGGCTTCGCAGTATTTACAGATAAACCCATAAATAGACTGGCAATTGGTACTGGAATGATTCCCAGGGGTGAAGTTGGATTAGTCTTTGCTGGTTTGGGTGCTACGACTGGGGCTTTATCAAATTCCTTAGATGCAGCAATAATTATTATGGTGATTGTTACGACTCTAATTGCACCAATTATGCTCAGATTCGTATTTCCTAGCTCTGCAAAAATAGACGATACCGATGAATGCGAAAAAATGCCCGAAAGGGATTGCGTGCCAATTTCCAAATTTAATTGAAATAGTAATTAGTTGAGTGCAGCGAACAAACATATTCACTGTTCCCTGTTCCCTGCTCACTCTCATGTTACTGCTATTAGAATGGTGCGTTACGGCATTATCAAAAATTTAACCTCAAATAACATACTCCATGGCCGTAACAGCACCCTATAAGTTCACTGTTCCCTGTTCACTGTTATGACTTCTTCTGACACTCAAACCTCTGTAGTTGATTATCCACCGTCATCTAGAAATTCACCACAACGTCAAAGAAGATGGTTGTGGTTGTTAATTATTCTGGGATTATTAGCTGGTGGTGGATTAATTTGGTACTTTTTTCTACGCAATAGTTCAGATTCGACACCACCAGCACCTCCACCTATTAATGTCACCTTCCAAAAGGTAGAAACAAGACTATTTGAAAATAGTTCTGATTACGTGGGGAATTTACAAGCCGAACAGAGAGTTACTCTCAGACCAGAAATTTCCGGACGTATAGTGCAAATTTTGGCACGTTCGGGACAGCTTGTCAGAGCCGGTACTCCCATAATGCAGTTGCGTCTCGATCGTTCTAGAGCGCAATTAAATGCAGCGACAGCTAATATTAACGTCCAAAGAGCCGCTCGTGCTAATGCCGAAGCAGCATTAAGAACATCTCAAGCTCGTTTGAGAGAAGCACAAGAAAGAAGAGAATCAGCTGCTTCTGAAGTTGAACGTCAAAACGCAGAAGTTAACTTACAGCAAGCAGAATTCAGACGTACGCAAACCTTAGTGAGTCAAGGAGCACAAGCACAACAAGCTTTAGACTTACAGACGCGAAATTTAAAAGGCGCGATCGCATCTCGTAATTCAGCCGAAAAAGACTTTAACGCAACTATTGCTACCGTTGCCGCGACTGAACAAGAAGTAGAATCAGCAAGAGCTAATTTAGATAGAGAAAACGCAGCATTAAAACAAGCCCAAGCTCAAGCAAAAGTAGAAAGCGAGGATTTAGAAGATACAAGAGTATTAGCACCCGTAGCCGGAGTAGTAGGAGATATTACCCTAAAAGTTGGAGACTACGTAAATACTGGGCAAGAATTAACCACCCTGACATCAAATAGAGCCTTAGAAGTACGATTTTCCGTACCGGCAGAAAAATCTTCTCAGCTTAGATTAGGACTTCCAGTAGAATTGAGAGTTGACAAGCAAAGTCAACCACTTGTTAGAGGAAGAATAAGTTTTATTGCACCAGAAGCAGATCCGGCAATGCGAACAATTAGAGCCAAAGCCACCTTCGACAATCCTAATGGTGTATTGCGTTCCGATCAATTTGTGCGAGTCAGGGTAATTTGGGATAGAAGCCCAGCAGTATTAGTACCCACCGTTGCAGTATCTCGCATCGGCAATCAGGCGTTTGTGTTTGTTAGTAAGAGCGAAAAAAATCCAGAGTCTGGAGAAATTCAACTTGTAGCCAAGCAAAAACCAATCAAGCTAGGACAAATTCAAGGTAATACTTATCAAGTTACTGAAGGTTTAGAAGCCGGGGAAACTATTGTGACTACAGGTATTTTGAATCTTTCCGATGGTGCAGCGATCGCAGCGGAACAATGAACAATGACAATGACAATGACTCCTAACTTGCACATCTTGAAACTCTTACATAGCAAAGGTTTTAGCCGAAGCTAAAAAATGTGCTAGTTTCATTCGTTGGGAGGGGGTTTAATACTTTTGATTTATTACCTTGACTTTTGAGACTTCCCCTTCTAGAGC
>JBCCSG010000081.1:0-23992 GCA_039200565.1 Cyanobacteria bacterium P01_D01_bin.50 | reverse complement strand
TTTATGAATTGATTTCAAAGCGATAATTTGGGCGGGAGGGTTAGTGCTATCCGGTAAATTGGAACAAAAATAGTGGCTTGTGTTCTTTTCTAACTAGACAAGAAATTTTCTCAAAATTTTCTTGTGTAAAAACCCCACTATTGAAATCAAATCCTTCTCAAAAATTGTGCTAAATGTTCTGATTGTAGGACAAAGCGGAGTCAGTGAAGTAATTATTTGGCTACTGCTGAGTAATTTTTAGTAGTATTGCTATCGATGCTATACTAAATACCCAAATTGCTATCCGGAACTATTTTCTGGAAGTACCCTCCTTATCTACAATAAGAAGTAATGGTTTCACCTCACTGCGCGGTTTTGCTGCTGACCTAATTGTTACCAATTCTACATAGGGGCAGTTCGGTTCGTTGGCAGTATCTCCGAGTAAATTTTTAGAGTTTGCTGGTGTCAAAGTACCCGGATATGGCGAACAATCTAATGTGAACTTGTTACCGCTCAACGATAAACAGAAAACTAGCATTAATTTGTTCGCTGGTTGCCTTTTAAAAGCTCTACTACTCGTAATTACAAGGGTAGAGTAATAATAATTTCAGGCGTGCTTTGTCAGATTGGTAATAATGTTGGATATTTTTGCCCAACAAACTCTGGGATAATCGTGTAATACCCTCTATGGGGGCGGGTAATTCGTTTCTAGATGACCGAAGCAATTTTAGATTTTAAGAACACTGCGTTGCGGTGAAGTAGTGTGGTTTTGCGAGTTTCGCCCATAAACAACTACTAAACCGGTTCATCGAAGAGATTCCCTCCGTTGTCGCAAGTGTCCAGGATTTTGGAGCACGGTTTTAAGCAAAGCGATTTTAGTAGACATGAAACTTGTTGCTAATTGTCATTAAGATTTCATGTTTGGCTGACTAAAATCTTTTAGACCCACTGCTAAGTCGGGAGTGTCAATCCAAAATCGCAAATTCGGAACAGTTGCACCCGGAGCAGAAAACCTTCCGCTCGCATCGGGGGAACTTTAAAGAGCGTACTGTCTTCAAAATCCATCTTGAAAAGTTTTGGGAAGAGAATTTGGGGGTAAATATTCTTCCCCCAAACTGAGCCGCACCTTCGGTGAACGGGGAAGAATATCTCCCCCATAAACTTTTCACAAAATTGATTGACTTCTTTGCAGGTGCTGAGGGTATGAGCAAGAAGACTAACAAATAAAAAAAACGATGTTTTGACCTCTATGTCGGTTCAGTGCATGGAATTTTCAATCGCTACACTCCTTGCCAATTTTACTGATGATAAATTGGTAGCTCGTAAACTTCTGGAAAAAAAACTTGGTTGTGAAGATGATGACAGTATACAAAAACTGGAAATTGCCTTAGATGTTTTAGAAAAAATCGGAATTTTGGCGAAAGAACGAGGTAAGTACCGTCGTCTTTCTGAAGATTCTTTAATTGAAGCTAAGCTGCGCTGTTCTTCTAAAGGCTTTTGCTTTGCGATTCAAGATATTGAAGCTGCTGAAGATATTTATATCCGAGAAAGCCATTTGAGTAATGCTTGGAATGGCGATCGCGTTTTAGTTCGGGTTCTAAAAGAAGGTAGTCGCAGACGCTCTCCTGAAGGTGAAGTAAAGCTGGTTTTGGAGCGCTCTAACCACACTTTGCTGGCGCGAATTAAGGAGATAGAAGGAGGTTTTCGAGCGGTACCTTTGGATGACCGGCTGCTGTTTGAACTCAAATTACGGCAAAATGGGATTACTTTAGACAACGCTATTGACCATCTGGCTCACGTACAAGTACTGCGCTATCCTTTAGCTCAGTATCCACCTTTGGGTAAGGTGGTGCAAATCCTCGGTAGCGATGCGGAAGCGGCGGCTGATATTGATTTGGTTACTTGTAAACACGACCTTTCCCGTACTTTCTCGGATAATGTTGAGGAAGCAGCCGCTAAATTACCCAAAAGGATACTCAAAGCAGACCGTAAAACTAGGCTGGATTTAACAGATAAGTTTACTATTTGCATTTGTGCTAATGCGGATTCTTCCAAGGTTAGAGAAAATGCTATTTCGCTCGAAGAAACCGAGGAAGGAAATTGGTTACTAGGTTTCCATATCGCCGATGTTTCTCATTACGTCAAGCCAGATGAAGCTTTAGACCGCGAAGCTTTGAAGCGCGGTAGAAGCGTTTATTTAGGAAAGCTTGTCTTGTCTATGCTACCGGATGCTGTAGCTGCAAGAAGTTCACTGGTTACCGGAAGCGACCGTTTAGCGATTTCTTTTCTTACTACCTTGGATGGGGAAACTGGAGAAGTTATCGAATGGGAAATTCAGCCAAGCGTGGTTAACGTTGATACGGATTTAAACCAGAAGCAAACTTTAGGAGTCCTCGTGGCTGAAACCAAGGAAGAACCTGAAGTTGTGGAAATGCTCCAACAGTTGCAAGCCTTAGCAATTGTTCTTAAAGAGCAACGTTTGGCAAGAGGTAGCTTGCAATTAAATCTGCCTTCGGGTCAGAACCCCTTCCATGACGAAGGTGGAAGTGGATGCGTCACTGAAACAGATTCACCTGTTAGTTCTTTGTTAACGGAATTAGTACTGTTAACAAATCAATTGATGGCAATTCATTTGGATGCTTTGGGTATTCCAGCAATTTGGCGAGTTCAAGGGGCCCCAGACCCGGACGACGTTCAAGAAATGCTCAAACTAGCAATTAACTTGGGTGTAGAATTAGCGCTACCGGATGATATTGAAATTCAACCTTTGGATTATCAACACTTAACCAAAGTGTTTGCTGAATCTGCTTCCGAACAAGTTCTGACTTATTTATTGCAAGATACTCTCAAGCCACCGACTTACACTACCAATCAAGGAGGACATTTCGGTTTAGCTTTACCAGACGGCTACCTGCACTGTACCTCCCCCTTGCGACGTTATCCCGATTTACTGATGCAAAGAGTATTTTATGCTTTAATCGAAAACGGACGCGACCGTCGTAATACTCGGGTGAAGGAGCGGGTGAATTTACGTTCGAGTAATTGTCACGGTGAAATTAACTGGAACGTCTTACCCCCCGAATTACAGCAAGAGCTACAAACCGATTTGGCAAGAGTAATTACCCAAATTAACGATAGAGAAAAAGAAGTCCAAGAAGCTGAAGCGGATTTAGAAGGTTTGAAAAGAGCCGCTTTAATGAAGCAGCGAATTGGTGAAGTTTTCAGCGGCGTAATTACTGGTGTCCAATCATACGGATTCTTCGTAGAAATCGAGGTACCCGCTCAAGAAGCTGAAGAAATTAGCAATATACCTTTGCGGGTAGAAGGGTTAGTACACGTTAGCTCTCTCAAAGACGACTGGTACGAATATCGCGCTCGACAACAAGCATTGTTCGGTCGTAAAAATCGCGCATCTTATCGACTCGGAGACCGCGTATCAGTACAGGTGAAAAGCGTTGACTATTATCGCCAACAAATTGATTTAGTCACCGTAGGTAACGACGATGGAGGAAGCGACCGCGATTCCGATTCTAGTTACTATATGCCACATCATTACGATTCCGAAGATTTAGAAGACTACGAAGACGATTAAAAATGGTTAATGGGTAATGGGTAATGGGTAATGGGTAATGGGTAATGGGTAATGGGTAATGGGTAATGGGTAATGGGTAATAGGTAATGGGTAATAGGTAATAGGTAATGGGTAATAGGTAATTAGTAATTGAGCATTAACCTCATCCGTTGCCTTCTCCTCATTAAGGTGAGGTTTTGCTGGGTGTATTCCACACTATTGAGGTGAAGCAGGTTGATTTACTCAAAATTCAAATGTAATTATTTTTACGTAATTGTATGAATTTAAAATATAAAAATCAAATTAAAATTATTTTGCTTTTAGTTTTTACCACATCTACGCTCTATTTTCTACTAGTTCGTTTGGGATTTATTTTTCCAATATCAGATATTCCGGAAATATTCTGTATCAAAGGTTGTGCGTCACTACAAACTATTCACGGGCACCCATAAGAATTTTTTTCTTCTAAAAAAATTCTTATGGGAACCTTTCACTCTCCTATTCCTGGAAATGAGTTATTAAATTACAACCAAACAGTTGAGGAATTAATTGGGGAAAGTATAGATAAAGACAAAACTTCTATTCTAATCGAAAAATCAAAGCATCGAATCACCCTTTACTATAATAAAAAACCAATCAAATCTTACCCAGTAGTTTTTGGCAGCAGCCCTACAGGAGACAAATTTCAAGAAGGAGACAGACGCACTCCGGAAGGTATTCATCGTATTAAAGATTTGTATCCTCATCCTTCATGGTCGAAATTTATATGGTTAGATTATCCCAATGCTGCATCTTGGAGAAAGCATTTTCAAGCTAAAAGCCAAGGTAAAATTTCTTGGTTTAATTCCATTGGTGGTGAAGTTGGTATTCATGGGGTACCCAAAGGAAGTGATGGAATGATAGATACAAAACAAAATTGGACTTTGGGTTGCCCCTCATTAAAGAATAAAGATGTAGATGAATTATATAAACTTGTAAAAGTAGGTACATTAGTAGAAGTTATTCCTTAAGGCTAACATTTGGGTAATAATACCCTTGTCAAGGGCTCCCATGCTCTATGCTAATTACTTAATTCCCATTTATTATGAGTCTTTGTATAAATCCCCATTGTTCAAAACCCAAAAATCCTGACAATATCCTGTTTTGTCAAAGCTGTGGTTCGGAATTACTACTGCAAGGAGGTTATAAAGTAGTAAAATATTTGGGAGGTGGAGGTTTTGGTAAGACTTATGAAATTAGGGAACGCGACAACAACCTAAAAGTCCTTAAAGTTCTCCATAATAGTTTTCCTAAGGCAATTGAATTGTTTCAACGGGAAGCAGAAGTTTTATCTCAGTTAAATTATCCCGGAATTCCTCGCGTTGAAGCTGACGGTTATTTTGTTTATCATCCCCGCAACAGTCATGAAGCTTTGCACTGTTTGGTAATGGAGAAAATCGAGGGGATGGATTTGTATGAGTATATGAAACAGCGCCAATATCGTCCAATTGATGAAAAAATGGGGATGCAATGGTTGCAAGAATTGACAGTTATTTTACAACAGGTTCACGATCGCAATTTTTTTCACCGCGATATCAAACCTCCTAATATCATGCTGCGAGCTGATGGTGGTTTAGCACTGATTGATTTTGGTACAGCCAGAGTAGTTACAAATACTTATTGGCAAGCCCAAGCTCAAGGACAGGTAACGGGGGTAGTTTCCCCTGGATATACGCCACCAGAACAAATTAACGGTCAAGCTATCCAACAATCAGATTTTTTCGCTTTAGGACGTACGTTTGTTTATTTACTTACTGCAACAGATCCAAATCAATTTTATAATCCCCAAACTGATGAGTTAATTTGGCGGGATGCAGTACCGAGAATGTCGTCACAGTTTGCAGACTTTCTCGACGAGATGATGGCGCGATCGCCCTCTGTGCGCCCTGCCAATACTGAAGTAATTTTACAACGGTTGTCGCAGATGAAGCCAATTTCATATTTACCTACGCTTCAAAGTGCTATACCACTCAATACCAATCAGTCTGCTAATTCTACCGTTATTAGTCAACCACAAACAGATCAAGCCGATCCTCCACTTATTCCACCATCAAGTATTAATGCTGGTTTTTTCTACCAATGGATGTTATCGAATATTGTCAGTACAGGTATTGGTTTATTTATACGTAGTATTTTTATTGCAGCGCCAGAATATTTTTTTGGTCGGAATGACGATTATCGCTACGCAATGTTAGCAGGAATTGTTACTTTAGTACCTGTGGAAATTATGCAGTGGTTGGTATTAAAGAGGCGAATCGCGTTTAATTTTTGGTCTTTTATAGAAACTTTGCTTGGTTTTCTCTTAGGTTTATTTATAGGAACTTTTGCAGGGAGAATGTTATTGGATGGTGTCTATAAGGGAGGATCGTTAGGTGCTGTAATTGGAGCAATCGCAGGTACATCTATCGCTAAATGGTTAATCATACGTCAACAAATGAAAAATTCTTGGGCATGGTTAATACTATATTTAATAGGCATTGCCATCGGCATTTTTTCAGGAGCTTTTACAGGTTATATTAGCTATTTTGTGTTAGAAAGAGTCTGGAATCCACAGGATGCTTGGACTGTTAGTTTTGTGATTGCAGTTCTAACAACTAGTATTTTATCTAGTTTTACTAGCGGAATTGGATTATTAAGATTGTTTCGACGAGGAGTTAATTAAATATTCGGAAACAATATTATCTCCAAAGTATTTTGACAGGGTTTCAATTAAAGCTATGGGTATGGGAATACCATTTTGTAAACGTTGTTCGCGGGTAATTGTTTCTAATTCACCAGGATAATAAATAGATTCTTCTGTAGCTAATCTTGGAGTTTCTTTCAGGGAATTGATTGCTTTTTGCACTTCTTGCTCGAATTGTTTAATATCAGTCCATGCAGCAATATCGATCGCCAAAAATAAATGTCCAGTACCATTCGCTGCATCGTGAATTGCTTTATTTTTAAACATTGCTGTTGCAGTTCCTAACAAAGGACCGCATAATAAATCTGATATGAATGCTAAACCGGAACCTTTATAAGAAGATGGTATATTAACAGCGACTTCTTTAGGATTATTTGTCGGTTTACCTGCTGCTGTCAGCCCCCATCCTAAAGGTATTTCTAAACCTTGATAAGCGAAATGTTTTACCTTTCCACCGCTGACTGCACCCGTAGCCATATCGATAATTACTGGTTGATTACCTGTAGGAATTCCCCAAGAAATAGCATTGTTACCTAATTTCGCCACACTTCCACCAAAAGGGGCTAAATCCACAGCATTAGTATCTGTAGTGGCAAAACCAATCGTACCTGCTACCGTTGCCATGCGGGTGTAATATCCAGCGACTCCGAAGTGATTGCTATTGGTAACGCCAACAACGGCGATACCAGTTTTTCTTGCTGCAGCGATCGCCATTTCCATTGCAATTTTACCAGCATATTGTCCGGGTGCTGCATCTGCATCTATGCGAATCAAACTAGGGCGATCGCTAATTACTTTTATTTGCGGTTGAGGGTTAATTCGTCCGTTTTTCAGACTTTTGTCATAGCCGATAATTTGCTGCAAGCCGTGGGAGTCGATACCCCAGAGATTGGCTTCTACTAAATGAGTAATTAATGCTGTTTGTGCTTCTGGCGATAAAGAATGAGGTTTAAGTATTGTTTTTAAGAAGTTATGTAAAGTTGGCGGTTTGATTAAGTGAGTTTCCATGGGATAATTATTTTATAGCTAGAGAAATATAACTACGATTTTATATTAGAGTCGGAGGAAATAAAGATGGAATCCCAAGAAACCTTAGTTGAGAAAAATGTCCGGTACAATATTGAATTTAACGGTAAGCATGTTGTAATTGATAGTTTACCAGTTCATATGAACGAAGAAACTCAAGAATATTATGTTTCTTCCACAGTGATGGAATATTTGATTAATGTCATTTTAGAACAATTTACACAAGAAGTTTAATACTGTAACTGGCAGGTAAAAATAATTAGCCCACTCAAGTGGACTTCTTTTATGTAAAATTATTCTATCTTTGAGCTTTGATGATTAGAAATAAATCTTTATTCACTTAAGCTGCCACTGCTGGCACATGAGGTTTATATATATCAACTGTTTGATAATTAACTTCCCATTCTGTATTTAAATTAAATTTCTCTTCATTTCGTACAGATCTTTTAGTTTCAACTTTCCAACCAGACATCCCTGGATTCGGTGCGGTTAATTCTTGTAATACTTTTGACTCGACTTTTACTTCAAACGGTATTGCTTCAATTCCCCAAACACTAGCTGAAACTTCGGCTTTTTCTGGAAAGACTTGCAAGCGTAATAATAAAGGTGTTTGATTAATATTTCTGACAATTAAATTTTTATAACCATAAGCAACAGTAGCATCTTGACCTAATGTAAAAAAGCGTTTTTCTCCATGAGCATCAATACTATGATTGTAGCGTTCTAAAACTTCAAAATTAGCCCAAAGTAAAGCATTAAATAAAGTTGTCGAAATTTGACATAATCCACCACCAACATCATTAGTTAATTTACCTCTAACTAACATTGGTCCCGAACGAAAACCATTTTTAATTATAGGACGAGGAACGCAATTCCAAAAGTTAAAAATTTGCTTTGGTTGAATAATTAATCTATCTATCTTATTCGCCGCTAGCTGCATATTACTGATGCGGTTTTCATTTACATTTTGTAAACCAGAACGTTGTTTAATAGGAGTTGTAAAGCTACTCCATTGATATCTGTAGGTAGAAATATCTGTATGACTTTGCTTACTGGCATAGTAAAAATGATAGCCATGTAAAAGGTTTTCACCTAACTTACGCAAATGACGAATGTAAGCTTTCCAACTTCTTAAAGATTGTTGCATTTAAGTATACAAAAACAGTTTAAAACTAGTATTACTAAGTATTTATAATTTAGGACTTACGCAACCGGCACATTTTTCTTGTAGGGTGCTGTGACACTATGCTTGATTTTTAACGGAATAATAAGGTTTTCATGTCACGCACCAACCAGGATTTTGTGACAATTGCGTAAGTCCTGTAATTCTCTGAATAGAAAATAATTTTGATCGACTATCTTAAATTAAACCATATTTAACTCTGAAGTTAGTGTGATTATTTAGACTATGTAGTTTCACATTTGTATTAAAAATTTAGCATCTGCCAAAAGATGTATTTTCTTTATTATTTAGAAGATTAATACTTTAAGAAAAGATATTATTTACAAATACTTACAGCTTAATCCTGTAATCTGAAATGGAGGGGAATATGGTGTATGAGAAGACAAATTGATGAAAGAGTTAATACGCGAAGAACGTCCAAAAGTCAGAAATTGGCGGGATGAATTAATAGAAAGTCTGAAATTATCTAACTCTGTTGAAGATTGGTTGTCTCTAGATGAAGATGAAAAGCAACGAATTAAGAATGCAAAACAACGTTTTCCTTTAATGGTTCCCGTGGGTTATGCTGACTTAGTAGACTGGCAAAATCCCGCAGATCCATTGCGTCAATTACTACTTCCTTCTCAAGAAGAAGAAAGTGATATCGGTTCATTAGATACTAGTGGTGAAGAGTTTTCTACGGTAATACCGGGTTTACAGCATAAATACGAGCAAACAGCAGTATTAATCGTAACTCAAGCTTGTGCAGGTCACTGTCGTTATTGTTTTCGGCGACGGTTAATGAGTCGGGATGTGATGGTAAAGGAAACTATCGAGGATTTACAAGAAGCTATATCCTATATCAAACAGCATCCCGAAATTGATAATGTGTTGCTTTCCGGTGGAGATCCAATGATTTGCAGCACTCGTCGTTTGGCTAATTTATTTGCAGCATTATCTCAAATTCCTCACCTTTGGCAAATCCGCATTAGTAGCAAATTACCTGCTTTTCTTCCCTCTCGCTTTACTACAGATTCAGAACTATTAGAAGTTTTACATCAGTATAAATCTAGATTTCAAATCGTCATTCAGTGTCATTTTGATCATCCTCGTGAAATTACACCTTTAGCAGAAAAGGGATTATTTAATTTGCGACAAGCAGGTTGTTTATTAACTTCGCAAATTGCTCTTATGAGTGGAGTTAACGCGGAAGTAGATACAATGACTGAATTATTCAAACGTCTGCATCGTTTGGGTGTAATTCCCCAGTATTTATTTCATCCGCGCCCTGTAAAACATGCTACTCACTTTCAAATACCGATTATCAAAGCTATGGAGTTAGTAGAAGCAATACGTCAGCGTTGCAATGGCTCGGTGAAACGCTTTCGTTATATTTTGACGCATTCTGATGGAAAGTTGGAATTAGTCGGTTTATTGGAAGGTTCACCCATGCAGTTAGTTGCGAGATGGCATCAGGTAAGGAGAGGTTTTGATAAGTCTGATTTGATGGTAGTTGGTATTGATGAGGATGTGGTTTGGTTGGAGGGTGAAAAAAAGTAATTAGGTGGATTTGATGTGATTGAGAGAGATTGAATTATCAATTGTTTAGTTATAATCCAAAATCACAAATTCAGTAAACCAAAAAGTTTTTTTAGAAGTCTTGCTATAGGGATATTTCATGTAAATAGCGAAATACAACAAAACAACCATTAGTTGAGGATTTCAGGTATAGTTACTGGCAAGAGAAAATGCGATCGCTCCTCAGCCAATGCTGTTTATCTCCTCGTTAGCGAAGTCTGAAACCTTTATTTTAAGTTCGTTTCCTTTCATGTTGGTGGTTTACTAAAATTTTCTTACCAGTCTTGGTAAAGTTTTTCTGCATAAAACATAATTTCTTCATTGGGGAGTTTAATTTTAGGCTTTTGTCGAGGATATAGATTTTCGACAGCGGTTGTATCCTGCTCTACAACTACATCTATAGCTTTGAGTAGGGATTTTTTCAGCAATCCTTTTAAAAATGGATATTGAAATTGAGTAAATACAGCAATAAAAATCTTTGTTTTTTCCTCTGTCTGTGGATAAAGAGATGCTACCTGTACAAAAGTACCAAATGCAGCTTTACCATACAAGATAATAGTTGAAGGAAAGACGTATTCTACAGTAGTCTTGAGGATTCTGGGTACAGTCATCAAAACAGGATTACCAACGATTTCTTTTAAGCTATTATTTGCTCTTGTTGATTCTTGCTTAACTTTGAGATGATATCCCTCTGTTTCGGAAGCGGTGACTTTATTCGCTACTATTTGGAATAAGTCGCGGTGAGTTCCATTTTGATGATTAAAATCATACATAATCAACAGATTATTTAAGAAATCACCTCGAATATCTTTTTCCCCTGTAATACCTAAAAAATCATATTCCGAAGCAATTTTTTGATGCAATTCTGGAATTTCTTGTTTTGGCTCAAATCCACCATAAGTCCAAATATAATTACCAATAACTTCTAATTTCAGAGATTCAGCTAAAGGTTGATTGTTAAATTTCCCATCTTGATAAAGTCTACCTTTTCCATCAAATTCTAAAGCATGAAAAGGACAAGCAATCGTATTTCTTTCTGAGCAAACCCATCCATTCGATAAAGGTGCTTGCATATGGGGACAAATATTATCTAGCCCAAAGACTTCTCCTGCAACACTAAGCCAAATCACATAATCCTTACCGTTTAAAGTGATTTTATGCGGCTTATTTACTCCCAACATCGATTTGTGAGCAATTAACCAAGGTGCGCCAGGTAAAATCGGTTTCATATTTTTACTCTCTAAATTGCATATTAAGATGAAGTACCTTTAGAATTCTTCTAAGTACCGAAAAAAGTGATTAATTATTCATGTTTCGCTGAATCTAAAATATGACAAATGCTTCATATTTGTCAAGAGTTTAAAACTAGATAAGAAATTAGTTAAATAAATGACAGACGAAAAAACATCAATGCGCCGTCAACCAAAGCAAAAGCGTAGTCAAGAGCGCGTTAATAAAATATTAGATACAGCAGCAGAAGTATTTTTAGAGATGGGTTTTGATGCAGCCACAACTCATGACATTGCAGCTCGTGCCGATACCGCAATTGGTTCCCTTTATCAATTCTTCCCCGATAAATTAGCGATTTTTCACGCCTTGGAATTACGTCATATCCAACAAGGGCGTATTTTAGGTAATCAAATGTTTGCTTCAGAAATGGCTCTACTACCTTTAGAAGAGTTTATCGCGCAGATGGTAGACAAATGCGTGAAATTCTTTGATAATCCTGCTCCCAAAGTCATGTTCATCCAATATTTCACAAATTCTACTATTTTTAAATCTATTGACGAAAGCTTTACTCAGGAATTTGTCAATGGGCTTGCAAAAGTTCTTTCCTTACGCAATCCTAGTTTAACTGCTCAAAAGTGTCATTTGATCGCCGATGTGTGTACGCAATCGGGAAATGCATTGTTATTACTTGCTTTACGTAGTGATGAAACCTATCGCCAACAAATCATTTCTCAAGTCAAAGATTTAATTACAGCTTATCTACATGCCTATGTTGGGGATGAAATTGTACACAAAAAATGGATGAAAACTTTTGCTCATTCAAAGGATGATAAAGAACGACAAAACCAGAAATGTCCGCAATGTCGATCGCAAAATATTTCTAAAAATGGTCATCGCGATCGCAAACAGCGTTATATTTGCAAAGAATGTGGAAAACAGTTTTTAGAGACTTATTCGGCAAAAGGTTATCCAGAAGAAGTAAAACAGCGATGTTTGGATTTGTATAGAGAAGGAATGAGTTTTCGAGGGATTGAGAGAAAAACAGGGATTTCTCATAATACAGTGATTAATTGGGTGAAGCAGCTTAGCGATTAAAATTAAATTCTAGTAGTCAAATGCATTAAATTTGACGGGTGGTATTAGGGAAGGGGTAGAAGAGGGAGAGGAGCCACTGCGGCGTGCACGGAAGTTTCCTGGATGTGCAAGTGGCGTGGGGTAGAGGGGGTAGAAAAGAATTTTGATTAAAAATAAACCCATCATAATTAATGCTTTGCACTACTAGTACACCACGGCTTAAATGAGGCAACCATAAAAAATGGCTGAAAAGCCTAGAAAATCAAACTTTTTACTTCTTACTTTTTACTTCTTACTTCCGCGAAGCGGTACTAGGTAAATCACTCTTCCCATGCCGTAGGCTTATCAAATTCCCGATATAATTGTGCAAGCTCAAAAAAACTCAGCCTACCTTTGCGTTGACTCAGCGCCCAAAGCGTTAAAAAAATGCTAAAAATCGGAATCCTATTCGAGCGTCAATCCGACATCATGTCAAACCCTAGCGCTAGGGAAGAAACCCATTACCACTGGCGCGAAACAGAAGAAATAGAAGCTGTGGCGACTCATTTAAAAGCTTTAGGTTACGAAGTCGATTTAATTGGCACATTAGATGCTTTGCTCGAAAGATGGCGACAAAATCAGTTACCAGAATTCATCTGGAATCTTTCAGTAAGAGCAACATCGCGTAATCGTACAGCTTTAGCTCCAGCGATTTTAGAACAATTAGGTATACCTTATACAGGAGGAGATGCAACTGTTAAAAGTTTGACGTTAAATAAAGATTTTCTCAAACCTGTTTTACAGTGGCGAGGAATTTTAACACCACCTTGGTGTCGTTATGGAATTGGTGAGGAAGTTGTAAATATACCACCTTGGGAAAAATGTATTCTTAAACCGACTTGTGAAGGATATTCATTAGGTTTACAACTTTGGGAAGCATCGGTAGGGTTATCGGAATTACAAAATCAAGTTAAGCAATTGCATCAACAGTTTGAATCTGCTGTGTTATGCGAGGAGTTTATTTCTGGGCGTGAAATTACCGTAGGAGTAGTTGGAAACGATGTACCTATATTTATTGGTGCTGTGGAAACGATAACTAAGAATGGTGAAGTTATGCAAGAGCAGATTTTAGATTTACAAGCGAAACGACGCGGTGGTTTCCGAAAAAAAAATTTAGATTTGTATATTCCTCAATTGCGGAAGTTGCGAGATATAAGTTTAGATTTAATGGAATTATTCAAACCTTTAGATTATGCTACTTTTGATTTCAGAGTTTCCACAGACAATCAAGCATATTTATTAGATATTAACGCCGATGCAACCCTGCATCCAAAACGTTCCTTAGCTCAAATTGCTCATTATAATGGTTTATCTTACAGAGATTTGATTGAAGTAATTTTAAAAACATCTTTAAATCAGAAGTCAAGAGTTAAGAGTTGGGAATTACTCCCTTCCCGGTTTTATGATTACCGCCGTTAAGTGAGAAGGAAAGAGGGAGAAATTTTATCGGTAATCGATTAGCAAGATGGGAGTAAGACTTAGAATTACTCTTTACTTCTTACTTCTTACTTATTACTTAGAATGCCTCCAATGAAACATCGTTCATTAAAAAACATTGCTGGAATAGTCGCGATCGCAACTCTGGTAAGTAAACTATTCGGATTATTACGTTCGACTTGTATTGCTGCGATTTTTGGAGTTAGTGCTGTAGCAAATGCGTTTAATTATGCCTATATTATTCCAGGATTTTTACTGATAGTGATCGGCGGTTTAAATGGTCCCTTGCATACGGCTTTAGTTAGTGTTTTGGCAAGGAAAGATGAAGGAGATAGTGCCGATTTAGTTGCGACTATTGGAACATTATTAAGTTTAATTTTGATTCCCATTACAGTGTTAATAATTGTTTTCGCGCCTTTTTTAATTGATTTAGTAGCACCGGGATTAAATTTTCAAGTTAGAGAAATAGCGATTTTACAATTACAAATTATGGCTCCCCTCGCTTTATTAGCGGGATTAATTGGTGTGGGAATAGGAAGCTTGAATTCAGCAGATTTATACTGGCTACCTTCCGTAAGCCCAATGTTATCGAGTATCGCTGTAATTGTCAGCTTGGGTATTTTAGTTTGGCATTTGGGAAGTGAAATCAACGCACCGCAAAACTTGCTTTTGGGAGGAATGGTTTTAGCTGTGGCAACTTTGGTGGGTGCTCTACTGCAATGGTGCGTGCAATTAGTAATACAGAGACGGAAAGGATTATTTAAATTTCGTCCCCAGTTTAATTTTCATTCTCCAGAAGTTGGCGAAGTGATGCGGTTAATGGCTCCGGCAACCCTTTCTGCTGGAATGTCAAATATCAACCTTTATGTAGATTTACGCTTTGCTTCTTATATTCCTCAAGCCGCTGCAACTCTGAGCTATGCAGAATTACTCTCACAAACGCCGAGAGGATTGCTTTCGAGTATATTATTAGTTCCCTTACTACCAAGATTTTCTCGACTCGCCGCAGCTGGTGAATGGCAGCAACTAAAAGAACAAATTCGTCAAAGTATTGTAATTACAGCTTTGATAATTTTACCTTTGAGTACTTTGATGATGGCGCTAGCGACTCCCATCGTTAAGATAGTTTATCAACGTCAAGCATTTGATAGCGCAGCAGTGGAAATGGTGTCATCTGTTTTGGTAGCTTATAGTTTAGGAATGTTTCCCAGCGTAAGCAGACAGATATTAACCAGGGTATGTTACGCCTTGAATGATGCTAAAACCCCGTTTCGCATCAGTGGATTTAATATTTTGCTTAACGTTGGTTTGGATTACGTTTTAGTCAAAAGCTTTGGTATATCGGGTTTAGTATTTGCTTCCATGGGAGTGAATTTAATTGCCACAGGAATGCTGTTGATTTATCTACATCGCCAACTCAACGGTTTACCTTGGCGCTCATTTTGTTTACCAATTTTCAGTTTGATATTAGGAAGTGCAGTTACCGGTTGTACAGCTTGGGTTACAAATTGGGGAATTGCCAGAATTTGGCAAGTTGAAGGATTAGTATTTGATTTAGTTCAATTAAGTGTATCTACAATCTGTGGTTTGATCGTTTTTGTTTTAATTTTGGCTATATTGCGGATAAAAGAAGTAGATTTGTTACTTACGCGGTTACAGAGATAAATCAATTATCAAGAGATAAAAAATATTTTTACGTATTTAAATATAAAATATAGAATCTAGAAAATAAGTTTTTTTACAAATAAAATAATAATGTGATACAATCGCAAAGCAATCTGAGATAAAGTGCAAAAGATAATATATTAAATAAATTAATATATTTTTAGTGATTACGAGCCTAATGTAAGGTCGTCAAGTAATAGAAAAATATAAATGTTGCGATCGCATCATTCCGCGATGCTTCATATCCTTAGGGAAGACTAGTATCTTGATGAATTTACCTGCATTGGCTCTCGTGCAATTCGGAGCGTTGAATTAATGCATGTTGGCTTTTTAAGCAGTATTCAACAGACAATCCCTACAATTCAACTTGCCGCTCAACTTTAATTGTTATATCAAGTCCGACTAATTACTTAATTATATAGTCGAATGTAAAATGCTATTACTCCTAACTCTTAACTCCTAACTCCTAACTCTTACCTCCTAACTCTTAACTCCTAATTCTTAACTCCTAATTCTTAACTCCGCGAGCAGAATGGTAATTTAAACGAACATGATATTATGCAACCGCTACATCAACCAGACAATATAATTGCTCAAAGGTATCGCATCATCAAAACTTTGGGAGAAGGTGGAAGCGGAATAACCTATATTGCTCTTGATTTACAAAGTGATGAAACCGTTGCTTTAAAAGCATTATCCCTACATCGAATTAACAATTGGAAAGCAATAGAATTATTTGAGAGAGAAGCAAAAATCCTTTCTCAACTCAATCATCCGGCAATTCCTCACTATTTACAATACTTCGATACAAATACCAATAATCAACATAATTTTTATATAGCTCAGCAACTCGCACCAGGTAACTCTTTAGCTTTCCTTGTCAAAAATAATTGGCGCACTAACGAGAAACAAGTACGAAATATCGCCAGACAAATCTTAGAAATTTTAATTTATCTACACTCCCTCAAGCCTCCAGTTATTCACCGAGATATTAAACCACAAAATATCATTTACAATCGAGACGGGAAAGTATTTCTAGTAGATTTTGGTGCCGTAAAAAATACTTACTACAGCACTATAATCAGTGGTAGTACGGTAGTAGGAACTTACGGTTATATGGCACCAGAGCAATTTCAAGGGAAAGCTGTACCCGCTACAGACTTATATGGTTTAGCCGCAACCTTATTGTTTATCCTGACACATCGAGAAGCCGCAGACTTTCCAACAGATGGTTTAAAAATCGACTTTCGCTCATGGGTAGAAATATCAGAGGATTTTGCAGACTGGTTAGAAAAAATGCTTTCTCCAGATTTGGATGAACGTTTTTCTTCAGCGAAAATAGCTTTAGAAGTATTGTGCGGTAAACGAAAGATAATTACAGCAGCGAAAAAACCCATGTTATTCAAAGCTGTGATAGGAATGGGAGTCGCTATAGTTTTCACAGCCAGTATGTTTCATAATTATAAATGGACTATTTTAGATAAACTCGGTTTTACACCTCCAGAAAGCATTTGCTCCAATGTCGATGAGATCAGAGATTATATCAATCAAGGAGGGAATCCCAATTTAGATTTTACTCGATATCATCAAGATCAAAATCTCAAAACTTTATTAGTTTGTGCAATTCAACAAAATTCTCAACCAACAGCAGAATTTCTCATATCTAAAGGCGCTAATCCTGATAGTGCATTACACCGTATTAATTCTGTCGATTGGGCAAAATTTTTAATTGCAAAAGGTGCTGACATTAACAGGATCAATTTTGAATATCAGACTCCATTACACTATGCAGCAATAAATTATCAAAAAGAAATTGTAGAAGTTTTGTTATCCCATCAAGCAAATGTTAATATCAAAGATAAATTTGGCAATACTCCCCTACATTTGATATCTCAAATAAATCAAAAAACTCGGAAAAATTTAGATATTAAATCTTTGATTAATAATCAATTAGATTTTAACGCTCAAAATGACAAAATCAGACTTGCTATTGTTAAACTCCTAGTAAAAAAAGGTGCAAATATTGATCTTAAAAATAATCGTGGCTATAATCCATTACATTTAGCAGCAAAAGAACATCATAAATATATAATTGAATATTTAATTCAAAAAGGAGCCACAATTGATGAAAAAGCAACATCAAATGCGAAAACACCCTTAATGTTAGCAGCGGAAGGATTTAGCAATATACATATAATTCAATTACTGATTGAGAATGGAGCAAATGTCAACGCTAAAGATAAAGATGGCGAAACACCCCTACATATAGCTGCGATGAATGCTAATCAAAACAGTGATATTATTAAACTTTTAGTAAAATCTGGAGCAAATATTAACGGAAAAAATAATAATGGTGAAACACCGCTACATAAATCCCTTCCTAGAGGTAGCAGCCAGACACAATTATTTGTTGAGTTGGGAGCCGATATTAACGCTAGAGATTTACAAGGAGAGACAGTGCTACATACAGCAATATATTGGTACAAAGGAAATCAAGATATCAAAAACAGTCTCAGATATTTAGTAGAATCTGGTGCAGAAATTAATCTTAAAGATAACAATGGTTTAACACCATTACATATAGCAGCAGCAAGCGGTGTTACAGATTTAGTTAAATTACTCATTGAATTAGGAGCAGATGTAAATGCTCAAGATTCTCAAGGTAATACAGTATTAGATATCGCTACAAAAAATCGCGATCGAGAATTAATGGAAACAATACTTCTCAACAATGGCACTAAATAAGTAAATATAAAAATATGGAATTACTGCATCAAGCAGGAGAAACTATTAATCGAAAGTATCATATCTTAGATATTTTAGCACAAGGTGGAATAGGAATTACTTACGTTGCTTTAAATCTAGAAAATGGAAAAATTTTAGCTCTAAAAGTATTGTCCCTACATAGGATGACTGGTTGGAAAAAGATGGAACTCTTTAGTCGAGAAAGTCAGATTCTCTCTCAGTTAAATCATCCAGCAATCCCTAGCTACTTAGACTATTTTCAAATAAAAACAGATAATCATAATTCCTTTTATATTGCTCAGCAATTAGCACCAGGTAAATCTCTTCTCCAACTTCTAGAAACTGGCTGGCACCCTCATGAATCGGAAGTTAGAGATATAGCGATTCAAATCTTAGATATATTAATCTATTTACATTCATTTTCACCGCCAGTTATTCATAGAGATATCAAACCGCAAAATATTATTCGCAGCAATAATCGCCAAGTTTTCTTAGTAGACTTTGGTGCAGTTGCCGATACTTACCACAATACCATTACAGGAGGAAGTACCGTAGTCGGAACATTTGGCTATATGGCTCCAGAGCAATTTCGCGGTAAAGCCTTACCCTCAACAGATTTGTACGGTTTAGCAACAACATTACTACATTTACTTACAGGAAAATCTCCCGCTGATTTACCCCAAAAGAATTTAAAAATTGATTTTCGTTCTCAAATTCGCTTATCTAAAAGCTTTGCAGATTGGTTAGAAAAAATGCTCCAACCCATTCCAGAAGATAGATTTCCTAATGCTGAAATAGCATTAGCAGTATTACAGGGTAAAGAATCGCTGCATAACTATCATACAGAAAAGTCGCGCAAACCAAAAAACACTCCTATTAGCTTGTTTCGCAATCAAGAAGAATTACACATTGAGATTCCCGCGGGAAAATTTCATAATAATTACAAGCTGATTTTGGGAATGCTTATATTACTGGTAAATGGATTATTATTACTAACATTTATTGCAATATTTCAACATTTCCATGTTCCGAATATGATACCAGGTTTATTAGGTTTTTTTTGTTTATTTTTATTTTATGTATTTATAGGATTAAAAATTTTAGATACTTCTATAATAATTCCCATGACGCGGATTAAGCTGACTATTTCAAAATATAATTTTCAACACAAGTTTTGTTATCAACGATGGCTATGGTTTAAGCAGTTTCAAAAAATTGAAGGAAAACTATCTGAAAATCGATTTAGAGAAATATTTAATTCCATCAAATTTAATTTAAACTCTAATGAAAAGAGATGGTTAAAAGCAGAAATAAATAATTTTCTGGAACTTTAATAAAAAGAATTGATAATAACCTCATTCTCCTAGATTACCTCTCCCCTCTATTTGTAAAAGGCTTTAAAATAGATCGTTGAAAAAACTTCGCGCTCCTCCGCGCTTACCTTTGTGCTCCTCTGCGTTAAAGATATTATATGATCCCTCTCCCCTTTATCCTTGAAAGACTTTAAAACTACTTCCTCTCATCAATCTATGGGAACCCTTGACATTCAGTCTCAAATCAGACGTTTAATCACAGGGAGTATTCCATAAAGAAACAATCACACTTGATGCATAAGCAGATTAAACTCAACCTCTACTCAACAAATATAAAATCACAAACAAATTGAACAACTAAAAAAGTTTAAAAAATACATTTTTATAATTAAAAATTGTCCAAAAATCAGATGATTTTATCAAAAAAATTGTTTATATTAAAGAACTTAAACAAAAGTTGTTTTATTGTCAAATTATTTGTATTTTGAATTTTCATTTCATCGTGATTATGTTTAATCAGTATATTTTCTCAGTTGATAAGCTGAATTGAATTTCAGACGTTTTCATCATTAATGCTGCCATCAAAATAAAGATAAATATAGGTATAAATTTATGCAAATTGAATGGAATGATAGTAGTTTATTCCCTGAAACAGAACAAAATATTACTGCGATCGCCTCAGTAGATGAATTAAATTATAATCAAACACAAAATAATATTAGCCTGTTGAATCATAGTAGTTCTTACTCCGATACAGATGATTCAATTATTAATACTCCCGAATCGAATTTGAATAATTCCCAGGTCACTGTAGTAGATAGTAACATTAAATTAACTTCTCAAACGACTTCCCAACAAAATTACTCTGCTCAAAATTACTATACTTGGGAAGTAGATAATAATGCGACTGCCAATCAAGAATACAATTCAGAGAATGGCTATGGTTTAACAAATGCAGCAGAATCAGTAGCAAAAGTTATAGGAGAAGATACCTTTGCAGATGTTCCCGATAAGGGAGGTAAATATTCAGGAGCTGATGCTGTAAATGCACCAGAAGCATGGGCACAAGGATATACCGGTGAAGGTGTGGTAGTGGCGGTGTTAGATACTGGTGTTGATTACAATCATAACGATCTAAAAAATAATATTTGGACTAATAGCGGTGAGATTGCGAATAACGGTATAGATGACGATGGTAATGGTTATATAGACGATTTCTATGGTTGGAATTTTTATGGAAATAACAACAATACCATGGATATAGAGGGACACGGTACCCACATTTCTGGTACTATTGCCGGTACGAACAATGATTATGGTGTCACTGGTATTGCTTACGACGCTCAAATAATGCCAGTAAAAGTTTTAAATGATTTTGGCTCTGGCTCTAGTACTTCCGTTACTAACGGTATTTACTATGCTGTCGATAATGGAGCAGATGTAATTAACCTCTCCCTAGCTGGCTCTTTCCCTAGCCCGAATATAGAAGCAGCCATAGAATACGCTGCTGATAGAGGGGTAACCGTAGTCATGGCAGCAGGAAATAATGGTGAGGAAAAACTCTCTTATCCAGCTCGTTATGCAGACGAATATGGAATTGCTGTTGGAGCTGTAGATAACAATCAAAATATGGCTCAATTTTCTAACCGTGCAGGTTCAGAATCTTTGGCATATGTTACCGCTCCAGGTGTCAATATTTATTCTACACTCCCAAATGATAAGTATGATTATTATAGCGGTACATCTATGGCGGCTCCACATGTTTCGGGGGTAGTAGCTTTAATGTTGAGTGCCAATCCTAATTTGGATAGTAAAGTGATACGCCAAACTTTTGAAGAAACGTCAGGTAATAGTAAACAAACTACAACTATCAAATTGAAATTAGTTCCTTCAGTGGAAACCAGCAGTTTTGAATCTAATTATGATGCTGGATATATAAATCAAACTTTTAGTACAAGCTTAGTTGATAATACTACAACTTTCAATCTAGACTCGGATACAAACAAATTTGTAAATCAATATTTTGAATCGCTCGTTATCAATTATCAACAAAATAATCTCGAAAATAATAAAATATTTAGTAGCGACATTGAAAGTATGCTTGAAGAGCCAGAAATTTTAATTCAATATAATCCTAAAACAAGGCTGATAAAAAATTAATCCGATTTGTAGAGACGTAGCAGTGCTACGTCTCCCAAAAATTTCAGGAAAAACCATTCACCCTAGTATCGCTTCGCGGAAGTAAGAAGTAAGAAGTAAGAAGTTTGATTTTCTAGGCTTTTCAGCTATTTTTAATTGTTGCCTTATTTACACCATGCTGTAATAAATATCCTCGTTCATAATTAATCTAATTGACTTTTAAATTTTGATTTTTAACTTTTGACTTTCATAAAGCGTTTAACTCAAACCAAATCATAAATTTCATAATACGGTAAAGGATTTTCTCCTGCTCCCATTAACCAACGTGCATCAGGTTTCCAAGCACCATTTAATTCTTCACGACGGCGAGTTTTAACTGTTAATTTATTATCTGATAATGTGAATAAATTATATTGCAAAGGATAACCAGGAACCCATTCCCGAATCGGTGCTCCAAATGTCCCCGCACAAATAATATCTAATTTACGTCCCGTGGTACTCAAATCATAACGATAAAGGCTATTTTCGGCTTTATGAATATGTCCGTGAATAGCAAAGCGGAAACCAGCTTGTGCTAATCTTTCTATAAAACCAGTATCTTTGATACGATCTTCATAAGGACTATTTAAAGGATGATGCCAAACTGCTATTTTAAGACAATTTTGGTAATCTGGATTTTGGCGAATTAGTCTCAGAGCATTAGAAATTGCTCGGGGATGAATTCCAGCCCTAGTTCGATAATAATGATCTAATTGCCAAGCTGAATTTAATCCTAATATGAGTAAATTTTGTGACGGTAAATGATGTAAAATTCCTTGTTTTTCGTATTCAATCGGATAAATTTCGTCTTTAATATCTTGATAAAAATTACTAAAATGAGCAAAGCGCTGCTGATATTTTTCAAAATCTAAAACTTCAATATAATCACCTTTATCAATAATATGATTTTCATCGATTTGACCTGTATAATCTTTTCGCCGTTGTAAACTATAAGCCGCTTCAGAAATTCCCCAATTTAAATCGTGATTTCCGGGAACTATAACAATTTGCTGCGGTTGTAATTGAAATTCATTTCCTAAATCATCAATAAATTGTTTTGCTGCAATGTATTCTTCCTGTGTCGATTTATTCGCTATATCACCAGATAAAATGACAGCTTCGAGTTTATCGCATCCTAATTCATAGTGTAAATCTTGTGCAAGAGTATCGTACCAATTATAAGCATCATCAGTAGTGCCGAAGTGTAAATCTGAGAGATGGAGAATATTAGTTAAAGGAATAGAAATATTTGCTGTTAGATCTTTTAATTTTTGTGATTCTCCCGAAGCCTTTTCTAACTGTTCAATTTCAAGCTTTACTTTTTCAACTTCTGCTTGTAAATCTTCTAATTGGGTATCAATACTAAAAATTGCATTTGGATCGATCGCAGTGATTTTAGAATTTCGTAGATACAGTATTTTCCGAGTTAATTGGTTGTGTAATTTTTGTAAACTATCAAGTTTATATTGTCCATCGTTTGTCATCATTTTCCCCTATAAATATAAATTATTTTGAATATAGTCGTACTTAATAGTCTTTTGTCCCATTAGTTTTGACGAGTTCGTTTTCTTTCAAACGTCGGGAGACGTAGCATTGCTACGTCTCTACACTCATAATAATTAATGGGACAGACTACTAGTACAATAGGGCATAAATAAAGTTTTCATCTAACTGTGTTTTTTTCTGCTTCAACTTGCTTTTGAAAAAGAAATTCAGGATTCAATTTTCGATGTTTTTTAATCATTTCCGTAAATTCTCCTGGAGCAAACGTTTTATGATAATCCTCTGGGAAACGTAATGGATCTGTTTCATCATGAGTTGGTAATCGCCAAAAACAATACTGGCAACTAATAATATCGAATTTACTTTTATTTGATATTTTTAAATTTTGAATATAAGCACCGGTTAAACAAGCACCAGTTAAATCTGTGGCTTCTAAATTAATATCGATGAGTCTTGCTCGCCATAAATTGGCACCTCGCAAGTTGGCTTGACTTAAGTTTGTACCAATAAAACTCACATCTACGAGATTAGCTCCCCGTAGGTTAATACCTTGTAAATTAAAATTATCAAAATTTTGATTTTGTATTTCTCCTGTAATTGCCAACTTTTGCACTTCGGGATACTGAAGATAACTATTTTCAACACAAGCACATCTGAGTTTTTGTGCTTTCAACCAAGACGTGTGAGTCAGGTTTGCTTCTCTAAAATCAGCGCTTTTCAAAATAGCTCCATCGAAATTAGCTTTACTTAAATCGGCATTACGAAAACTT
>JBCCSG010000080.1:0-24049 GCA_039200565.1 Cyanobacteria bacterium P01_D01_bin.50 | reverse complement strand
ACCCCTGACGACTCACACAAGTTCCCTAATCAACGCGACAAAGCCAAGTTTCAGTTTTAATTTTTTCAGCGATAGGATGTATAGTTGTTACATCAATATCAGATGCATCTTGATGCCATGTTTGCCATATATCGGCTGCGAGAAAAGAAAATTCATGGCGTACTTGAAACCAAGTGGGGCTATCTTCTCTATTGTACAAATTGCAAAGTAAGTCTAAGACTTTTTCTGAAGTATTATGACTCATGGGGTTGAGTTTATTTTTATTTGATTCAATTAGCTTTTCTTCTTCAGAAAATACTCTACTCAATCCTTCTTTAATACTCAGATTACTAAGTCTTTGAGAACATCTATAAATATTAAATAAAGATTCACAAATACGCCTGTTTAAACTTAAAAATACAGCACCTTTGAGAGCTTGAACAAAATAGTCTAAAGCTGTGACTGTATCTTCTTTAATGAACAGTGAATATTCGCCATTAAGTAAATTAATTTCAGAAAGGACTGCTTGACTAAAATTATGACTGTGACCTGTTGTTAAATCAGTTTTAGCTAGCTTCTCTGACAATTTTAAAGCCTGTAAAGATAATTTACTTTCTCCCAATCTTACCCAAGCTCTACCTGCTAAAGTTATCCACTTAGCTACACGTTGAATTAAGCCAATACGTAAAGCATAGTATGCTGCTGTCATAAAAATGCTTGTAGTTTGCTCTAAAGTTGTTCTTTCGTCAGAAAGATAAAAATATATTCTCGCTGCATTACCATTGATTTCTGATAATGACTCATAAATATCAAATCCAGCATCCTTGTAATAAAAATTTGTTTTTATCGCACCTCTAATTTTGTCTTCCCAATCCTTTAATTCAACCCATTTATTGATTAAATTTCCTTGAAAATAATCTAAATTACATCCACAAGAAAAATCGTATAAATATATTTCAGATCTAATCAAAGCTTCTATAGGTGAAATTTCTTTTTTATCTACATCTAGTTTAAAACTAACTTCAGTATCTAGAGCTTCTATCAGTTCTTTAATCAAACATTTGGCATTAATAATATTACCTTGAAAAGTTGATAATCTTAATTCTAATCTCCTGGCCAAACAGTAGCAGCGGAAGAAATTCAGTCGATAGGTAAAGTAAATATCTGAAGTCGGAATCTCTTCTAAATGTTTTTTCGCTTCTTCAGCTATTTTTCTGATTTCCACTAGCTGGCATTGTTCATCTAGAAACTGAAAATTGTGAAGTGCTTTTCTAACTGTAGTCAATCGCTTCCTCAAATCTGAAAGATTTTTACAAGCTGATATATATGTTTCCCTCGAAAGTTCTTTTTTCCTGCTTTTATCGGCAAACCATTGTTTCACCGCACAAACAATTGCTTGCAATATCCCAGTCATTGAGTCTCTGTCAACCCAAACGCCTTGATATTGTTGTTTGTCACCTAAAATTACCGTTGTTTCCACCAAGGAATGAATGTTGCTGTCAAGGGTATCTGTGGATATCGTTAGTAAAGTATTTTCCTTGAAACCCATATTTAAAGTGCAAGCATTGATGGCGTTTTCAACCATAGTGCTACTAGATATATATACCCACTCCAAAGATTCGCGGCTATCTATATCATTACCAAAACTACAAGTAGCGATCGCCATCATTACGGGTTGAATAGATTCTAAAATTCGGCTGTCTGGTAATTTTTCAGGAAAAAAACCGGGGTTATGAAGCTTATATTCCTCTTGATAGGCAATTTTTTCCAAAAAGTTGTAAATATCACTATAATCGTCTCGATAATCAATCGATCGAGATAAAGTCTGAAATTCTAGCTTTTTAATTCTAGCGTGTAGCGCGGTCTCATCTTTCATTCTTTCTTTAATCAGAATACTGAGAAATAGTGCGATAGCCTCTTTACGGCTAAATTTTACTTTACCGCCACTCTTCAAATAATTTTGAGCTGCTTCCAACTTTTGGATCACCTGCAACTTTAGCTTTAAACCCAATGTAGGCTGCGGCTCCCAAAGTTTTTCAATCAAAGCTTCCAAAGCGTCTTCGTTTTCATAATTGCCATCAAACAACCTGGTGTTAGCCATAGTTAATTTATTACTGGCAATCGTCAAAAATTCCTTAGTTGTAGAAAGCAAATCTTCAAATTCCAATAACTCAAGCAATGCAACTATCTGAGCAATTTGAAAAAATCTTTCCGGAGTGACGCGGATACTTTCAGTTTTATTCGGCAAAAAACCAGCAGACTCCAAAAGTTCGTCAGCACCAATTTCTCCTAATTTCTCTCTTAATTGAGCGGGAGCAAGGGTTGATTTATCGTCAGTGGAATCTTTCTTCAGTTTTCTCTTAGAAGGTCGGCGATTCTTCAAATTTTCGCATAATTTGACTAAACCTTCACTACTAACGGGTAAATATTCCTTTTCCCTATTGAGAAAATCTATCACCACTGGACGGCTAACACCCATGCCCTTAGATAATTCTACCTGGGTAGCTCCCATTTCCTCTAAAAAGAAAAGCAGCATTTCCCTTAACTTTTCTTGATCTCCAACTTTGTCTTTTACCATAATGCTCCTTTACACACCATTCAAATGTAAATCAAATTTACTATTTTTTGGTATATGTCCACACAAATACACAATTTGAGACATTAGGATTAATGCTAACCCGATCGTTTCAGTATTCTTAAAACGCTAAAATATTGATCCATCAAAGCTTTTAAGTCTCTTTTACAGTTTAGTTCTTAAAAGTGAATATATATTACATATAGATTCACGAGACAGAGAATTCATAATAACTTAAATTTTAGATGTATTTTAAATTGACAATAAAAAAGATTATTCCTGGAATTTTGTATCTGGAGATACTTTTTGACGAATAAGTATGTTTTTTTGCTTGACACATAAAAGTGGTTTACACTTATAATAGGTATAAATCATGATTCTCTAAAAGTGGAGCGAATAGTTTAATCAAGTTAGGGGTAAAAAATTAGAGCATTGATCTAATTCGTGACTAATGGATATCTCACAGAGTGTTAGAGCATGACCTTCCCACAATTACAAGAATTCTTAGCAACAGAGCAAATGAGGATTTACCTAGATATTGGAGATAAGCTTTCAGGGAAATCACCTGTAGCTATTCACCAATTGAAGCGTCCAAACAGACTTGTGCTACCTGTAGTCTTTTCCCATATGAGTTTTCTATTGATTCAATCATTATGTGAAACGGGATACGGGGAATTTCGCATTACTAGCGAAAAAAAGAACCACGAACTAGCGGTTTGTTTAGGTAGCCATATCACATACCGATACTTATTAGATTCTCGGCAAATAGAAAAAATAAAAAGTGTGTACCATCAAGTGACAAATACTTGGAACGAATGGTATTTATCTGAATAACCGATAAATTTTCGATTCTGAATTCATTCGTAGTATGAATCTAAAATTCAATATGGCTTTCGATAGACTGGAAGTTTACGAGCCGGTGAAGTGTTATAGCACTTCCCGGCTATTTTATTGGTTTGCGAGAACATTCATCAAATATGGAGTTGCAAAATATGACTGCTAAAAAATTCAATCCCCTATTCAGAGTAATTGTAAAGGCTCTCAAATACTTTAGTTTCATAGTTTTTGGTTTTCTGCTCGCTGCTTTTTTATCTGAAATGATTGGCACTTCCCAGATAACCATAAACTTTTTCCCTCTAATATTTGAATATATCTGGCGAGCGGGAATCATTTTACTCGCTGTTGCAGGAGCAGCAGTGCTGATCGAATCTTTTCGATAAATGTGCATAGTAGATGTTTAAGTGAGACTACTTGCCCGAAAATTCAAAATATAATTGATATGATGTCCGGCAAATCACCCATAATATGTCGTTGCGAAGGTAACTAGATGAAACGTGCCAACCGCAGGGTTTTGAGATTGCTTCCTTACAGTCGCAATGACACTCATTTAAACTGACATCATATGATTATTTTCAGACAAAGCCTACTATAAACGGCAATAAATAATAGGATTTTCGAGCAATATCAAATATTTAGGAGAATTGAAATGAATATCATTAATAATCTGTCCGGTTTAGTTTTATTATCCTGTCTTTATAGCACCACAGTTCTCGCTGTACTCTTAGGCTATCCAGGAAGCGTTAGTGTAGAAGTAAAACCGTTTAGCGTCAAAGTCACAATTAAAAGTCATCCTTCTCGATATATTATCGACCCAAAATTGTCAAAAGCTAGATTGGGTAGCAGTCCCAAAGAAGGTTAAATCTTCCAATACGGGCAGGAATGCCCGTATTATATCATGTCCGTTTAAATGCTTATCCAGGACTTACGATATTGTCACAATGGCCGGGTGGTGCATGACACTACAACCCTTATTAATACATTGAAAATTGAGTTATAAAAATGTGTCAAGATGAATGTAGAATAAGACAGAAGAATTTAGAATTATTACCCTATCGATGAATCGAGGGGCTTAGAACAATGGCAGAACTGTTTTTTCTCCACGGATAAATCCGACTATCATATCTGTGAGTGATGGATAATTGGTAATAGCATTCTAGATTCAACTGTATAATAAGTTATTAACCGGACTTGATGTCACAGAGTCTCTTATTTATTAACGTTAATTTTTATTATTCTTCCCTATTCCCTCTTACCGCAAAGAGATATTTTTTCATAAACAATAAATACTTTTAGCTTCCATTGAACAGTTTATTAATAAATAAATTAATAAAATTAGGTTAAAAGTAAAAAATTGTTTACCATTTTGCTCATCCTTTTAGGAAGATAATATGATTTTATTATCTTTAATCTTAGGACTAATATTAGGCTATATATTTAGCGGTAGAAACGGTAGCTTAATTAATATAAATTTTTACATAAATGTCAACATCAGTGAGAATTTGAATGGTAACGGTAACAATAATGGTAATGATAACGGCAATAACAACGGTAATAACAACGGTAATAATAATTTAAGTAACAACAAAGAAAATGGAAATGAAAATGAAGTTATAAGTTAGTAATTGTAGAGACGTGAGTAATAGAATTTTTCATTTATAAATAGCAAATTGCTGCCGATGGAACATCCTAGTACCGCTGCGCGTTACTAGTTGGGAGTCAAGGCGAATTGAGAATAAGACATGAATAATTTAGAATTATTACCCCATCGGTGAATCGAGGGGCCCCTCGTTTTTCTCCACGGATAAATCTGGTTTTCTGGTCATTGACGGAAAAATATCAGTTTCCCAACTGCTCCTGCATTTTACAGAGAAATTGTGACTTTTATCTGTTCCTTATATAATGATTTTTGACAAAAGTATGGTTATATACCTCCGTTTTTTTATGCTTGAAATCAAGCCTTTTGTCAAGTTTATTAAATAAAGGAAACCCGCTTCCCAAGAGAATTGGACAAAGAGTAATAATCATTTCATCGATCAAATCTTCTCTTAAGAAACTACCTATTGTTTCACCACCATCAATATATAAATTATGATAGCCTTGCCTATTTAATTGATGAATTAACTCCTTAATATCACCGCTGACAATTTCAACTTTATCAATGATGTCGGCCGGAACTTCCGTTAAACTATTGCTTAAGACAAACACAGGTTTATGGTAAGGCCATTCACCAAAAGTTAAAACCTTCTCAAAGGTATTTCGTCCCATCACCATGGCATCAATACCGTTCATAAATTCAGCATATCCATAGTCGCTCCCTTCGGGGTTGGGTATCTCCAATAGCCAATCTATCCCACCATCGCTTGTAGCGATAAATCCGTCTAAGCTGGTTGCTATATAGATGTAATTTGGCATTAATTTCTCTTTATATATAACACCACTAAAAGGCATACGAGCAGCCCATACTCTCGGGTTTTATCCCTCTGTTGATGCTATCGACGATACTTTCCATTTCTCAGTTTTCTCAGATAACTCTTACCATTTCCTCAGTTAGCAATCATTAGTTCCTCAGTATTATCCCCGATATTAGTAATTAAGGACAGGGAAACAAACAAAAACCGAGGAGTTAACGATTATGAAATTCAATAAATTGGCTGGTTTAGGAATCGCATCAATCGTATTATTCGGCAGCTTTGGACAATTAGCAATCAATGCACAGCCCGCACAAGCTCAAAGAGCAAGACAAGGTGTTACAATCGCAGCAAAATCCAAGTCATTAATTGCATCTGGTAACTTTGTCAAAGCTGAAAAAGCCACTAGTGGTAAAGCTAAAATTGTCAGCATCAACGGTAAACGTTATCTAGAGTTTAATAAAGCATTTAAGACTGGTAACGGTCCCGATGTCAAAATTATTTTACACAAAAACAGCACCATACCCCTCAACGTTAGAGAAGGAAACTATATTACACTCGCTCGCATCAAAAGCTTCAATGGCGCACAGCGTTATGAAATTCCTAACAACGTAAACCTTGCTAATTATAAGTCTGTGGGAATCTGGTGTGAAGAATTTAATGCTACTTTTGGTTACGCTAGCCTAAGGAATGTTTAACAGTTATCAGTGAGCAGTCAACAGTTATCAGTCATGAGATGAATCTGCAATTTCCTTCATCCCCTACCATAGTCACTGTTCACTGTTCACTGCTCACTGTTGTTGCCCTCATACTACACACTTTTTTGATCAGCATGCTCGGATTTACTGGGTGCTGCTGGTTTTTTTATTGGAAGTTGGAACAGAAGATTTATCTGTAAAATTTTTGAGTGGTGCGATAAATCAATCGATAGACTTTACACGATGAAATGGCGATAAGCCGCTCACGCATGGGAAGAGCGATCGCTATACCATTGACTTAAATCATGCTCCATTTTTTCAAGGATTGGGACTGTATATGTCATTGATTTTGTATCAACCACTGAAAAAGTAAACGCTGATTGAATCAGTTGTTGATAATTCTGTGGATAGAAGGTAAATTTTATTTTGAGCTTTTTTATAACGGGATACCTTTCCTCTTTGGATTAGTAAACCATTTCTTTATTTCTCCCAAAAAAGACCATACATCGTCATCTGCAGGTTTCAAGTAATCTTGGGATTCTGGATTTTCTCCCATTTTTTCAAAAATTTCGATTAGCCAATTTGGTCCGTGTCCACTTACATTAAGATGAGAAAGCCAGGATTCTAATTCACCTTTTCGTACAACAAATAAACCATACTCAGAAAGTTTATCAAACAAGTTATTTGCTGCTTCTTTATCGCTACCTGAAAGAATATCTACACCACCATCTCGTTTAATATTCTTCCTCGTGTCATTAATTTTTTGCTTGATGTCAGTTCTAAGTCCGCTAAGTGGTTGATGTTCAAGTTTTGGAATAAAACCACCTTTGAGAAAATTTGTCCAAGTCTGACCACCATCTTTCAAAATATCGACATCAACAATAGCAACAGTTGGAATACCAAGTTCTCTCAATGGTTTCATTATTATGTGGACAGTTTGTTTATTTTGAGCATTGAGAAATAAGCAATCAGGAATTCCTAATTCTGGTTTGTAAAGAAGCAGACGTTCGTTAATTTCTTCATAAAAAGCACGATCTGCATCAGATTCTGTTACGATAACAAATTCGTAAAATAATCCTTCAAGAACACCTGTTGAGCGTAGTAAAGGATTTCGCATCAGGTGAAGTATTTCTTTATTGGGTAGAATTCTTGCTGTAGCAACTTCATTACGGTAGGTCAGCCTTACAATATTAATTGTTGCACCCGATTGTATACATCCCATTACGAACTTTGAACTATGGGTTGAAACAAAAAGTCGTTTCTCTAAGCCTATGGTGGAAGAAGCAATTTCTTTTCCTAATTTAAAAGATAAAGGAGGATGTAAAAATGCCTCGGGTTCATCAATTAGAATAATTTCAGGTTCACCTGCAAAAATCTCTGTAATGATTCCAGTGAATGCTTTTACTCCATCACTAAATTGCTCTATTGGAGATGCTTGTTTGTGAAATTTTATTGCTTCATCATGAAGACCACGCTCTTCAATATCTGTTTTAGGTGGACGGGATGAAAGCCGAAGTCTGAGTGTACCAAGAGAAGTTGGATCTATCACTAAATAGGAACCAAAGGCTTCATGAATAATCCGTCTAACTTCCTTTCTTTTATTATCGTCACAAAATAAGACTTGAAAGCTTGTTTTAGGAGATTGTAAATCTCCAGCACTTTGTTCTTTTATTAAATTAATTCGGCTATCACCCCCTAACATTAAAGTTTGATATGCAAGATACCATTTGCAAAAATTTTCAGGTTGACTATTTGGATTCTGGAGTACATCTAGAACACTCTTTCTGGGAATACTGTTACATAAGTTTTTGATTCCAACAGGTATTTCAAAAATTAAATTATCAGCTAAAGGTTCATCATTGGAGTATGTGTAAGTGTGAATCTTTTTTATCTTTTCTTCTGCCAGTTTGATTGCTACTTTATCAAATGCATTAAATTCTATACTTTCTATAATTACATCTGTCACATTTTGCTTTCCTCTAGAACAATATTGATTAATTTCAGCAAGGACTTTACTTTTACCCGAATTATTTGGTCCTACAAATAAAGTGACAGGTGTTGTAACTATTTCCTCTGGAGGTGAATTCAAACCTCTACCAAATTTGAATTTGATAGTCTTTATCATCTATGTAAATTTCTAAGCAAAATTGTTTGATATTGTAGTATACCGATAATTTGATGTTAGGTTACAGCGCTTTGATTAATTTCTAGGAAGAAAACCATTATTCTTCATGCTTTTAACCCAATCGGGAGCAACTTCTACAAACCCCAATCAAGAAATTAAACTCCACAATCCCAACAACCAACCCAAAACTATACGGTACACTGTTGAAATTGAATGCCGAATGAAGGATACTAACCCTTCGTATTTGATAATTCATACTTGAGTGTGTGCTATGGCTAATTTTTTATTGGAAGTCGGAACGGAAGAGCTACCTGCAAGCTTTTTGAGTGGTGCGATCGCACAATGGAAGCGTCAAATACCAATATCTTTACAGGAAAATTTTCTCGATACTGATGCAGTAGAAATTTACGGTACTCCGCGCAGATTGGCAGTATTAATTAAGGGTTTACCGCCGCAACAACCGGATAGGGAGGAGGAGGTAAAGGGACCCCCCGCGAAGGCTGCTTTTAAGGATGGTAGCCCCACTAAAGCGGCGGAAGGTTTCGCTAAGAAGCAAGGTGTGGATGTTTCGGCTTTTGAAATTCGTCCTACTGATAAAGGTGATTTTGTTTTTGTTAAGAAAAGTATCAAAGGACGTACTATCAACGATATTCTCACTGAAATAATTCCGGAATGGATTTTTCGCTTGGAAGGCAAGCGATTGATGCGCTGGGGTGATGGGGATTTAAAGTTTTCTCGTCCGATTCGCTGGTTGGTGGCTTTGTTGGATAATAAAATTTTACCAATAGAAATTGATAATAATTCGGAAGCGGTGAAAAGTGGTAATATTTCCCGGGGACATCGCGTTTTACATCCGGGTGATGTCACCCTAACTCAAGCTACCGATTATGTTAGTGGTTTGAATTTAGCTTCTGTGGTTGTGGATGTGGAAACCCGAGTTAATCGCATTACTCAAGAGATAGAAGATGCGGCGCAAAAGTTGAATGGTTTCGCCGAAATTTATCCCGATTTGTTGGCAGAAGTTGTTAATTTAGTGGAATTTCCGACTGCTGTTGTGGGTAATTTTGAATCAGAATTTTTGGAGTTACCGCCGGAAGTAATTACTACGGTAATGGTTTCTCACCAAAAGTATTTTCCGGTGTTTAAAACTGAGGATAAAAAGGAATTGTTGCCTTATTTTATTACAGTTTCTAATGGCGACCCCGAAAAAGCTGATATCATTGCTAAAGGAAATGAAAGGGTAATTCGCGCTCGTTTGGCTGACGGTAGATATTTCTACGATAACGATCTGAAGCAATCTTTGGAAAGCTTTTTAGGACAGTTGGAAGCGGTAACTTTTCAAGAAGATTTGGGTTCTCTGGCGCAAAAAGTTGATAGAATATGCGCCGTTGCAGAAAGAATTTCAACGCAATTAAATTTAGAAACTCAAGATCGAGAATACATTCAAAGAGCAGCTTTATTATGTAAAGCCGACTTAGTTACCTCAATGGTATATGAATTCCCGGAATTACAGGGAATTATGGGTCAAAAATACGCTTTAAAAAGTAAGGAGCCTTTATCTGTAGCTGATGCGATTTTCGAGCATTATTTACCGCGAGGTGCCGATGATATTTTACCCCAAACTATTACCGGTAGAGTTGTGGCGATCGCCGATAGACTTGACACCTTAGTAAGTATTTTCGGTTTGGGAATGATTCCCACTGGCTCTTCAGATCCCTTCGCCTTGCGTAGAGCAGCAACTGCGATTGTTAATATTACTTGGGATGGCGATTTATCGATTAACTTACAGCAGCTACTGCAAGACACAGCAGCAGAATTCGCGACTAAATACAATAAAGATAAAGCCGAATTAGTCGTATCTTTAGAAGACTTCTTCTTACAACGCATCCGCACCTTATTACAAGAAGAGAAACAGATCGACTACGACTTAGTTAATGCCGTACTCGGAGTTAACGATCCAGAATATACAGCAAGGGCATTACAAGACTTATTAGACGTTCGCGATCGCGCTTTATTCCTGCAAGAAATTCGCAATAATGGCACCTTAGATAAAATCTACGAAACGGTAAATCGTTCTACAAGATTAGCGGCAAAAGGTGATTTAGATACCCAACAACTAGATCCGGGTAACTTAGTACAAAAAGACTTGTTTCAGAAGTCATCGGAAGAATCATTTTATAACGCAGTCGTCAGCTTACTACCGCAAACCCAAGCAGCACAACTTACTCGTAATTACCAACAACTGATAGCAGGATTAACAGAAATAGCACCTACAGTGAGTACATTTTTCGACGGTCCAGAAAGCGTGTTAGTAATGGATGACAATCCGGATATTCAAAGAAATCGTCTGTATTTACTAGGATTACTTCGTAACCACGCCAGAATTTTAGCTGATTTTGGCGCAATTGTAAAAAATCTGTAGTGAAAATCAACAAGACATGGTGTAAATTATGCCAAGAAACGTTAATATAAAGTTGCTTAACCAGGGATTTCTGCTTACAGTCTATGCCTAAAGCTCATGTCATAGGATTGGGAAAGTCCGGTGTTGCTGCGGCGAGATTGTTGATTCGAGAAGGTTGGGAGGTAGAAATAGGTGATACCAAAACCTCCCCTAACCTCCTCAAACAACAACAAGAACTTGCTGTCGAGGGAATCACAGTTAAATTAGAATATTCCCTACTACTAAACGATACCGAATTACCGAAATTAATCGTAGTTAGTCCCGGCGTACCTTGGGATATTCCGGCATTAATAGAAGCGCGGGAAAAAGGAATTGAAACTGTCGGGGAAATGGAATTTGCATGGCGCAATTTACGTTCTATTCCGTGGGTAGGAGTTACCGGAACCAACGGTAAAACTACTGTAACATCATTAGTAGGCGCAATATTTCAGACAGCGGGTTTTAATGCTCCCACTTGCGGTAATATTGGTAACGCGGCTTCCCAGATTGCAATTGAAGAAAGTACCCCCTCTCTCGATTGGATAATTGCGGAACTCAGCAGTTATCAAATCGAATCTTCCAACTCGATAACACCTAAAATCGGCATTTGGACGACTTTAACGCCAGATCATTTGGCACGTCACAAAACTGTAGAAAATTACTACAATATCAAAGCGCAATTATTGCATCGTTCTCAAATGAAGGTTTTCAACGGTGACGATCCATACTTAAGCAAAATGGGTGAAACTGATTGGAAAGATGCTTATTGGACGAGCATTAAAGGTAAAGATAAATTAATCAGCGGTAAAGGTTTTTACATTAAAGATGGTTGGGTTGTAGAGACGCAAAACATTGCATCTGTATCGGAAGATCAAAAAATTATGCCGATTTCCGCGTTGCGAATGGTGGGAGAACACAATTTGCAAAACCTGTTGCTCAGTGTTGCGGCGGCAAGGTTAGCGGGAATTGAAAAATCAGCAATTCACCAAGCTATAAGCGAGTTTCCTGGGGTACCTCATCGTTTGGAACACATTCGCACTTGGGAAGGAATTGATTTCATTAATGATAGTAAAGCGACAAATTACGACGCTGCCGAAGTTGGGTTAGCATCGGTAAAAAGTCCAACAATCTTGATTGCTGGTGGTGCGGCGAAAGCTGGTGATGATAAACCTTGGATAGCTAAAATCAAGGAAAAAGCTGCCGCAGTTTTATTAATTGGCGATGCAGCGCCTTCCTTTGCGAAACGTTTGCAAGAGGAAGGATATTCCAGCTACGAAGATGTGGGAACGATGCAAAAAGCTGTTTCTCGCGGGTTGGAATTGGCAAAGCAGCATGATGCATCAGTAGTTTTACTGTCTCCAGCTTGTGCTAGTTTTGATCAGTATGCGAATTTTGAAATGCGTGGTGATGATTTTCGCAAGTGGTGTTTGGAATTGTAGATTAATTGGTTTTTGAGAATTTGGGAGCCCGGTTTTTGGAGCCGGGTTTTTTGATATTTTTCTATTTGTAGGGTGTGTTACGGCTTGAATATATTTGATATCTAAATTACTATTTGAAAAATGCCGTAACGCACCATTTAGTAAGTAGGGTGTGTTACGGCTTAAATCTATTTGATATCTAAATTACTATTTGAAAAATGCCGTAACGCACCATTTCCCTAGCATAAAACAGTCTCATATCCACAGAACCTAGAGGAAAGAAATAAATCTGTATTTTAATATTTTATATTTGGTTAGACATGAAAATTAATTTGTGAAATAGGTCGAATTTATAATATCTTGTCATAAGCTAATGTTAGTATTTGGACGACTAACAATTAAAAACATGTTTCATTCTGATATGTCGTTGGCTAAAGGTAGATTCGAGAAGGGGTATACCAACAACTTTATCAATTAAATTTCCTAAACCAAAGCTAAATTCGATTTTATCGGTGTAAATAGTCTTTTCTCCTTGTGATTCAAATAAATGACTATGACAAAAATATTTGTAGGGGAAGTGGAAGCGTAAAACATCAGTAAATAATTTATTTTGTTGATATTCAGTTATTTCTGCTTTCCAATATAACCATATTGATAAAAAGCTAAATTTGAATTCAATAAGAGAACCTAATTTCCAATTTTTTTCTGTATCTATCCATTTAATAGGGTGAGGAAAGTGTTTTTCAAAGCCATCGGAAGATGCACAAAATATAAATACTTGTTCTACAGGAGCGTTGATTTGAGTTGTCTTTGTGTAATTCATTATGCTGTAGGGGTGCTGTTAGTAGAGTAATGTACCATTGCCAAAATATGTGGTGCGTGACGGTAAGATTAGAATTATTCGGTTATGTTCGATAATTTTTCGTAACCGTCACACTACAATTAATTGACGGATTATTATCGAACAATTGGTGCGTGACGGTAATATGAAATGATTGGGTTATAGTTGATAATTTTTCGTAACCGTCACACACCCTACAATTAACTAAGGCATTATTATCGAACAATTGGTGCGTGACGGTAATATGAAATGATTGGGTTATAGTTGATAATCTTTCGTAACCGTCACACTACAATTAACTAACGGGTTATTATCGAATAATTGGTGCGTGACGGTAAGATTAGAATTATTCGGTTATGTTCGATAATTTTTCGTAACCGTCACACACCCTACAATTAACTAAGGCATTATTATCGAATAATTGGTGCGTGACGGTAAGATTAGAATTATTCGGTTATGTTCGATAATTTTTCGTAACCGTCACACACCCTACAAAAGATGATTTTCGTTTATTACTACCAGCTTCTGTTTGTTCGCCAAAATAGCAAACCGCAAATCCGATTAATTGATTATCTTCCTAGAGCAAAACTTTAGCTCAATAGAAGTGTAAATTAAATTATGTTTTATATTAAATAGTAAAAACTCTGAATAAAAAACATATTTTATTCATCAAATATACTTGCTTAAATATTGAAAAACCAGCTATATAAATAACAAAGCAATTTTTAATAAACAGTCTTTACACTGACAAATGGCAAACAAAAATAAAACAGGGGTATGGTGGAAATATGTTCTATTATTTACATTATTATTGACATCACAACCAATTATATATTTTGTCAGACAAGCACAAAGGGGTTATCCGGTAGATCCTAATTACTTTTGGACAAAACTTTCGCCATTGGGATTATTTTTACATTGTTACAACGGTAATGGCGGCAAGGATTGGAAAATAGGTGAGTGTAAAGTAACAGCTTTAAATGCAGAAAAATTGCGTACTCTACCAGAAGTAAGAAAGTTTGCACTCAAACTAGTTAATAGAGATCGTAATATAAATAATTTGTCTTCCTTGCAAGAAGACTCCTTACTTTCCCAAGCAGCCCAACTTCATGCAAAAGATATGCTTTCAAGACGATATTTCAATCATGTCTCCCCTGAAGGAACAACTCCCCGTCAACGTTATATAGCAGTCGGCGGTAATCGTCGGTTAGGAGTCGGCGAGAATATTGCCAAAGGTGCCACAAAGAGTTTAGGGTTAACCTACGGTGCAGCAGAGAAATGGCAACGCGGTTGGATGTACAGCAATAAACATCGTGCTAACATTCTTATTCCTCAATATAGAAAATTTGGTTACGGTATTGCTGCTGGCGCTAATGGGGAAATTTATGCAGTACAAATGTTTTCTACAAAATAATTCTAATTATTTTCGCAAATTTTTATTGGGTAATCGGAATTTCAATGATAAATTCAGTACCTTTTCCGAGTGTTGAATTAAAAGATAATTTACCGTTATGTTTTGAAACTATAATCTTGTAAGCAATAGATAAACCCAACCCGGTACCTTTGCCAACGGGTTTGGTTGTAAAGAATGGATCGAATAACTTTGAATGTAATTCTTTTTTTATTCCACAAGCATTATCAGAAACCCGAATCATTACACGATCGCGATCGGATAAATTCGTCAATATGCGAATCTGGGGTATAAAGTCTGGATTTTTTTTCTTAGCAATTTTATATGATAAAGCATCAATCGCATTGGAAATAATATTCATTAAAGCTTGATTTAATTGACCAGGATAACATTCTACTGGTGGGAGTTTACTATATTCTTTAATAACAATTATTTCTGGAGAGTTAGCTGTTGATTTAAAACGATTTTGAAAAATCATCAAAGTATTATCAATACCTTCATGAATATCTACTTTTTTGAACTCAGATTCGTCAAGACGAGAGAAATTACGCAGTGACAGTACAATATCGCGAATACGTTGAGTTCCTACTTTCATTGACTGATGAATATTGAAGATATCTTCTTTGATAAAATCAAGTTCAATATCTTCAATTACATTTTGAATTTCTACCGGTGGTTGGGGAAAATTTATTTGATAAAGTTCCAACAGTTTTAATATATCTTCAGCATATTGCTTGGCAAATCCAATATTTCCATCAATAAAAGTAACAGGATTATTAATTTCGTGAGCAACACCTCCAACTAATTGACCTAAACTAGACATTTTCTCTGCATGAATTAGCTGAATTTGAGTATCCTGAAGTTCTTGAAGAGTTTTTTGAAGTTGAAGATTTTTATCGCTTAATTCTTGCGTTCTTTCTTGTACTCTGATTTCAAGCTCTCGATTACTTTTTTGTAATTCAGCTTGAGCATTTTTACGCTGCTTCAAATATTCATTTAATAACCGCAATACTATTAACCATGCTGGAATTAACATCATTAAACTCAAAATCGCAAACAAACTGGTAAATAATAGCTGGTTGCGATATCCAATTATTTTGTTCTCAACTTGCTTGGAAATGGCAAGATTTATTTTTTTCACGCCATCATGATATTTGAGTTTCTCAAATTGATATTCATTGCTTAATAACAGTGCCTGTGCTGCCTCTTTTTCACCATTTTTGACTAATTCAAAAGATTGGTATTCCATTTCCACCAACTTTTTATTCGCGGCATTAGTCTTCTTGGCATTTTCACTCGAATATACTTTTGGTGCTAAATTAATTGATTTTGCGATCGCAGCATCTAACTTTGGCTCAAATCGCCGATATCTTTTTTCCCACATTTGATTACCCGTAGCAGCATTCATCCGTGCTGACATTGTCAATACTTCATCAAGATAGATAATTTCATTACTTAGAGTTTGAAGCTGTAATTCATATGTTGTTATATTTTTAAATTTACTATGCGCTCGCCAAGTTAAGATAATTTCAGGTACAAACAATAATACTGTCAATACTACTGTTACTTTGATAGTCCGAGATGGACGCTGAGTCATAAAACGGTAGAAGTTCCTTGAATACTGGCGATATATATCTTTTTTATCTAAAGCCAAGCGGTTCAAAATTTTATGTAACACTTTGTAGTGAGGCTTATTTGCGATTATTATTTATAGACTTCCCCAAATTACTACTGTGCTAACAAGGGAGATGCAGCTCAAAAATAAACAAAGGGAGACAAGTAAGAGGAGGGAAGTTAGCTGTTATAAATTGAAAGTTCTAATAATTATCCACTAAGTAAGGAATAATGGGATATTCTTAAAGAACAAAGAAATGTGAAGTAAAGATGAAGCTGGCAGCAAGAATTAGTCAGGTATCCCCTTCTCTCACTTTAGCGATCGCCGCGAAAGCGAAGGCGATGAAGGCGGAAGGTATTGATGTTTGTAGTTTTAGTGCTGGCGAACCAGATTTTGATTCGCCAGCCCATGTTAAGGCTGCTGCACAGAGGGCTTTGGATGAAGGTAAGACGAAATATGGCCCCGCAGCGGGGGAACCCAGTTTAAGAAAAGCCATAGCCCGCAAGTTACAGTCGGAAAATAATCTAGATTATCAAGCAGAGAATATCATCGTTACTAACGGTGGAAAACATTCTCTGTTTAATTTAATGCAGGCATTAATTGAACCTGGTGATGAGGTAATTATTCCCGCACCTTATTGGGTGAGCTATCCAGAAATGGTTAAGTTGGTCGGCGGTAACCCAGTAATTGTGACGAGTGATGAGACAACTGGGTATAAAATTAATCCAAAAACTTTAAGAGAGTCAATTACCCCTAAGACTAAATTATTCGTGCTTAATTCACCATCCAACCCTACAGGAATGGTGTACACCCCCGAAGAAATCAAAGCTTTGGCGGAAGTTATCGTTGAAAAAGATATTTTAGTAGTTTCCGACGAAATTTATGAAAAAATTGTTTACGACGGTGCAAAGCATCTGAGTATCGGTTCCCTCAACTCGGAAATTTTTGCTCGTACCATTGTTAGTAACGGTTTCGCTAAAGGTTACTCAATGACTGGGTGGCGTTTGGGTTATTTAGCAGCACCTGTAGAGTTAATTAAAGCAGCTACCATCGTTCAAGGTCATAGTACATCTAACGTGTGTACCTTTGCTCAATATGGTGCAATTGCAGCTTTATCTGAGTCGCAAGATTGTGTAGAGGAAATGCGTCAAGCTTTCGCCAAACGCCGCAAAGTCATGTTAGAAAGAATCAACGCGATTCCCGGATTAAATTGTGCTCAACCCGATGGCGCATTTTATTTATTTCCCGATATCAGCAAAACTGGCTTAAAATCCTTAGAATTCTGCAAAACATTATTAGAAGAGCATCAAGTCGCAGTAATTCCTGGTGTAGCCTTCGGTGCAGATAATAATATCCGTTTATCTTACGCCACCGATATGGCAACAATTGAAAAAGGAATGGATCGATTGGAAAAATTTGTGAAATCTGTTAACAGTTAGTAGTTATCAGTTATTCGCTGGTAACTGTTTTTTGGGCGTTGCCTACTCAGTTTATGAATTTATATTTTGAGACGTTATATCCTCAACCTTCGTACATAGGTTTCGGTTATCCATAAAATTTGATTCATACTTATGAGGGGCAACGCCAAATGTTTGTACCTTACTCAACTGAAATTCGCTATATAGTCTCAGCGAGTGCTTCCAGATGAAAAGCAACATTATTGAGTGACATTTCAATTTCGTTACTATAAGAAAGCCTTCTCCACATTCGAGTTGTGGCATTATCTAGCGCGGTTGTATCCAAGTATTGTGCAAAAATTAGTAACCTCTGTGAGTCTGTTTCAGCTAGTGCTAAACTTTCTAAAAATTCTTGAGGTGTCATAGTTTACAACTCCATTGATGTAGGCATTTCGAGCTTTTATATTCTTGCCACACCTGGATTTTAATTTCACTCTAACTATATACAGTTTTACCCAGATTCAAATATTAATATTTTTAACTTTTAACTCACAACTTACAACTCCTAACTCAATAACAGACGTAGCAGTGCTACGTCTCTACAACTCCTAATCCCATATCTTTCAAGCCTTTACGCAACTGCTCTGCTTCAAAGTGATTATTTTGCTGTTTGTGTAAAGCAATAGCTTCATTAAAGGCTGTTAAACTATCATCTAGATAACCGGTTTTTAACAATACAACACCCAAATTTTGATAAGCTTGAGCATATTTGGGGTTTAAATCAATCGCTTTAACATAAGATGCAATGGCTTGTTTAAATAAACCCATCGCTTTAAGTGTCATTCCTAAATTGTAATATCCAGTTACGAAAGAAGGATCGATTTTTAAAGTTGTTTCGTAAGCTGTTTTTGCACCGTTAAAGTCTCCTTTCTCCTTAAGTAAATTACCAAGATTGTTATATGCTCCTAACTTAAGCATCGGATAAATTGGCAATTTAATTGCAGCTTGATAATGAGCGATCGCTTGGCTAAAATTTTTCAAACGGCTATATGCAATACCCAAATGATAGTAAAGTTCGTATAAAAGATCGTAATTTTCACTCGCCAGAGTAACTCCCTTCGATAGCAATTGAATACCTTGGGGAATGTTTCCCAAATCCACATACAATGCACCCAATTTACTGTAAACATAAGCATCATCGCCATGAGTAGCGAGAAACTCTTCCATTGCTGCTTTTGCTCTAACGAGTTTATTTTTTTGAGTAATTTGGCTTTGTTGATAACCTGAATGTAGAATTGCAATTCCTTGTATATAACCTACCTGCCAGTGGGGTTCCTTAAGTAAAATTTCTGAGACACTATCATCAACCAAAGCATGATAAGGGCGGGTAAAACGAATATCGGGATGGTTGCGAAACAGTCGCGAAACCATTGAATAAGGTGATTGCGCTGCACCAATTTCATCGCGCACTAAATTAATCAGTAAATATTCTTCTTTTTGTATTGCTTCTCGCAACTGAGGAATAATTTCTGGCGTTAAAGTTTCATCAGCATCTAAAACCAATACCCAATCACCAGTTACATATTTTAAAGCTTCATTACGAGCAGCACTGAAATCATTGCACCATTCAAAATGATGTACCTTAGCACTATATCCTTGGGCAATTGTTACGGTTTTATCGGTTGAACCAGTATCTAATATTACTATTTCGTCAACAAATTTTTTGACGCTACTCAAACATTTCCATAAAGTTGATTCTTCGTCTTTTACGATTGTACACAAGCTGACTTTCATAATATTAGGAGTTAGTTGTTAGTTGTTGGTTGTTAGTGGTTAATGATAAAGGTAAATATACCAAGGCTTTAAGAGTTGTGTAACGAACATATTCTACTTTTAATCTTAATAATGTTTTTTTGTGGCATACAGCAGATTTCAGCAACGCGTTGGTACAAAAATACCCCACCCGCACTATCGCGCACCCTCCCCGATGTTTTGGGGAGGGTGTACTTCATTTACTCGCAAACTGCTGTATTTAGTTTATTTCCATAAACTTGCTGTAAACGCCGCCGTTAATTGCTTTTTTTAGGAGTTGCACTACCAAGCCAAAATTCCACAAACGATAGTAAAATCGGAGTAATTGGACTAATGAAATATTTGAATAAAAAATCTGCGATCGCAGTTTTGTGGGGACGATTGAGAAGAAAGATTGCAGCAAAGATGGCGATACAAGCAATTGTGGCGGTGATGTAGAAAAATGGATTAAAGCTGCCAGTAATACCTTTGATAGCTGCGATGGTAAAAATACCTGATAAACCACCCAAACCAAAGGAAGTAAACATCAAACCATAATTACTTGGATAATTATTCAATCCAAAAAACGATAAAGTTGCTGCGGGAGCTACTGCTAACCAAGCACCTAAACACAACCAAAATATGGAATAAGCTACAAGAAAATTAATTAATTCTCCTTGAGAAGTATTCCACATAATTATCGATGCGATCATAATTAATATATTAATAATAATAATAGTAAATTTCGGTTTTAAACGGTCATTTAACCAACCAAATAAAGGACGACCTATACCATTAAAAGTCGCAAATAAAGGCACTGCAAAAGCCAATTGTTCTGTTTGGAGTCCAACAATTTCTTTGCCTACTTGTGCTGTGGTAGCAATTGCCGTAAGTCCCACAAATGTACCGACACTATAACAAATCCATAACCCATAAAATGATTGGGTTTGTACCATTGGTAAATTTTTTGTTGAATTATTAATATTATTTCCGGAATTACCTTGAATATTACTATCAATGCTTGTTTCGGGATGATAGCCATCCGGTAGCCAGCGTTTGGGAGGCATCTTCAAAACTTGAGCGATCGCCAATATAATGCATGTAAATACAATCCCTAAAATTACAAAGGTATTTCTGATTCCAAAGGCTTTAATTAAATTAATTGCCACTGGAGCAGTTACCAAAGGAGAAAGCCCAAAGCCAACAACCGTCATACCTACAGCAAAACCCTTGCGCTCGGGAAACCAGCGAGCAGCAACCGTCAGCGGAACACCGTAAACAATCCCAACTCCAATACCCGCAATTAAACCATAACTAATAATTAAAAAAGGTAAATTTGGGGCAATACTAGAAAGTAAATAACCAATCCCCACAATTATCCCACCAGTCATAGTCATAATCCGGGGACTAAATCGATAAATATACAATCCGCTAATCGGCATTGCTAAGGTAAACGTTATTCCTAATACCATAAAAGGTAGTAGAATTGTTCCGGGTTTTGCTTGTAGTGCTGCTTCAAAATGGGTACTAAAAATACTCCAGGAATACACCGTTCCCAAGCATAGTAAAATTATTAAACCAAGAGGAATAAAAAACCACCTTCCTATTTCGGGTTTGAGTCCAAATAATGCTTCATTTCTGGGAAAATCAAAAGATTTAATTCTATCCACGTTCGACAACCTAAAATTAACTAAAATAATGTTAAAAACTTCTCAAACCTAAATATCAAATCTATCGCTGCAATCTAAAAATTACCATTTGACAACACTATTGTGCAATATTTTTGCTCACTAAGCGCAAATTTCTCAATTCATTTTACAGAAGTTTTGGAAGATATAGGAATCCAATCATATCTCACCATGAATATTTAGTACAGTAGTATTATCTAGTTTTCACATAACTGTAATCAAGTTTATAGTTACTATAATAGAGATATATTGCTGCTTTTTAAACTATCTGTACTCACCTACATAATTCATAAGAAACTGCACTGCATAAATAAGTAGGTCGGCACTGAAAATTTAGCCCTCGAAAAGGCAAAAGGCAATAGGCAATAGGCAATAGGTACAAGAGTTTGAGTTGAATTTACTTTTCTTAACATAGTAATATTTTTTTTACGCCGACTTACTTAGTAAAATAAGTTTGCCTTCATAGACATGAAGATGATGTATCTTAGGTTAGATTCTCTTAGTTAAGAATCTCGGCTAAAATTGTGACATTATTTTATCAGTACACAAGTATAAATTAAATAAATATTTATAGTATCTTGATAATCATACGACCGTACCCTTTCAAGGGCTATTGAATATTTTTTAATATTTAGCTGAGATATCATTAAAAGAAGGAAGAGCCGAAGTTGGAAGAGCTGAAGTTGTTTGGAATTGGGATGGGGATTTAAACCTCAACGTATTCAGACGTTTACCGCCAGGTGCGGCGAGCGCGTCGGAGGTATCCTACACCTTTGAGCGGTGGGGAATTAAACCCATATATTTAAGTTAAAAATGCGATCTAACAGATAGGAAAGAATTTAATTTAATCAAATCACAAGTTCAGTTTTTTATTACCCAAAATACAATGAATAAATATAATTTTTCACCGACAGAAAAATATCAAATGACAGGGTTGATTGATTACAGTGATATCAAATCATTATCGGAAATTTGGGAGATTACCGGCAATAAATTTGGGGATATTACAGCTTTAATTGACCCCCACAGTAAACCAACAATAGCTCTAACTTACTCGCAGCTTTACTACCAAATCCAACAATTTGCAGCAGGTATTCAAGCTTTGGGTATAAGTGAAAATTTCCAAGAAAATATACCCTCAAGAGTTGCTTTGTTTGCCGATAATAGTCCTCGCTGGATGATAGCAGACCAAGGAATTATCATGGCTGGAGCGGCAAATGCGGTACGTTCTTCGGCAGCAGAGAAGGATGAATTGTTATATATTTTGGAGCATAGCGGCAGTATTGGTTTAGTGGTAGAAAATATCAAAACTTTGAATAAAATTGCGCCGGAGATATATAGCAATTCCCCGAATATATTATTAGAATGGATAGTTTTATTATCTGACGAAGAACCAAGAGAAGATCAAAATACTCAAGATACTCAAAAAGATATAAAAATTATAAATTTTTCCCAATTAATCCAACTAGCAACTAATTTAAAATTGCAGTTTGTCGAGAGCAATCCTCAGAAACTAGCGACATTAATTTATACATCTGGAACAACTGGTAAGCCAAAAGGAGTAATGCTTACCCACAGTAATTTAATTCATCAAATTAATACTATTCCTGCAATTATTCAGCCCAGTGTTGGAGATAAAACCCTGAGTATATTACCAACTTGGCATAGTTTTGGACGAGTAGGAGAGTATTATACATTGTCTCAAGGATGTACTCAAATTTATACAAATCGTCGTTATTTAAAACAAGATTTACAGGAATATAAACCCCAATATGTTATTGGAGTTCCCAGACTCTGGGAATCATTTTATGAAGGAATTCAAAAATCATTCCGCGATAAATCGCCACGAATGCAAAAATTAATTAATAATTTTCTGAAAGTTAGTGGTAGATATATAAAAGCTGTCCGTACTTGGAAAAAACTTGATTTAGAAAATTTAAATCCCACGACAGCAGAAATTATAAATGCTTGGAAAACCACTATATTATTGGCACCTTTACATTTTCTCGGTGAAAATATAGTCTATAAAAAAATCCAACAGGCAACAGGAGGTAATGTAAAACAATTAATTTGTGGAGGTGGTTCCCTTGCCCAACATTTGGAAGATTTTTTTGAAATTGTGGGAATTCAAATATTAGTTGGTTACGGACTCACAGAAACATCTCCCGTACTTTGTGCGCGTCGATATTACCGAAATTTGCGAGGTAGTTCGGGTAAACCCGTTCCGGCAACCCAAATCAAAATTGTGGACTTAGAAAGTGGGGAAATCCTACCCGCAAATACACGGGGTTTGGTGATGGCAAAGGGAGAACAGATAATGGAAGGATATTATTTAAATCCCGAAGCTACTAGCAAAGCTATTGATTCCGAAGGGTGGTTCAATACAGGTGATATTGGTTGGTTAACTACAAAAAATCAAATAGTATTAACTGGTAGGGCAAAAGATACCATCGTTCTCACAAATGGCGAAAATATTGAACCTCAACCAATTGAAAATGCTTGTTTGCGAAGTTCCTACATCGACCAAATTATGCTTGTAGGGCAAGATCAAAAATCATTAGGTGCTTTAATTGTTCCCAATTTTGAAGCTTTAGAAGCCTGGTTATTAAATCAAAATTCATCTATTACAAATTCTGACATAAATGCTAATTTAAACAATCAAATAATTCGCGACTTATTCCGAGAAGAATTAAATCGGGAAGTTCGCGATCGCCCTGGATATCGTCGCGATGATGAAATTATTGTATTTGAATTAATCCCCGAACCTTTTACTATAGAAAATGGTTTATTAACCCAAACATTGAAGGTTCGTCGTAATGTGGT
>JBCCSG010000079.1:0-24122 GCA_039200565.1 Cyanobacteria bacterium P01_D01_bin.50 | reverse complement strand
CGGCTTTGAATGAAAGTATATTGATAAACTGACTCCATCCGGCATCATGAATCGACTTAGCCAATCGTGTTCTAGCAAGTCCTTTGACATTCAACTTCTCAACAGCAATTACATCATATTTAAATAGCAATTGTTTTGCTGTTTTGAAGTGAAAGTCTTTACGAGTATCAGCTACTTTTTTATGTCTAATACCTAATTGTTTAATTGCTTTCTTTCTACGTTTGGAGCCTTTTTTTCTACGTGATACTTTACGTTGTGCTGACTTTAATTTTCTTTCAGCTTTACGCAAATGTTTTGGCGCTGCAATTCGGGTATTATCCGCAAGCAAATAAAAATCAATCAAACCTACATCAATGCCGACAATATTATCCGCATTGAAATCAGGTTTAATCGTTGGAACTTCTTTATTATCAAGGCTCAAAGTAACATAATAACCGTTAGCTTTTTTTGTCACTGATACGGTTTTTATAACGAAACCATCTGGTATAGGACGGTGAACAATTACTTTTACATCTCCAATTTTTGACAATGTAATTTTATTATTTACAAAGTGATGTTGCTTGAATTGGGGATAAGTGAAAGTCTTGTATCGCCCTACACCCTTGAATCTTGGTCGTCCCGATTTCTTGCCGTTACAGTCACCTTTGAGCCATCTATCAAATGCAATCTCTACCTTTTTCGGAACTTCTTGTAATACCTGCGAGTGAATAGCTTTGTACCAAGGACGTTCTTTTTTGAGTTGCTTTAATGATGCTTGCTGACTAAAACGGTTAGGTTTGTCTTTTAATTCTGGAAGATGACAAACAAGAGGGCACCTATCAATAGAACAACGATTTTTTTCGTACCAATCAAACCTTTGTGCAAGCTGATAATTATATTGATAGCGAAGCATATCCAACGTATTATCAATACTTTCTCGCTGTTCTTTATTCGGTTTTAATCGGTATTGATACGAAATTCTCATAAATAAACCCCTTGTTGCTCGACCTATATATATACTAACATAAATGTAATGATTATGTCAGGATAATAATGAAAAATAAAAAACTGGAAGTAAGATTGAGTGACCGCAGAATGAATAAACTTCGGTTGTATGCAGCGAGTAAGGATAAATCAATGACGGCAGTAATCGAAGACTTCATTGACTCTTTGGCATCCGAAGAAATTGATAAAAGCCTCGCTGTCCTAAAAAGCTCGTCGTAAACATTGCATTTTAGGACGCGAGTCTTTTATCCTCGGATTCATGAGCGAAAATGCGGTGTAGCTCTGCTTCCCGCATTATTCGCGTCCCGACACCTCCTTAACAGGTAGGTGTGGGACTTCTCCGGTTTTTGTTAAATAGCTGTAATTCACAACTTTTATGGAGACGTAGCAGTGCGCCCCGTCTCTACATTATTATTTAAGTTATTTTCAGTATTACAAACAAATTATATAGTTGTATAAGAAACATTGTGAATTCACAAAATCTGTAAATATTCTGAATAAATCAATGATTTATCAAGTTGAATTTGAATTTTGGTGATTAATTATGCACCGTTATAGGTTATTAGTAAAAATATTAAAGGGTTCGGAAAACTCTAAATGGCTCGCACACCAAAGCTCACATTTAATCGGGGTACATTAATCTTACATCCACCGCCACGAGGTAGAGCATGGATGGATTTTGCCACATGGGACGATCGCATCGAAAAATTCCGCATCAAAGCCATTGAATACCGCCGTTTGGTAGAAGCTTTAAGAGCAGAAGAGACGGATTTTATTGATGAGGCATCAGAATTTTATCCCGTAGAAATGAATCCCAGTTTGGTGATGGAGCCTTATCCCCATCAAAGTGAAGCTTTGAAAGCTTGGAAATTAGCTCAAAGACAGGGTGTAGTAGTGCTTCCTACCGCCGCAGGGAAAACTTATTTAGCACAGTTGGCTATGGAAGCAACCCCACGCACTACATTAATTGTTGTACCTACTTTAGATTTAATGCATCAGTGGTACGCTCATTTAGAAGCCGCTTTTCCCGACATCAAAATAGGTTTACTCGGTGGTGGTTCTCGCGATAGAACTCCAGTACTGGTTTCTACTTATGATAGTGCCGCAATTCATGCAGAAACCTTAGGAAATCAATATGCGTTGATAATTTTTGATGAGTGTCATCATTTACCAACAGATTTTAATAAAGTGATCGCCGAATTTGCGATCGCACCTTATCGTTTAGGACTTTCCGCGACACCAGAACGAACCGATGGGAAACACTCCGATTTAAATTATCTTATTGGTAGAGAAGTATATCGTAAAAGAGCCGAAGATTTAGCTGGGAAAGCTTTAGCTGCCCATGAAATAGTTCAAATAAAAGTTAAATTATCGCAAATTGAGCGGGAAAGGTATAACGAATTGATGCAAACCCGCAACAGTTTTTTAAAAGAGTCCAAAATTTCCTTGGGGAGCATACAAGGTTGGCAAAGATTTGTGCAGATGAGTGCGCGATCGCAATCTGGGAGACGAGCCATGTTAGCTCATCGGCAAGCCAAGGAGATTGCTTTAGGTACCGATGGTAAGATTAGAATTTTAGCCGATTTATTAGCGAAACATTATCCAGAAAGGGTTTTAATTTTCACCGCCGACAATACAACAGTTTATCGGATATCGAAAGAATTTTTGATTCCCGCAATCACTCATCAAACCCCGGTAAAGGAAAGACACGAGATATTAACTAAGTTTAAGGAAGGAGAATATAAATCTTTAGTAGCTTCCCACGTGTTGAATGAAGGAGTAGACGTACCTGCGGCCAGCATAGCAATTATTTTATCAGGTACGGGTTCCGCAAGGGAATATATTCAAAGATTGGGAAGAGTTTTGAGGAAAGGGAATACTCCGAATAAACAGGCTATTTTATACGAAGTAATTGCGGAAAATACTAGTGAAGAAAAGACATCAGAAAGGCGCAGGGGGGTTGAGAAAAAGCAACCGCAGAAGCGCAGAAATGGAACCGGAAATTTACAGGTTGTTTATGGAAGTGGTAAAAAAAGAAGTTATAAAGCAGCAGAAAAGACCAACGATAGTAAATATAAAACTAAGAAACCCCACAAGCAGATGAATATTTGGGATGATGTTGAAGAGTAACTCGTCACGGAGTTATTAATTTCAAATGATTTCCCCATGCCCCATGCCCAATCAATAGTCGAAAATTACACGGGATTTCCCCACCATACATCATGAAAAATAAACAACACCTGTACGCCGACTTACGCTCAGTTTTCGATGGGTTAAAAAAACTCAGAGGGAATTATCCCGACGCTTGGAAAGTTATCAACAAGCATCTGACTCAAAAGGGCAGCACCACCCTTACCGATGCAGATGCAGCCCTTTTTTATGCATTGGAAATAATTGAAGAAACAGACTTACTTTAGTTAATCAATCAATCAACTTTAGTTGAAAAAAAGAAGTTAGGAATTAAGAATATTGAGTATTGAGTTAGAAGTTAGGAATTAAGAGTTATTAATTTAAAATGATTTCCCCATGCCCCATGCCCAATTGATAACTGTTCACTGAAAATGTTACCAACTGATTTACTGATTTCTCGTCAAAATGGCGAACAAATAATTCCCAAGCGGTTAAATATTGATAAAATCCATTTGAAATTGGCCGTTGAGTTAATTGATTGCTACAAAAACGCTATTGGTCAAAGGACGGGTGAACTTGAACGTCAGCTTTCTGAATTAGAAGGAGATAATACCGATTATAAGATAAAGCGGGGTTTGGCTCATATTCTCAAAAGCAGTTTCTCTACTTTTGAAGTAATAAGTCCCCTTGAACCTCCGATGTTACGAGAAAGGGTGTTTACAAGCGCATCATTATCCGTTCCCAGTCGCGATACGGCAAAATTCACTTTAAAAAAAGTTGCCTCGGAATTAACTCACGAACTTGAAAAAGAAGTTTTACCAGAACAAGTTAGTAAAGGTTTATATGCTGACTTAACTGAGAATAAAATTTTAACAGCTTTTGATGCTCCCACACCATCCGCTTTATTACACAGATACAATCTTTCCCAACTTCAAGGGATTTTTTATAAAGCCAGTCAATTAATTATTAATGCACACCGCAATACACCAGGTGAATATAAAATTTTATTTCGCTATCTCAAATTGTTTCAATTAATGTGCTATATCGAAGGAGATGCCGACCACGGGTTTACAATTACTGTCGATGGTCCTACTAGTTTGTTTCATCCTAGTACAAGGTATGGATTGGCGATCGCTAAATTAATTCCGGCTTTACTTCACGTCACCAAATGGAGTTTAGCCGCAACGTTGCTTCTTCGCGATTTTTACTCAAATAATTGGAAAACCGGACGTTTTACCCTGAATTCAGAATGCGGTTTGGTTACTCACTATCCACCAGGAAAAGAATACGACAGTATGTTAGAAGCATCTTTTGTCGATAAATGGAACTCTAAGAAAACAGAATGGGTATTAGAGCGTGAAGTTGATTTAATACCCATTCCCGGTAGCGTAATGATTCCCGATTTTCGCTTAGTTCATCCCGATGGTAGAACATATTTATTAGAAATTGTCGGATACTGGCGACCTGAATATTTACAAAAGAAATTTTCTCAAGTTAGAAAAGCCGAACGTAACGATTTAATTTTAGCAATTTCCCAGCGTTTAAACTTAGATAAAGCAGGAGTTACATTAGATAATGTCCCCGCCAAAATAGTTTGGTTCAAAGATAAGTTATTACCCAAGTCTGTTTTAGCTGTGTTGGATTGAAAAATAAAGTACTCGGCACAGACAGACGGATTTTGGAAAGTTTGGTTATTACTCCTTACCCCTGACTCATTACCCTTCACCTCCCTCACTCATCTGATAAACCCTACCATCAGGCATAATTGCTCCAGTTAAAATAGCTCGATTTAGATTCGCACCTTCCAAATTAGCACCTTCTAAATTCGCTTCAACCAAATGAGCACCTTCTAAATTCACTCCACTTAAGTCTGCTCCCCTTAATTTCGCATTCGTCAAATTTACTTGCGAGAGTGTAGCTTGTGTCAAAACAGCTTGAGTAAGATTCGCATCTCGCAAAAATGCCCTTTGTAGAATAGCTCGACTCAAATTAGCTCCTTGTAATTGAGCTTCTCTTAAAGAAACTCTATATAGCAAAGCCTCCCTGAGATTCACCTCTCTCAAATCGGCTTTTGTTAAGACTGCTCGACTTAAATTAGCTAACTGCATAGAAGCCCTATATAAAATCGCCCTTTCCAAAGAAGCTTCCGTTAAATTAGCTTCAGTCAACAATGCTTGGCTAAAATTAATACCCTTAAGATTCGCTTGAGTAAGGATAGTCTGAGAAAAATTTATTGAAGGTAGATTTTCTTGACTCATATTTACTTGAGATAAGTCGATCTGCTTGAAATCTCTTTCTCCCAATAGATATCGCCTCAAAACTTCCTCTTTTTTCATCACAAGAAAGCAATTAACATTTTTAGTACGAAGACTAAATTTCTAGTTTTCGTTAATAAAAATTAACATGAGATTTTAAGCATAAATGCTCAGTTAAGCTTTTGTTAATGATTTTCCCTGACATTACTTGCTTAAAAAAAATAAATCACGAATTATTAACTTAAATGTTAAAATAATAAAAATATTATTAAATTTTCCTTGAGTGAAATTGTAATTATAGATTGTGGATTGAATGTTTCTTGTCTGAATCTATCTCAGAAACCAATAAAAAAATATCTGCATCTCAAGTAGAACGGGAAAGATTGGTAGGGGCAATTGCCCTGCGGATTCGGCAGTCATTAAATTTAGATACCATAATCAACCAAACTGTAGAAGAAGTCAGATTGTTTCTGCAAACAGATAGGGTGCTAGTTTATCGTTTTGAACCAGACTGGAGCGGACTAATGGTTGCCGAGTCAGTGATTGCACCATATTGTGCCGTTTTTGGTTCCAAGATAAAAGATCCATGTTTTACAGAAGAACATATCAAACAATATAGGCAAGGGCGAATTCAAGCAATAGAAAATATTGAAACGGCTGTTTTAAGTCCTTGCCATAGCGAATTACTAAGAAAATTTGACGTCCAAGCTAACTTAGTTGTACCAATTATCGCAGACGAAAAATTGTGGGGACTCTTAATCGCGCAGCATTGTGAATGTCCTCGTCGATGGTATCCATCAGAAATCGAACTCCTCAAATTGCTAGCAAATCATGTAGGAATTGCCGTTCAACAAGCTGAACTTTATCAGCAAATCCAAAGTCTCAATACCTATCTCGAACTGAAGGTAAAAAATCGTACAGTCAAGTTGCAACAAGCCGTTCAATTTGAAGCCTTAATAAGGCGCGTTACCGAGAGAATTCGAGACAGTTTAGACGAAACTCAGATATTACAGAAAGTAACCCAGGAATTAGGAGAAGTTCTGAATATCGAACGCTGTAAAATAGAACTCTACGATCGCCATCAGAAAGTAGCAAATATTGTTTATGAGTACGCAAAAACCGAACCTATCTCCCAGGGAACAAGTAGAAGAATAGCTGATTTTCCCGAACTTTACCAACAGCTATTACAGAAACAATCCCTACAGTTTGTAGAAATAGTTCCTCAAGCTAGTACTCAAAAAAACCAAGTGACTTTTTTTTCTCCTAAAAAAATTGCCAGGGAACCCTTGACTCGACTAGTTTGCCCAATTTTTGATGGTCAAGGTATAATAGGAAATTTGTGGTTATTCAGATGCTTTGAAGAAGTATTCGACGAATTAGAAATTCGTTTGGTAGAGCAAGTAGCCAATCAGTGCGCGATCGCCATTCGCCAAGCTCGACTTTACGAAACATCTCAAGCTCAAGTAAAGGAACTTGAAAAACTCAATACTCTTAAAGATGATTTTCTCAAGAGTATTTCTCACGAACTACGTACTCCCATGAGTAGTATATTATTAGCATCTCAAACCTTAGATAAACTAGTAAAAACTCAGGGAATACGAGGGATTAAGTCTGAAACATTTCAGCGCGTCTTAAAAATCTTCCAAAATTCCTGTCAGCAACAAAACCAATCAGTTAACGATCTACTGACACTTTGTTATATTGATGCACAAAGTGCTACATTAATTCCTGAATTAATCGATTTACGAGAATTGATTACTGAATTGGTAGAGCCTTTTAGGGAAAGAATTCAACAACAACAGCAGCAGTTAGTTATTAATCTTCCCCAAGAGCTATCTCTGATACAGTCAGACATTTCTCTCTTGAAAAGAGCGATAAACGAATTACTCACTAATGCCTGTAAATATACTCCGGCGAAAGAAAGAATTACCGTTACTACGGGAGAAAAAGGAGAAATAGTTTTTTTTGGTGTGAGTAATTCCGGAGTAGAAATTCCCGCAGAAGAGCAAGAATCTATTTTCGAGAAATTTTATCGGATTCCCTCTCACGATCCTTGGAAGCACGGAGGAACAGGTATTGGATTAGCTTTGGTTAAAAAGCTAGTAGAACTTTTAGGTGCAAAAATTTTACTAGATTCTCAAGCAGGTCAAACCACTTTTACAATTCAATTTACCACTGAGGGTTAAGATTAAGAAACACTTAAAATAGATTCATTTTATGATTTTTATTTAATATCCTTAAAAGCAGCAGGTTGATGAAGTTAATAAAAATTAAAATAATTAAGAATCCTTGATAAATAAATAAATTGAAATATATATAGGAACCGGGTAAAATACGTATATTGACTAGAGTTTTTTTAATATAAAGTCGCATACAATAATAATGATTGCAGACATTGTAAAAGGGTGGATAAAATGTTGAAGATGAAATTTCTGGCTGCTTTAGGAATAGTAGCAAGCCTGTCTTGTATCGCTAAACCGGTGAGTGCCCAGGGTTCTAGAAATATTGATGGAAAAGGTTATACCATTACAGGTGATTCGCTGACGGGAATCAACCAAAGATCATCTAACGAAGACTTTCCGACTTTTTTTTCTACTCAAACTTCAGGCGCAACCCCGGTTAATAATGTAGAGCAAAATACAGTTACCAACACCGGTTATACTCAAGTAGAACAGCGATCGCTGCCAAACACGCTTATTATATTAGAACCAGACGAACAAAACTTTAATGGTAATGATGGATTGCAAGTAAAATTTGATTTAACAGAGAGTGAGTAAATTAGTAGTAATTTGGCAACGCACTATATTTATTCTCAGGTACCTTACAACTTAAATGACAGCAATGAAACCCGTGTTTGCGGGTTTTAATTTGATTAAATCCATAATTTAGGACTTACGAAAGTACCCTCATTGCCTGATTATTGGGTTGAGAATCTCACGATTATGCCACGTACCCTACAAAAAAAATGTGCGATTATAACTTAATTAATAGTGAGGGTGGGCATTACCGAATTAATTAGTAATTAGTAATATCGCCTCCGGTGATGCAAGCTACGTAATTGAGGTTTAAAGCACCACTATTTTATGCCCAATGCCCCATACCCCATGCCCAATTCCCCATGCCCAATTCCCAATTCCTACCCACTTTAAAGTAGAATTACTTCTTAAGAGAAAGGAGGGGGAATTTTGACGCGAGTAATAATAGTCCGCCACGGACAAAGCACCTATAATATCGTAAGGCGGATTCAGGGTCATCTAGATGAATCGGTATTAACCCAAAAAGGTTGTGATGATGCTCTAAAAGTAGGTAAAGCACTCAATAATATTTCATTTGATGCGATTTATTGTAGTCCCCTCAAAAGAGCAAAACAAACAGCAGAGATTATTCGCGGCGAAATCAAAGCGCACATTGATAATACACCCCCTCTGCAAGAAAATTATAAAATCAAGGAAATCCATCTACCTTTGTGGGAAGGAATGCTTGCGACAGAAGTACAAGAAAAGTTTCCCGAAGATTATAAAATTTGGAAGGAAAATCCCGATAAGTTGCGGATGTTAATAAAAAGTGGTGAAACAACCGTCGAATATTTTCCCATTTTGGCATTATACGAGCAAGCTGCATATTTTTGGCAAGAGATTTTACCGCTTCATCAGAATCAAACCATACTTGTAGTTGCTCATAGCTGTATAAATCGATGTTTAATTCAAACTGCGAATAATATTTCTCCCGCTTATATGCAGCATATTCAGCAATCTAACTGTTGCATAAATGTACTAAATTTTGCTGGTACTGGTAATTTAAATGAAGAGAAAGTTCAGATAGAATCATTTAATCAAATCCAGCACATGGGGGAAAAATTACCTTCATTGCGTCCAAATCATTGCGGGGTAAGATTATTATTAGTACGTCATGGGGAAACTGACTGGAATCAGCAAAGTAGATATCAAGGACAAATTGATATCCCCCTCAACGAAAATGGTAAACTACAATCTGAGAAAGTAGCTGAGTTTCTCAAAGATGTTTCCATTGATAAAGCGTTTAGTAGTTCTTTGTTGCGTGCAAAAGAAACAACAGAAATTATTTTACAGCACCATCAAGGGGTACAGTTAGAATTAAATGATGGATTTAAAGAAATAATTCACGGACTTTGGCAAGGAAAAGACGAAGCAGAAATTGAGCTAGAATTTCCCGGAGAATTACAGCGTTGGCGATCGACACCAGAACAATTTAAAATGCCTGATGGGGAAAGTTTACGTGCCGTTTGGCAACGCACGATCGCAGTTTATGAATCAATTTTAAATTCAGCATTAAATAATCAATTAAATACTGTATTAATAGTTGCTCATGGAGGAACTAATCAAATTTTACTTTGTCATATTTTAGGATTATCCGCAGAATATTTCTGGACTTTTCGTCAAAGTAATTGTTGCTTGAATGTCATTGATTATCCCAAAGGTTTAGAAGGATTACCTGTAGTTCAAGGAATTAATATTAATTCTTATTTAACGGGAAGCGTATTAGATAAAACCGTAACCGGAGCCTTGTAAATAGTTAGTACCACCGGAATTAGGAGTTGAATATGGGGATTTTTAGATCGGATGAATAACAACAACTAACCACCAACCACTAACCACCAACAAAATGACAACAGAATTACTAAAACAAGTAAGGGTTATCGATCCTCTGAATAAAACTGACCAAATTGCTGATGTGTTGATTGAAGATGGTTATATTAGCTCAGTTAATCAGAAAATTTCTGATATACCCCTAGATACTTCTATTCGTGAGTGTCAGTCTTTAATTCTAGCACCAGGGTTAGTAGATTTATACAGTCATTCCGGCGAACCAGGTTTTGAAGAAAGAGAAACCCTTTCATCTCTTCTCAAAGCAGCTTCATCCGGAGGTTTTACTCGCATTACTCTTTTACCCAATACATATAAAGCCATCGATAACCCCGCAGTTGTCGCACAACTTAAGGAACTTCATAAAAACCACTCCTTTTCCTCCCCTCAGCCAATTCTCAATATCTGGGGTGCAATTACCCAAGATATCAAAGGCGAAAAAATGACTGAATTAGCAGATTTAAAAACTGCCGGAATTGTTGGCTTCGCCGATGGTAATGCTTTGAATAATTTAGCCTTAGTGCGCAGAGTGCTCGAATATCTCCAACCCCTCAGAAAACCCGTCGCTTTTTGGTGTTGCGATCGCAATATTTCCGATTGTGGAATCATGCGCGAAGGTGCCGATTCGATTCAATGGGGTTTACCGGGAAACCCCGCAACTTCAGAAACTTCTGCAATCGCCGCTTTACTCGAATTAGTCGCCAACACTTTTACCCCCACCCACATCATGCGCGTCTCTACTGCCAGAAGTGTCGAATTAATTGCCGATGCCAAAGCTAAAGGTTTACCCATCACCGCCAGCACTACTTGGATGCATCTTTTACTTGATACAAGAGCAATTAAGAGTTATAATACATCGTTAAATTTAGAGCCTCCCTTGGGTAATCCAGAAGATATGATGGCATTACGTCAGGGAGTGCGGCAAGGAATTTTAGATGCGATCGCCATAGATCATTCGCCTTATACTTACGAAGAGAAAACCGTAGCTTTTGCTCAAGCGCCTCCAGGAGCCATAGGTTTGGAGTTAGCGTTACCTTTATTGTGGCAAAATTTGGTAGAAACCGGTGAGTTTACTGCTTTAGAATTATGGAGAGCGCTTTCTACCAATCCAGCAGAATGTTTAAAACAAAGTCCCAGTAAAATAGCAGTTGGTGAGAAGGCGGAATTAACATTATTTAATCCCCAAGAAAGTTGGAAAGTAGAGAGTAAGAATTTACATAGTTTATCGAGTAATACCCCGTGGTTGGGAGAAGAGTTGCGAGGGAAAGTTGTAAAAGTTTGGTGTTAATTAAATAATCGCGAAAAAATTTTCAAAGAGGGCTTCGGTGAGGTAATATAGTTATGATGTTGATATTTTTATAATGGGGTGGTGGCAATTTTTTTTAAGCAAGACAGATTCCAATTATATTAATTGCGTATATAAAAATAATATCACGACCATGAGCACCTTAGATAAAAAAATCCGATTTTGATAGCTTCAAGAGCAGCTAAGGGTATAATATAAAACTAAAAAAAGGTAAAAGCAGTATTTTTATTGAGAAAAAGTCGATATTATATTAAGAATATTAGTAATAAAGACAACACTGATTCAAGTATTAGCAAAAGAAAAGAAATCATAGATTCAAATTCAATTTGGGATAAAGAGTCTTGAGGAATTAGAACTTAAACCGAGGTTGGAATGAGATATATAAGTTGAGCATACGGTTTGGGTTAAAGAGAACAATAACACCCGTTTGAATAGTTGTAAGCCATTTTGGCCAATCACTTAATAACTTTATCGATTCTAAAATTGTTGTTTCACTCATATGGTTATAGTTATAGTTAATGTGATTTATTGATACGTAGAATAAATTATACAAAATGTTGCTTATTTGAGATTTTATCATTAATAGACATCTCCCGAAAATGTCGATGCCCTTTCATAACTAGATTTCCACAAGCGATCGCTAATTAATGAACAAGTTCTGAATATTTTTAATTTATGATCTACCGCGAAAAAATTTTCAATAAACACCACGGTGAGGTTATATAGTTATAAGGTTGATATTTTTATAATGGTAATTTTTGCATTTTTTTTGAGACGATAAATATTCCAATTAGAAAAATTACATATAGAGTAATAATATCAGGGCGATGAGCACCTTAGATAAAAAAATCCGATTTTGATAGGTTAAAATCGAAAATCGAGTATTAAAGAATATTGAATAGAGATAAAAATAGTAATTAAAAAGCGTGGCACACTCTACAATCTGAATATTATTAATTTATGACCTATTTGGAAACCGCGAAAAAATTTTCAAAGAGCGCTTCGGTGAGGTAATATAGTTATGAAGTTGATATTATTATAATGGGGTGGTGGCAATTTTTTTTAAGCAAGCCAGGTTCCGATTATATTAATTGCGTATATAAAAATAATATCACGACCATGAGCACCTTAGAAAAAAAAATCAGATTTTGATAGCTTCAAAAAGAATAAAGAATATTAAATGATACCAAAAAAAGATAAAAGCAGTATTTTTATTGAGAAAAAGCCGATATTATATCAAAGGACATCGTGAGTAATATAACACGGCTTTAAGTATTAATAAAAGACAGGAAGTAAGCCTAATAGGGATCCAATAAATCCACCAACTCCATCACCTGCTCCGGCTTTACCAAAGAATTCGCACATAAAATACCACTAGCAGCCACCGCAGGAACTCCAATTCCCGGCATAGTACTGTCACCAACCCGATACAATCCTTTAATAGGCGTATTTTGATTGGGAAACATCCCCTTACCAGCAGCAATTGCTGGACCATAAGTTCCTTGATATCTTCTTAAATAAGCAGCATGAGTTAACGGTGTACCAATTAATTCTAAAACCACACGTTTTCTAATATCTGGAATTACTTTTTCTATTGCTCGATATAAAGTTTGCGCCTTTTCTTTCTTCTTCTCTTCATAACCTCGATCTTTTTCCCATCCCTCATAAGGTTCTAAAGTATAAGCGTGAACCACATGATGATTTTCTGGAGCTAAAGAAGTATCCCAAACGCTAGGAATCGAAATCATACAAGTATTTCCCGGTATACTAATATCCTTATTTGCATCGTGAACTACAACATGATGTCCCGTCAAACTTTCCAAACCATCGCCGCGAAAACCTAAGTGTAAATGCATAAAACTTTCCACCGCCGGAGTATCTAAAGCTGCTTTGCGGTAATCAGCGGGTAAATCTTCAGGAAGTAATAAATTAGTATAGGTATCCCAGATTGTAGCGTTGGAAATTACAATTGGCGCTTTGAATATTTCACCCCGCAGCGATCGCACACCTAAGGCTTGACCATTTTCGACAATAATTTGTTCTACATGAGATCCCAAACGTAATTCTCCACCGTATTTTTTCAACCCCCGCACTAGGGCATCTACGATCGCACCGCTACCCCCCAAAGGATATTCAATCGCAGTACTCGAACGTTCCCCCAACATAAATGCTACCTCCGGAGCGATGGTACCGCTTGCCTTTAAACCCGAAAGCAGAAAGCATTCGAGATCAATTAATCTCCTTACCCAAGGGTCTTTAACAGTGGCATTCATTACATCACCTACTGAACTTTGTACCAAAGGTAAATTAGGTAGCATTTTCCATAAAGATGGTAAATAACGTCCCAGTAAAACCGGAATTAACTGCCAATCATTCCGCAAAGCCAAAGTTGGAATGCCCTTCATCGCCTCGTATAACGGCAACAAACGTCTTTCAAACTGTTCTAACTCTCTCGCTCCTTGAGGCGTAACTTTAGCAACTTCTTCCCGATAGCGTAGAGAATTGCGGTAAACTGCAAAACTACCCTCAGGGAAATGATAGTGTCCGAGGGGATCGTAAGGTAAAGTTTGGAGAGATTCGCCTAAAATATCGAGAACTTGTTTTACAGGATTCAAACTTCTAGCGTCACTCAGTCCACAATAGAATGAAGGACCAGAATCAAATTCAAATCCTCTTCGTCGAAAGTTATGAGCAGCACCACCAGCTACTGTATGACTTTCGCAGACAATTACCCGCTTGCCGTAACGACTGAGTAATGCAGCAGCAGTTAAACCGCCGATACCACTACCAATGACTATGACATCAAAATTTTCCACTTTCGTTAGTTCTGACTCTTTAGTAGTTAGTTGTTATTTGTTATTTTCCACCAACTGCTAACTACTAACTACTATCTACTAACTCATGACTAATGACAGAACAACCATTAATTGAATTAAAAGGCGTTTCTAAGTCGTTTGGTAGCAATAAAATTTTAGATAAAGTAGACTTTACAATTTATCAGGGGGATGCATTAGGAATAATTGGTCCTTCGGGTACTGGTAAATCTACGATCTTACGGATAATTGCTGGGTTAACTCCTCCCGACGAGGGAGAAATTTACGTGCAAGGGGTGCGACGAGAAGGTTTGATAGAAGATGGTGCAGATGCCCTAGGAATTGGCATGGTTTTTCAGCAAGCCGCTTTATTTGACTCCTTAACGGTAGATGAGAATGTGGGGTTTTTACTTTACCAACATTCAAAACTTTCTAAGAAAAGGATTCGCGAATTGGTTGAGGAAAAATTGGAAATGGTAGGCTTACCCGGAGTCGGCGATCGATTTCCTGCAGAACTTTCTGGAGGTATGCGAAAACGGGTAAGTTTTGCCCGTGCGATTATGTCCAATCCAGAACAGCCCGAGGAATCACCAGAAATTTTGCTGTACGATGAGCCTACTGCAGGATTAGATCCCATTGCTTCAACAATCATTGAAGATTTAATTCGGCAACTACAGGTAGCAGAGGGAACTTCTAACAGTTACTCTATCGTTACCCACCAACACAGCACCATTCGTCGTACCGCCTCGAGAATTGTATTTCTCTACCAAGGTAAAGTGCAGTGGGAAGGAAAAGTTGGGGAAATTGACACCACAGAGCATCCTTCTATTAGACAATTTATGAGTGGAAGCATTGATGGTCCAATTAAAATTGCCGGTACATAAATAATTTAAACTCAGTTATCTACGTGATTATAAGTTTATAAATCATCAGACAATGTACGAATATTTATTTACAACTTTTAACTGTAACTCTACGAGGTGAAAAATGCGATCGCGATTGGTTCGAGAAGGTTCTGTAGGATTATTAATCCTATTAGGTTTGGGAGTCTTTGGAGTAATTTTTCTCTGGCTAAATAGAATAACCGCCGCAGGTCGTACTTATAGGGCTATCGTAGAGTTTCGGGATGCTGGCGGAATGCAAAAAGGTGCTGTAGTTCGATATCGCGGCGTTAAAGTAGGTAATATTGCCAGTATCCAACCGGGTGCGAACACTGTAGAAGTAGAAATTAATATTAATAAACGCGATCTGATAATTCCCCGCGATGTCAAAATTGAAGCTAACCAGTCTGGATTAATCAGTGAAAGCATTATAGATATTACACCAGTAAGAACTATTACTCGTAGTGATGTAGATGCCGGACCTTTAGATGACAATTGCGACCCCACGCTTATTGTCTGCGATGGTTCCCGTCTCAAAGGTGAAATAGGTATCAGCGTTGACGAACTAATTCGCTACACCAGCCGTATATCAGAAGTTTACAGCCGACCAGATGTGTATAATAACGTCAATCAAGCTTTAAAAAATACTTCCTTAGCAGCAGCACAAGTTGCTCAACTGACTCGCGATGTCTCCAGCTTGACAAAAGCCACACAACAACAATTACAAACTTTTTCTTCCGCCGCAAACCAAGTAGCTTCTGCGGCAAATAGAGTAAGTGTATCCACCGAGCAAACTATCAACCAATTCGGTACAACAGCTTCGCAATTGAACGCAACAGCAAGACAGTTTAGCGGTACAGCAAAAGAATTTAGCGGTACAGCCAAAGAAATTAGTGCCACCGCCAATCAAGCTTCAAAGGTTTTAGCAAACATCGACAATTTAGTAACTACAAATCGTTCCTCCCTTGTTGGTGCATTAAACGATATCACCGCAACCAGTAGTCAATTAAGAGTAACTCTTAACAGTCTAACCCCAGGCATTAATAGGTTAACCAAAGGAGAGTTATTGGATAACCTCGAAACTCTTTCCGCAAATGCAGCAGAAGCATCAACTAACTTACGAGATGTTACCAAAACACTCAACGATCCCAACAATTTAGTGGTACTCCAACAAACATTAGATTCGGCGAGAGTCACCTTCGAGAATACTCAGAAAATCACATCAGATTTAGATGAATTAACCGGAAATCCCAAATTTCGGCAAAATCTCCGGGAATTGGTAGATGGTTTAGGTAACTTAGTCTCTTCCACGGAACAAATGGAGAGGCAAGTAAAATTTGCTGCTACCCTAGATTCAGTCAAAGCGAACTTAAATCAACCACCAACTCAAACATTTACAACAATTAGAAAGCAACCTTTCAGATTTAATTCCTCATCCGCAGTCGTGAAAAGCAACGATAAAAAAATTAAAACCCTACAACCAAATTCCTCATCCCAAGAAGAATTATTAAAGCAACTTCGGGAATATCAGAAGACGCGAGATTGAAGGAGATAGGGAGATGGGGAGATGGGGAGAAAGAATAAATAATTTCTAACTCACCACTCACCACTCACTCTTAATTAATTCCAATCTTGTTCTTCTTTCTTACCTTTAGTGCGGTAAATTCCGCCTACAGAGTGAATTGCTCTGGTTTTCTCAAAAAGTTCTGCTTCCGTAATACCCCACTTCTGCAACACTTCATCCAAACCCTGTTGAATATCTCTCGCACCGGGAAAATTATGATAGCGAATTCGCAACCTAGCCAATTCCGCTAAATTGAAATCACTCGCTTCCCCCACCAATAAACTTTCAAGCAAAGGGCGATCGCGATTATACTGTGGATGTTGTTGTTCTTTACTTTCTTCACTCATTACAATTATTAGTAGTTAGTAGTTAGTGGTTAATAAATAAAGCCATAAAAAAGCAAAAACAATTAGTATATTTTTTATAGGTCACCATCAATCCAAAAACAACACTCAGCCTGACAACTCAGACTGAGTAAAAATTTTTAAGATATTAATCTTAGGTATAAAAAACTCCTAACTCCGCGAGCTCTTAACTCCTAACTCTTTTACTGCTTCCAACACCAAGTAAAAAGAGTACCACCTACAGCTAATTTTATTACTTCAAGAAGCCAGTAAGCGCCATGTAATAAATTCATATTCGCAGGAACTTCAGAAACTGCTGACAAAAAATTTAAGTGTAGTCCAATAGCAGACATTTGTGGAGTTAATAAATAAGTGTCAACTAAAGCGATCGCGAGCATTACTATTGCTAAAATTATACCGCGATTGATGCCTTGGAATTGACTTTTACTCAAAGCCAAAAGGCCAGTTAATATGAATCCCGCACACAGTAATTCAATGCGATTGAAATTCCAAAAAATTGTATAACCAGCCGATGCAAAACTCGATTGAGTCATCATCCCAGAAACGTAAAGACTAGGCATAATTACCCAATCTAAAATTAAACTGGCGCTGAGCCAAAAACCTAAAGTAAGAATGACAGTATTTTGCCAAACCGGACGCTTAAATTCTAAATCGGAAGTAGAAATAGTATTCATAAGAAAATAATTGCTTCGCTATATTTTTAGTGTGCAACCTTGTAAGTTGTTTTGACTAGCAATCTCAACTATCCTTTACAAAACAATCGTACTTTCACGGAAAATATAGTCTTTTGTCTGATTCAATTCATAATATTTCTTTACATTTTGAAAACGGACAAATTGGCACAATATAGATTTTAATGGGAACCCTTGACGGCTTGTCCAGACTTTACAGAGCAGCTAATTACTCCTAACTCATCACTCATTACTCATCTTTACCCAATAGCGCTTACGATTCTGGTAAACCTTAACCAAGCGATTGATACCCTTAAAACGATATTTTCCCATTAGTTGAAATCTGCGTGGCTTAGAAAGCATTTTGTAAGTCTCCTCGCTAACTACGCATTCGCCAGGATTGCAAACTCCTTCCATACGTGCAGCTAAATTAATTGTTGCACCTAAGGCTGTATATTCGACTCTTTGGGAACTACCGACATCACCCACCACAGCTTTACCACTGTTGATGGCAATTCTTAACTGTAAAGGTTCTTCCCAAAAATCGTTGAAATTGAGGTTTTCTAAACGCGCTAACATTCTCATTGCAGCAGTGACAGCCCTGTCAGCATGATCGGCTTGGGGTTCAGGTGCGCCAAAAAAAGCCATAATACAATCACCGATATATTTATCCAAAGTACCGCCGCAAGCGAATACTTCTTGTAACATTTCCTCAAATAATTGATTGAGTAATTCAGCAATTTCCGTAGGAGAAAACCGTTCTGACATCGCCGTAAATCCGACAACATCAGCAAATAAAATGCTAATTTCGCTTTCTTTTGGGGGTAAACGTCCGTTTGGTAAAGCCCCCAAAGTTATCAATTGTTGTACCACCGCTGGGGAATGATAGCGTTCCAATCTTTGCCGGATTACTTCTTCACTTTTGAGCTTTTCTAGTAACAACCAACGTTGCACGCTAGAAGCAACTAAATTTCCTAAAGTGGAAAAAAAACTTAGGTCTTCCGAACCTTCTTTTACCCAATGATAAGAAGAAAAACTAGCATCAGCGTAAAGCACACCGACAATTTTATTTTCATCCCATAGAGGTACCGCCATTGCGCTACGAATTCCCTTAAGAAAAACGCTATGTTCCTCAGCAAATCGTTCGTCTTGATGAGTATCTGCTGACTGAATAGCGACTTTTTCTTCAAATACTTGCTGACATATGCTCCGACTTATCCAGCCATCATCAGCCATTAATTGCTGTTTATTATTGACATTTCTACTTGCAGCATTCATTAATACCAACTTGCCACAATTTTGAACATCAATTAATAGCGCCAAACGGTCAATACTATTAAGATAACGAAATACAACCTGCTGTACTTGGGAAAATATTTCTTCAATAGAAGTAGCCCCCGAAAGATTTTTCGCGATATCTACTAAATCCTTAAGACGAGCAATAGTTTTATCTTTACTGGACAAAGTTCCATCTTTACTTTCAGCATCTATCCATTGCTGTTGTAATTGTTTAACATTACGAAGTATTGTTTTACCTTCAGAAAAATTTGCGTACTCAGTTTTAACTGGTTGAGGAGGAACACTCAAAAGCACCACCAGAGAAATATCTCCCACCCAGATTACATCCCCATGAGAAATTACAGTAGGCGAAGTTACGGCTTGTTCGTTTAATATTGTGCCATTTTTGCTACCCAAATCTTCGACCATCCACAAACCATTATTCCTTTTAGTAAAACGCGCATGACTGCGAGAAACACCTCCAAAAGGTACATATAGGTTGCATTCCGGCGACCTACCAACAATATAAATATCTTGATCCACCGTCACCGTTTTTTGGGTATTTCCCCTCTGGAGACGTAGTTTCAATTCGGTCATGGCTGTGCTTGATTATAATCCTCGAAGCAGGGGTAAACGAGTGCAGAAAACCTACTCTACCGTCAAATGTCTAAAAATGGGGTTTTTGAGTAAGGTTAAAAGCAATACATTTCATTTATGACACTCTAAACGGCATTCCCACAACTATAACTCTTGTTGCCGCAAGCCATTATCAGGTAAAATCTATTACGCTGCCCTCATTAACAATGGTTATCTGATCTGGTTTTTCCCCAACTACTACCTGTTATAACAACCGGGAATTCCCTCTCATGCGGTTAGAATGTCGTGAAGTTTTACTTTACAGAATCAAAAAAGCACAGCAAAAATATGATTTTAAACTTTATGCTCCGTTATGAGGAATAGGTTCAAAACCTTGAGCGTATTCTTCTGTAGCTTGCTTCATCGCTAACACTAGCTTTAGAAATACTTTGTTCTTCCATGGTGCGATCGCTATCACTAGCAACGCCGAAATTCAATTACTGACGGGTAGCCTTGACGAGTTAAAATCTTACGGTAATCTGAGGTCACAAATTTATCGTTATTGGATTACTGGCAATTATTTTTCAACCCATTAAAATAAACTTATGCTATTACAAGACTTCGCAATAAAAGTAAAAATTATTACTAGTGAACCGATATAATTTTTACCCGCCCACAGACCTGCAATTCCCTTTTTAATAACAAAATTCCATTAAAATAGACTAAAAATATCTCGACATTTTAATAGTATTTTTTTAATTTATTAAAGCTATAATTGAAGCGCCATTAACTGAGTATACCTGCATCTTACTTAAGACAGATAATTTAAAAGAATTCATCAATTCTTTACATAACTTCAAGCATAGTGACTGTATGTGAAGAAATAAAAGAAAAAGAAACGTTACAATCAAAACGAATTATTTATCGAAAATAAGCCTGAAAAAACCGATCGCAAATTTTTTATGAGACAGCATCATACTTCAGAAAAACATAACTTGTTTTTGATTATATTTATCCTCAGTATATTAGCAGTACTAATAGCAACACTTTATCCTTTTAATTTTTCATTACCCGGTAGTCTTTCCAAGCGAGAATTAGTTAATAGCTTTGACAACAATAGCTTTTTTAACGATCAAGTAAATAATGTATTATTGTTCTTACCTTTTGGGTTTGGTTTGACTGGTTTATTGCTTCGATTCAAATCAAAATTTATTTTGCAGATAACAGCAGTAATTTTAGCTAGCGCAGCACTATCATCAACAGTAGAATTACTGCAAATTCTAGTACCTTCAAGAACACCAACACCCGCGGATATTTTTAATAATAGTTTTGGTGGCTTTTTAGGACTTATTTGCTTTTATATCTGGAATTCTAAAAGTTTTAAAGCCACATTAGACAAAATAGAAAATAGTAAAGCAAGTACTTCAACTGGAAAAATAACCTTATTTTTTACAGGTTATATCATCCTGATATTTTTAATTTCAATTCCCTGGCAAGCTACAACAAATTTAAGTGGTTGGAATCCCAATTTTCCATTAATTGTAGGTAACGAAAGAACTAGCGATCGGGGCTGGGAAGGTTATATATCCGAGCTTAATGTTGCAAATAAAGCTTTTTCCAAAAATGAAGTAAAGCAAGTGTTTTCCCAAAGCAATAATTTTGAAAATTCTTTACTGGCTTCTTATGAATTTACTGGAGTTGCCCCATATGAAGATAAAACGGGAAAACAGCCGGATTTACTATGGCGTGGGGAACCGACGAATGAAAATGACAAAGGAGTCTTTTTAAGTCCCAAGCATTGGTTACAAACAGCAACTCCCGTTACATCTTTAAGCCAAAGTATAAGTCAATCTTCGGAATTTACTATTAGTACCACGGTTACTACTAATAAAATAGAACAAACCGGACCAGCGCGAATTATATCACTTTCTAACAATTCTTATCTTCGTAATTTTACCTTAGGACAGCAAGGAACTGACTTAGTATTTAGAGTAAGAACTCCCCTTACTGGCGCAAATGCTGCTGATGTCAAATTAGAAGTTCCCAATATTTTTAATGATTTAAAACCCCATCAAATAATTATTACCTATTCCAAATCTTCGTTGATAATTTATGTAGATAACATAGCGAATATTCACACATTAAATTTACTTGACCTAATACCGAAAGAAAAAAGATTTTTCTATTACGGACTCACATTTATTCCTTTAGGATTGTGCTTAGCACTATTAACAACATTAGCGAAAAGAAAATTAAATTTTTACCGTTTAATGTTGCCTGCGGGTATATTATTACCTTCCTTGATATTAGAAGGAATTTTGGTACAGGAAAGCGGTAAAAGCATCAGTCCAAAAAATCTATTCTTCGGCATCTTATTTACAGCCGGCACAATGTTGATATTGAAAGTAAGAGCATCAACAGTTAGAGATTAGGAGTTAGGAGTTAGGGGTTAGGAGTTAGGAGTTAAGAGTTAGTAATTATAGATTTTGGGTTAGAAACTAGTCCCCCCATCTAAATTGGAAGCTCCAGAGGAAATTGACCTAAAAGCCCTTTACGATAATCGCTTAAAATATGTCTGGCACTACGTTCAACATCGCCTTGATATTTATGTTCGGCTAAGGCGTACAAATACTCCTCTCCAGTGTATGGTGTCGATTCAAGCTTATAACGTGACAAAAAAGGATTTTCGGTTAATACTTCTGGAGCAGTTTCTTGCATCTCTCCCACTAAATCTACAAACGCGGCTGCTACTTTTTGATTATCGTAGGATGCTTGCCCAATATCATCACAAATCGCTAATTTTAAAGCTGCTTCCTGGTTGTCTAACTTTAGAGGGATGATACCAGGAGCATCTAATAACTCTAATTCCTTAGAAATTCGCACCCAGCGCAACGAGCGAGTTACACCAGGGCGAGCTGCACTTTCTACTACACGTTTTCCCAACAAACGATTTATCAAAGCTGATTTTCCCACATTAGGAAAACCAATTACCACAGCACGTATTGGACGAGGTAACATTCCCCGCTCCTTTCGTCGTTGATTCACCGCACTTCCGGCAGATTGGGCTGCCTTACTTACTGCAATCACCCCTTTTCCTTGTTTAGCATTGGTACAAAAGGGAATTTCATTGTTAATTCTGAAGTAATCCGTCCATAATTCCTTTGCTTGAGGTGAAATCATATCTAACCGATTAAATATCAACAACCGCGCCTTATTTCCTATCCATTCAGGTACTTGGGGGTGGTGAGTTGACAAAGGAATCCGTGCATCTCTAACTTCTAAGACTACATCAACTAACTTGAGTTGTTCTTTTAATTGTCTTTCAGCTTTAGCAATATGGCCGGGATACCATTGAATTACATTTAATTTATAGTTTTGAGTGATAGACATTATTTTTGTTAGTTATTTAGGTATAACAATCAATTATAAGACTGATGTAAAATAATTCGATTGCCATCAATATCATAAGCGTAAATCTCCCTACCGTGGTCGGCATTAGTAATTTCGCCGAAAGGAGGATGACCTAAAGATTCTAGGTGATGCATCACGCTTTCTAAATCATTTACTTCCAAACATAAACTCATGCTACTTTTAAAAGATTCGTTAAATTCGGAAAGGTGAGATTGTTTGGGTTTAAAAATACCTAACTTCAAACCTGAAAGCTGAAATTCAGCGTAGATATTAGTCAGATGTAGCTCAGGTTTTTGACCAAGAAATTTGATGTAAAAGTCAACTAATTTTTCCAAATTAACAGTAGCAATAGTGACAAATGCATCGGTAAATTTAAAAGACATATCAGTAGTTCGGTTAAATATTAGTCTATATATTAAAGGTCAATACAATTCGCAATTCGCAATTTGCAATTATTGCCCATGGATGAATCCAGGGGCTTGAACCAAGCAAATGTCAAAATTTATCCATAAATAAATTTAGGGGCTTGTACCATTAAGGATTAATTGGTCAAAGTAGACCATTAAAAAAAACATTATCATTTCACAAAATAATTGAAAAGCAAGCAAATTTAAGAATTACTTACAGATGTTTTTGGTTGATGTTGAATATCTTTCTCTGGATCTCCTAACTCACGCGTATTTGCAGCAAATTCTAATAATATTCCATTAGGATCTAAGAAATAAAATGACGAAATAAAAGTACTTTCATCGGGTTCTGGAACATAACCAGCAGGAACATCTGCATGATGTAAAATTGGTGTTGTTTGAATGCCTTTACTAATAAGTTTTTCTCTATACTCTGCAACTTTTTCTAAAGGAACTTTGAAAGCTAAATGGTTTAACGAACCCTGTGCGGTAGCGATGTTACCTGTTTGTAAAACTTCTGGATTTACCGAAGCTATCCCTGGTGCTGCTGCTGGTGCTTGAGGAAACCAGAAAAAAGCCAAAGCATCACCGTTACCAATATCAAAAAAGAAATGCTGTCCACCGTCTGGAAGTGCAATAGTTTTAATTAATCTCAATCCAAGAGTATTAGTATAAAAATCGACTGTACGCGCCATATCTTTGCATACTAAGGCTATATGATTGATTCCTTGAACTTGAAAGTCTTTCATGATAAATATCTTTTGGATAGCTCAGATTTTAAACGGTACACTACGGATTAAGGCATTAGTTTTATCAAAATCCGATTAGTTATTAATATCTTTAGATATACCATATTTGT
>JBCCSG010000078.1:0-24134 GCA_039200565.1 Cyanobacteria bacterium P01_D01_bin.50 | reverse complement strand
CCCAAATAATCCTTTAGTACAAGTTGAAGCGCGACTTAACCAGCTTAATTTACATATCAAACAGTCGCAATGGCAGCAAGCTTTGAGTTTATTACCACAAATTAGCTCTCAATTATATACCTTTCCTCCCAGTCGCAGTTCAATTTATGCCAGTATCAATTTTGGTAAAAGTCTTTCCAAGTTGATAAAAGCTCCCGGTGCTAAACCTTCCCTATATCAAGATTCAGCGAGAATTCTAGCCCATGCCGTCAAAGAAGCAGAAACCCTCCAAGACTTACGTGCTCAAGCATATGCTTTAACTCAACTGGGCAGCTTATACGAACAAACTTTTCAATTAAGCGAAGCCTTAAAACTTTCCCAGCAAGCTTTACGAATAGCACAAAATGCTAATGCTTCTGATATTATTTATCGAGCAGCTTGGCAAGTAGGGCGAATTTTGAAAACTCAAGGAAAAACTACTGAGGCTATTGCCGCTTATAATTCTTCCATTAAAACTCTTAACACTCTACGTAGTGACTTAGTTGCGATAAATCGAGACGTACAATTCAACTTCCAAGAAAGTGTAGAACCAGTTTACCGCGAATTCATAGACATATTATTACAACCTAAATCTTCCCTGACAAAAGAGAAAAACAAAGTAATTTCCCAAAAAAATCTCCAAGAAGCACGTAAAATACTCGAAGCATTACAACTAGCCGAATTAGATAACTTCTTTCGCGAAGCTTGTATTGATGCAAAACCAGAACAAATCGATCAAATCGATAAAACAGCAGCAATAATTTACCCAATTATTTTAGATAATCGTTTGGAAATTATTGTTTCAATTCCCGGTAAAAACCTATCTAACTACACAACTTATTTACCAGAAGCAAAAATAGAAAAGATAATTAGGCAGTTAAGATTTTCTTTAAATCCTGCTTACTCGCAACAACAAAGATTAAAACTGTATCAGCAAGCATACGATTGGTTAATTAAACCCATAGAAACAGAATTAGCAGCAAATAACATCAAAACTCTAGCATTCATATTAGATGGTTCCATGCGAAACATCCCCATGGCTGCTTTATACGATGGTAAACAATTTCTCGTAGAAAAATATAGTATTGCAATATCACCTGGATTGCAGCTAATGCAAGCACAACAGTTAAAAGGTGATAAATTAAACGTAATTGCAGCAGGATTAAGCGAAGCCCGTCAAGGTTTCAAAGCTTTACCCGGCGTAAAATCAGAAGTAAAAAAAATATCTTCCCGAGTCCAATCAACACTACTTTTCAACGAAAGTTTTACCGACAAAAACCTCGCGAAAAGTATCAAAACACAACCATTTTCGGTCTTACATTTAGCCACCCACGGACAATTTAGTAGCAACTCTGAAGAAACTTTTATACTTACCTGGGATGGAAAAATGAACATTAAACAACTCAGCGAATTTCTCCGCTTTCGAGAAGTATCCACATCCACACCAGTAGAGCTATTGGTACTCAGTGCCTGTCAAACAGCAAAAGGTGATAAAAGAGCAATCTTAGGATTAGCAGGAGTCGCTGTTCGTTCCGGCGCACGCAGTACTTTAGCTACATTATGGGCAGTAAAAGACGAATCCACAGCCAAATTTATGGTTGAATTTTACAAACAACTAAATAAACAAGGGGTAAGTAAAGCCGAAGCCTTACGTCAAACTCAATTAATCTTCCTTAAAGATAAAGACTTCGCTCATCCCTTTTACTGGGCACCTTTTATATTAGTAGGCAATTGGATATGAGCTAAAACTCAGCAAGGGCACGGATGGCTATTAAGTGATAGTACCAATAAACTAATAATAATCCTATTTTCTCGTCAGTTTCGTGAAAATGAGGAAATAAGTTTTTTTGCTATTTTATAACCCGCCGAGCAGTTTTTTATGACAAAGAAAAATAAATCCTTTTTTAAATACACACTTCTAATAATCAGTTGTTTTTTTACCTTATCTCTGATTCCTATATGGAGCGCTCCATCTCAAGCTAATATGACTTTTGTACCGCCAGTCACATCATCACCTTCGCGCTCAACGGGAGCAGGTAATCGCGATGGAGGCAATTGTGCAATTGGTAAAGCTAGCAAGTCTGATGCATCGATTGTAAAACTGTTACCTAAATCGAATATTGGTTTAACAAAAAAACAACGTCCATCAATAATGGTATATATTCCTGCAACAATTGCTGAAACAGCGTTTTTTAGTATTCAGGATGAAAACTTCAACCATCATTATCAAACCACTTTAGAGCTACCTGAATCACCAGGGGTAATGGAAATTAAACTTCCAGCTTCAGTACCAGCATTGGCAACTCGCACAAAATATCAATATTCATTGGTAATGATTTGCGATGAATACTTAGAGCCGGATAGCCCCCTGGTTAGTGGTTGGATTGAGCGAGTTGAAGCAAAAGGAAATTCGCTGAACCAAAAGCCCTCTATAGAGTTAGCATCCAAATTAGCAGACAATGGTATATGGTTAGATGCCCTTTCTACTCTTGCCGAACTCAGACAGTCACAGCCTTCTAACCAATCTGCGATCAATTCTTGGCAACAACTGCTCAATTCTGTTGGTTTAGATGAAATTGCCCAACAACCCATAGTTAATTAACCATTATTGCGATGTGGTCAAAATTTAAAACGCTTTTATGGCAATGGCGTTTTGTGGCAATAACAACTCCTGCCGTAGCATTAACCGTAATTATAGGAAGCATGGCAGGATTGTTTCAGCTTCTAGAGTGGACAACTTTAGAGCATTTTTTTGCTATGCGTGCTCCCGAAAAGCCAGAAAAGCGAATTCTAATTGTCACTATTGACGAACAGGACATTACCAAAGTTGGTAAATGGCCAATTCCAGATGCTGTATTGGCTGATGCTTTAAAAAAAATCAGAGCACAGCAGCCAGCAGCCATTGGTATGGATATTTATCGAGATTTACCAGTGGAACCAGGACATCGGGAATTAGTTCAAGTGATGCAAACCACACCGAATTTAATTGGAATCAAGAAATTGGTAGGGGATAAAGTCGCACCATCCCCTACTTTATCCCAACTCGACCAAATTGCTCTTTCAGATATGGTTTTGGATACCGATGGCAAGGTTCGACGAGCTTTACTATCTGCAGGGGATGAAAATGGGAATATTTTTCTGGGATTAGCGACTCGTTTATCCTTAATTTACTTAGAAAAACAAGGTATTGAATTAACAAGTAATGACTCGGAAGGAAAATCTTTAAGGTTGGGGAAAGCGGTATTTTATCCCTTTATGGGAAAAGAATTTGCCTATCGTGGTGTCGATTTAGGTGGATACCAAATATTACTTAATTATAGTCATATAAATAATAATTTTGATATGGTAAGTTTGCGAGATGTATTATCTGGTCATGTCTCACCCGACAAAGTGCGATCGCGCATCGTTTTAATCGGTAATACCGCTAAAAGTATCAATGATTTTCACAATATTGGTTATGCTCGTAACTTGAAAAATGAAGATACTCGTATAGCTGGTGTAATAATTCACGCCCATTTAGTCACTCAAATTTTAAGCGCTGCATTAGATGAACGACCTATGATAAATATCTGGTATTTCCAACAAGAATATCTATGGATTTTATTTTGGTCTTTTGGTGGTAGCTATATTAGCTGGCAATTACTAAAAGTTAAAACCGAGTTTAAGCAAGGATTTGCAGGATTATCAATACTGGGTATATCAGTTGCTGTAGGAATATTAATTATTAGCTGTTATGGAAGTTTTCTGATTGGGTGGTGGATCCCTTCAATTTCACCTTTTATGGCTCTGATTAGTTCAGCAATTATAACTAGTAATTTTCACAAACAGTGGCAATTGCAACAAGCTAACAAAAAGTTAAAAGAATATTCTAATACTTTGGAAGTAAAGGTAAAAGAGAGAACTAAAGAATTAATAGCAGCTAAAAAAACAGCAGATGTGGCTTCTCAAGCTAAAAGTGATTTTCTCGCAAATATGAGTCACGAATTGCGAACACCTTTAAATGGAATTTTAGGTTACGCACAAATATTACAACGTTCTCAAAGTATGACAAAATCGGAACTCGATGGTGTGGGGATTATTTATCAATGTGGTTCGCATTTATTGACTTTAATTAACGATATTTTAGATTTATCAAAAATTGAGTCTGGTAAACTAGAATTACATCACAGCGATTTCAATTTCTCCTCATTTTTAATTGGAGTTGTCGAGATATGTCGCATTCGTGCCGAACAAAAAGGTATTGAATTTAATTATCAGCCAGATGCACAACTTCCGCTAACAGTTAGGGCTGATGAAAAGCGTTTGCGTCAAGTTTTGATTAACTTATTAGGAAATGCAATTAAGTTTACCGAAAAAGGTGGGGTGACATTTTCTATTCAGATAATGGAAAAGAAAGAATTAAATAACGATATTTTTCAAATTCGCTTTGAAATTATTGATAGCGGTGTCGGAATGACACCAGAACAAATAGATAAAATATTTTTACCTTTTGAACAAGTTGGAGATCAAAATAAACAAACAGAAGGTACGGGATTGGGATTGGCAATTAGCCATAAAATTACTGAGTTGATGAATAGTAAATTGATTGTAGAAAGTAATTTAGGTTCGGGTAGTAAATTTTCCTTTGATGTAGCTTTACAGGTAAGCAAGCAGAGCATACAGCACAAATTCGATTTATTAAGCAAACAAGTTGTCGGTTTTAAAGGTAATAAAATAAATATTTTAGTAGTGGAAGACCAATATGAAAATCGCTCAATTATTATTAATTATTTAAGAGAACTTGGATTTGAATGCTTTGAAGCTACTAATGGAAAGGAAGGTTTGATAAAAGCAAAAGAAATAAAAGCAAATTTAATTTTAACTGATATATCTATGCCGGAAATGGATGGTTTAGAAATGATACAAACTCTCAGAAGCTATCAAGAATATTCCCAGATACCAATTATAGTTTCATCTGCGAGGGTTTTTGACAATGATATTAAGCAAAGTTTAGCTGCTGGTGGAAATGAATTTTTACCAAAGCCAATACAAATAGATGAATTATTAACAATTTTACAGAAGTATTTACAATTAAAGTGGATTTATGGCAAAAAAGAAACAGAAAAAGAGAACTATTTGGATAAAAAAAATATCGTTAAACAAGAAGTAGTTATTCCTTCTGGGGCAGAAATGGATAAATTATTCGATTTTGCGATGCGAGGAAATTTTAAAAGTATAGAAACTTTCTTGGATAACTTAGAAATTGCCGATAATAAATATAAACCTTTCGTAAAGGAAGTTCGAGAACTTGCTGAAAATTTTCAATTTAAACAAATTAGACAATATATTAAATCTTTTCAAGTTGAAAATATATAATTATGGTTCATTCACAACAAATAACTATTCTAATTGTTGATGACAATCCCACCAATCTTAAAGTCTTATCTGGAGCCATCGCTGATTCTGGATGGGAAATATTAGTAGCTACCGATGGTGAAAGTGCTATCGAACAAGCTGAATATGCTAAACCTGATCTAATATTATTAGATGTAATGATGCCGGGAATTGATGGATTTGAAACTTGCAATCTACTCAAACAAAATCCCGCAGTTCATGAAATCCCCATAATTTTTATGACAGCGCTTAGCGATACAGTAGACAAAGTGAAAGGGCTTTCTTTAGGTGCTGTAGATTATATTACTAAACCATTTCAGACAGAAGAAGTATTAGCGCGAGTTAATGTGCATTTAAAAATGCACTTTTTGCATAAACAGTTAGCAGAACAAAAAAATAATTTAGAAAAACGAGTAGAAGAGCGTACAGAAGAATTACAAACGGCACTTAACGAGTTACAAGAATCTCAATTACAGCTAGTACAAACAGAAAAAATGTCAGCCTTAGGGGAATTAGTAGCTGGAGTTGCTCATGAAATTAACAATCCTATTAGTTTTATCGATGGAAATCTAGAATTTCTGGAAGAAAATACATCCGATATAATCAATCATTTACGGCTTTATCAGAAGTACTATTCTAATCCAGAATTAGAAATATCCAAAAATGCGGAAGATATTGAATTAGGTATATTAATCGAAGATATTCCTCAAATGATCTCTTCTATGAAAATAGGAGTAGAGCGTATTACGAATATTAGTACTAGTCTACGAAATTTTTCTCGTTCTGATAATCCATCAAAAGTAGCTTGTGATATCCATGAAGGAATTAATAGCACTTTATTGATTCTCAAATATCGTTTGCAAGCTAATAACAAACGACCGGAAATTCAAGTAATGAAAAATTATGATCAATTGCCTTTAATGGATTGCTATTGTAGTCAATTAAATCAAGTATTTATGAATATTATTTCTAATTCTATAGATGCTTTAGAAGATTATAATAGTCAATTATCCTATGAAGATAAAAAGAAAAATCCCGCTCAAATTTCAATTACAACAAAATTTGATTCAAATCGTCAGGTAGTAATTATATCTTTTAAAGACAATGGTCCTGGTATCCCAAATGATATAGTTAAAAGTATATTTGAACAGTTTTTCACTACAAAAAATGTTGGGAAAGGAACTGGATTAGGATTATCGATCAGCAAACAGATAGTAGAAGAAAAACATCAGGGAAAGCTAATTTGCAATTCTGTATTAGGAAAAGGAACGGAACTTTATATCGAACTTCCAGTAGAATAAACTTGGCGATAATTGGGGATAAATATAATTTCTCCCTTTAGTCCAATATCACCAAAACTTGCTAGTTGATTCCAAGGTTTGTTGTAAATACCCGTACCTGCATTATTCTCAGCAACTAAATACAACTCACCGTCTTTACCCTTCATCCATTCGGTAGCTTTAACAATTGCTAATTTTGAATTTGTAGTAGAAAAATTATCAGTTTCTTCTGTTCTATTTAAAGCGGTTCGTAAATCTAACCATAAACTCCAGTAAAATAAAAGGCGAATTAATACTAATATTTCCCGTAGCACCAGTACCTGCGAAACCTCGTAAATTTTCGGGATCGCTACTGAAGTAATTTCGCTAATTATTAATTTATCGATACTGAGATTTAAATTTCCACCTTCATCATTCCCTAGTACCGCATTTGCAAATAAACCGCTGAGGCTAAATTGACGGGCACCCATAAGAATTTTTTTTTGGAAGAAAAAAATTCTTATGGGAACCCTTGACTCGAAACAATTAATTTCACTGAACTAGCTTCAATCGCCATATTACCACCTTTGCCAGAACCTCTTGTACCAAAAGCTATTTGAGCACTGTCGCGAATTTGTAAATTTCCATTACTTGTTACCTATTACCCATTATCAACTCTCACAGTTTAGGCTAGTGTAACCGGACATGATATTTTGTATATATTTGAGTGTTTGTTGATAATATAGTGTTCTTAATAACAATATGCGTTTTCCCTGCTCATACCTGAATTTGATATAAATTTTAAGTTGAAAAGTCTGATTTTGTCGGCGTTAGATACTATAGTAGTTTTGACTTAGCACTCAATCGAGCCTATATTTGCTTTTTTGAGACTTTGAGTGAGACTGATTCATGCTCTAATTCAGCAGCATTCATTATTTTAATTATGTTTTCAACGGGCTTATTTTCACAACGGACAATAATATACAACAATAGATTTTTATTTTTTGCAATACAATGTATTTGGTTGATATTATAAGTAAAAATAAAGCAAATTATACAATGTATTTAATCAGTTAAAAAATCTCTAAAATAAATAAAAAATGTAAGTTAATACTCCAATTACATATCTTTTTTTGGATAATATAAAACATAGTCAATAAGTAATAGTACATAAGTATCATTATATGATAATGCATGAATTTAAAGGTAACAAGATAGGCTTTTGTATGTCTGGCGGTCTGTCCTGCCTAACTGTTAGCAAATGGTTATCCGAGCAAGGATTCGATGTTATCAATTTCGTAGCCGACATTGGTCAAACCGATGAAGGTGGTGTTGATGAGTTAGTCAGAACCTTGAATATGAAAGGAATGAGGGCTGTAGGGGTAGATCTGCGACATGAAATGGCAGAGATGTCCTTTAATTTATTAAAGTATCAGGCTATATATGGAGATGGTTACTGGAATACTACCAGTGCCTCTCGCGCAGTTCTGATAATGGGATTAAGCCCAGTCATGCGTGAATATGGCTGTACTGTGCTTGCCCATGGCAGTGTTGGTGGTGGCAACGATCAGAGGCGCTTCGATCGCTACGGTAAAAGTCTAGCATCAGATATGAAATTATTTGTACCTTGGCGCATCCCAGAGTTGTTGGATCTATTTCCCAGTCGACTATCTATGATTGAGTACTTAGCAAGCTTTGAATTAGACTTTTATTCTAGTGACAAAGCCCATCACTCAACTGATGCCAATTTAGCAGGCATTTCTCATGAGGATAAAATGCTAGAAAGCTTGGAAACACCCTGCACGTTTATACAGCCGTTAATTAGTGTCTGGCCACAACAAGCTTCCAATGAGGTAGAAACTTTTGAGGTTCGCTTTGATGGAGGGCGTGCTGTAGAGATTAATAACAAGTCTATGACACCTCTTGATGTCATGGTCGAGAGCAATCAGATTGCTGGACGTAACGGTATCTGGATGTGCAATGGATTGGAAAATAGGATTAACGGCACCAAAGGTCGTGGAGTCTACGAAGCCCCTGGACTAGAATTGCTAGGGTATTGCCTGCGCCAACTCTACCAGGCAACACTCGACAAGCAGTCTGACCAGTTATTTGAGACACTTTCCTCACTTATTAGTAAGCAAGTTTATGAAGGGCGCTACTTTGAGACAGCATCGAGGGCTTCACAAATGGCAATGGATGAGCTTACTGCCAACACAAACGGTAGAGTGAAAGTCTCTCTTTACAAGGGAAACATCTTCTTCCAATGCTTAAGAGATTATCCAATATTCCCGGATACTGTGCAACAGAAGCGATTTGTTGCTGGTGGTCATCGTTGGCAAAGTGGTTCTGCTTCCTAGAACTTAATAAATAGGAGTCTGATGGTTTTGAGGCTTAGTTGTGTATGCTGGTGTATTATTCCACTGATTAATTAATGGTATACTATATCAGTATGTAATAATTAATACTATTTATCCTCTATGGAAAAAAGTAAAGACGTTGCAGTTCAACGTCTTTACTTGTTTACAAGTATCTTACTTTTGTGATTTATTTTCAGAGATATCTATTCATAGTATCGGTTTAGTAAAGGGGCAGTGCATCGGAATAATCCACAAGGTGCCCCTCGCTAGGCAAAGGCTGGACAACCCTGTCTATATTTAATTGAACCTGAAGGCAAATATATCCTTCTCGCCGATGGCAATCTATAGTTTATAGAATCTAATTGTGTAAGCTTTGGGTTGCCATGATTACGGCTAATCCAATAAGTATGATACCTGATAATTGATTTAATTTGGTGCCAAAAGCAATATTATTACGTAGATGCTTAGTAATTAATGTACTAAACATTACTAATAGAAATTCCCAAATTAAAGCAATTGCAATCAGAATAGAGCCTAGCAAGATGAAAGTAGCTGCTTTGGCTTCACTATCTGGGTTTATAAACTGAGGTAAAAAGGCAAGAAAAAAAATTGCAACCTTAGGATTGAGTATGTCTATTAATACTCCTTGTCCAAAGATATTCCAACTATTGGACAAGGTCATCTTTTCCTCAGCAGTATCATTTGTTTGTGGAATTTCAAGTGGATTCGTTTTATCCAAAAGGCTCTTGATTCCTAAGCTGATTAAATAGATTGCACTCACATATTTGAGTGTATTAAATGCATAGACTGATGAGGCTATAATTGCTGACAATCCAATTGCCGCTGCAACAGTGTGTACAAAAGCTCCCGTACATATTCCCCATGAAGAAAGCAGACCTGCAGTGCGACCTTGAGCAATGCTTTTAGTCACAATGTATATTGAGTCAGGTCCAGGAATAAGATTAAGCAAAATACTGGTTGCTATAAAGAGTGGAAAGTGATTAATTTCAAACATTAAGTAGTAAAGTTTACAAAAATTAAGATTTCTTCTGTTTGTGTTTAAGATAATAACGCAAAAAAAATAATAATCAATGAATTGAGGGCTACAATTGACACATTTATAGTTCCGCTTTATCACTTACCTTGGATACCCTTAAATGCTTACATATTTATTTCTTTCCAAGTGCGTTTTTTGGAAATGAGATGTTTTTTTGATTTTTTATCAGTGGTTATACGTATCTAGCTTACTCCGTAAGGAGCGAAGTCTAAAATATGACTTTATTATTCAAAAGAAACTAAAATACCGATAGGAGATAGGTCTCAGTTAAATCACCATATTAAGCTGCTACGCATCTAAGTTGTATATTATTCGATTCGATAATGATGGCTCAAACAATATTACTTTTGACTTTTGACTTTTGACTTTTGACTTTTGACTTGCTGTTGTGCATTAAAAATGCACAACAGCTTACCTGCTGACTCATAGATGTTCGCTAATAACCGGATGCCATACATTGATTTAACTAAAAAGTGATTTTTTATGCATATTTGTGATTTTTTGTAAAGATTAATTAAGTAGGAAAACAACAAATCATTCCCACTTTTTGTGACGCAGCCGTTAGAATGGGGGAATACAAAAATAATCTATCAGGAAAAACTACTGCTGAATATGACAACTAGCAAAGTTGTAGAGAGCCAGAATTCTGGAAACTCTCCTACATTTACTACCCCTACTTCACCCAACCAGCAGATTGCACCTCTTACATATCAAGTGAATAACCGAGGTCACCTAGAAATTGGAGGTTGTGACGTTATTGACTTAATTGAGCAATTTGGCTCGCCACTTTATATTTTAGATGAGCAAACCCTAAGAACGGCTTGCCGTCAGTATAGAGATGCTTTCAAACAACACTACCCAGGCGAATCCCAAGTATTTTATGCTTCTAAGGCCTGGAGTTGTAAAGCTATCAGCGCAATTGTAGCTAGCGAAGGCTTTGGAATTGACGTTATGTCAGGTGGCGAGTTTGAAACTGCATTGCAGGGGGGACTTAGTCCTGAAAAGATTTCTTTTCATGGTAATAATAAATCAAATGTAGAATTAAATTTAGCAGTAGAATCTGGTAGTACTATCGTTGTAGATAATTGGCACGAATTACATTCTTTAGCTGATATCGCAAAGTTAGCAGAAAAACAGAATAATACATCGACTCGGCGACCTATCCGAATTATGCTACGGCTAAATCCAGGTATTGAGTCTAATACTCATAAATATATTCGTACTGGTCAGACGGATTCTAAGTTTGGCTTCGATGCTAGTCAAATAGATCGGATATTTGCTTTCTTGGTTCAGAGTACAGGTTTGTCCTGTGTTGGTCTGCATGCCCACCTTGGATCCCAACTTTTGGATCTACAATATTACCAAGTTCTTGCAGATGTCATGGTGGAATGGTTAAGTAGAGGAGTAAACTGCGGACTACCACTCAATGTTATAAATGTAGGAGGCGGCTTAGGTATCCGCTACAATGAGACAGACATTGTACCCAGTATTGAAGATTGGGTAAAATCAGTTAGTGAGGCAATCGTAGTAGCTTCCCAGCAGAAAAAATTGCCTCTGCCCAAGCTTGAATGTGAACCAGGACGTTCTTTGATTGGGAATGCTGGTGTTACAGCTTATACGTTGGGTAGTAGGAAGGAAGTTCCAGGGATACGGACCTATTTAGCAGTTGATGGAGGAATGTCAGACAATCCTCGTCCGATTACCTACCAGGCAAACAATCACACCGTGGTGGCTAACCGAATGTCAGCCGAGCCAACAGACATTGTCACCATTGCAGGTAAGCATTGTGAATCTGGGGACATCTTGTTTAAAGATGTTTTGTTACCTAGAACAGAGGCAGGAGACATACTCGTTGCAATGGGTACTGGTGCCTACAATTATAGCCAGTCCTCTAATTATAATCGTTTGCCTAGAGCCGCAACAGTTCTAGTATCTAATGGGGAAGCTCATACCATCGTAAAACGGGAAACCAATGAAGATTTGATTCAACACGACTTGTTACCATCTCATCTGACACTAAACAGTTATGTGTAACAGTAAGGTGATATGATATGGCGGCAAATGAGTGAGCGGTAAAACGTAAAAAACGGCAATTCCTATTATTTTTCATTGGGGCGCTCACTCCAGTTTAAATTATCGTATGTAACTACTTTTTCCAAGGTGATGATACGACCGAGCTAAACGCTATTGTGATTTTATCCGCAAGGATTAAATAGTTATGAAATATTTCTGTTTTTCGGCGCGATCCATTTACTTTTAAAATCAGATAAAGTTGTAAATGCATTACTCTAAAGTCCAGTCTGCTAATGTTTCAGTTCAGACATAGTTGGAATATAAAACCTTGTTTTTTCATGGTTTTTTGTTGGTGTTTACTATTAAATTGATCGATATATTCACATCTTGCATCACAAGATTACTGACAAAATCAACATTAGCCGTTACTCATTACCCATTTGAGTGTTGTGTTTCTCAGGCATTTATTCCCTTCTTACTGCAATGTCTATTGCCGTTACCTCATGCCTGTAGTCGAAATCCGTACATTTCATTGTAGAATCGCAGATGATAGTTGTAGTAACGATGTAGCTCAGGATTATTGTCTACATTCACTGAATAACTTTTTTCCAAGTTGACTATCTTTTTCGTCTTATTAATATCGATATGCCATTTTTTGGTGCGTTCCCATTCCTGGCGTTCGCCGCTTTCCCAACTTAGGGCTTCGGCAATAAAGGGGATGTCAACTGCATTACAGTAAGCCTGTACCACTTGGGATGGCTGTGCAATTAGATCTTCCCCTGCAAATACAACGGGTTGACGTTCCCCAAGTTCGCGTGTTTTGGTGAATATTTCAAATTGGTACTCATAGCCGATCTCGTCCAAAGTAACCTTGGGATTGACTGCATAGTGCGATGGAATGGCTTTGCGCGGATGTCGGATGATAAAAGTATTAATTATCTGTGACAGGAACTGAGGATTCTCCAAGAGTTCGATATAGCGGTATTCACAAGTATCTTTGAAGAAAACTGGTTTAATCTGAGCGCAGTAAAAAATGTACTCAATCAGTGCCTCGGGAGACTCAATGACTACCAACTTGCCTTCTGGATCGGTTAATTCAAGTCGCTGCAATGCTTGAAAATTGCAGAATGGCTCGTAAATAACGTGGAAATCCCCACGTTCCATGATCATGCGCAGGAATGCAGTGGAGATTGCTCGTGGATGACTCCATAGAGCGATAATTTTGTACATGGTAGTTATTTTCGCAAACCTCAAATATACCTTTAAGCATGGGTTCAGGAAATACATTACCTGAATTACTCAGCCGTTATATCCAGGCTTTACCCGCTTTTAAAGACTGGGCTATATGTCGAAAAAATGGGTTCAAGCTTGGACAATGAAAAATTTTTAATACTTCAGACCACTTAGAATCAGTAGAGCCTGATAATATTCGGACATACTTTTATCACATTTTCTTAATTATTTCTTATTTATTGGATTATCAATGCAGTACCGGAACAATCCGGTACTTAATCTGCATCTTCGCGCTTTATGGATAGACTAGTACTGCTCCGAAAAACTTATCCAAACTTCATTAAACTTTGTTAACAAGTAAGGTGTTAACTTCGCGCTTCAACCAAGGGAGTCGGCTCCTTCTTGTCCACAGGCGTAAATTAAGGTCGGCTCGACCTTATTAATTTATCTGGTGCGTTTTCCAGATTTATTGAGGCATTTCGATCTCGGTCCAGTGTATGGTTACATTTTTGACAACAAAACACTCGATCTGATAGTTTCATTGGCTGAATATGCCCACAGTGCGAACACATCTTAGAAGAAGGAAATTGCAATTTTGTCCAAAGTTTGTATCAGACTTGAGTAGTAATGCGCCCTACTGTGACCATTCTGTGGGTTCCCTGTCCCAACGATGCTTACGCAGTTCTGCCTTGAGTTCCGCAGGTAGCCTAGTGCCGTCGCTGACGCTGAGGTTAGCACGTACATGTTCAAGACGGCGCATTCCTGGGATAACCGTACTTACAGTTGGATTATCCAGAATAAACCGCAGTGAAAGCTCCGGCAAAGTCCAGCCCGGTGGCACAATCTTCTTCAATTCTTCAGCACGATCGACACTTTCATTCAGGTTTTCCGGTACGAAGTATGAATTGCGCCAATCTCCTTCTGGCCATTCAGTCTCCTTAGTTAAAGTGCCAGTAAGTGTCCCTTCGTCAAAAGGTACCCGTGCAATAACACCGATATCCAATTCTTGGCATACCCCGAACAATTCGTCCTCTGGTGCTTGGTCAAAAATATTATAGATGACCTGTACTACATCAATCAAGCCAGTACGTAGGGCTTCGATTACATTCCATGATTCCCAGCGATTGATACTGATACCGAGTGATTTGATCAGCCCTTGGGATTTGAGATCGTCCATCACTTTTTGCCAAGATGAATCATGAGCCCAAGCATCTTCCCAAACGTGAAAATGCATCAAATCTATAGATGATACACCAAGGTTGTGTAAGCTTTTTTCTGTATACTCGCGAATATGATCGTTTGGGAATATATCTTCTAGCCGTGATTCCCGTGTTGACGGCCATTTCCGATCCTTTGGTGGGATTTTTGTGGCAATGTAAAGCTCTTTGTCAGGATTTTGTTTCCTCAGTTCCCCAAGGAGTTCTTCGCTGTGCCCTCGACCATAAATCCAGGCAGTATCGAAGAAGTTACAGCCAAGATTAATAGCTGCCTGTAAAGCTCCCATGCCAGAGGTGTCGTTCGATCCAGTCCAACCACCTTCACCACCGCCGATGCCCCACATACCATAACCAACTTCACTCACTTTCCAGCCTAATCTACCCATTTTCCTATACAGCATTTATATCCTCCCAAATCACAACGCTCGATAAATTAAATTAAACAGTTCACTACAAACATAGATTACTGACAAGCCTAGACAGTGATCCATTTGTCAATACACCTATAGGATGAAAATTATGCTAAAAGCCGTGATATGCATCTTTTTGGGGTTAGGGAACTCCCTCCATCGGAGTGACTCTAACAATTAACAATACAATCGCTTTGTACTCATCATTCATATTTTTGGTGAAATCTCAGCACAAAACTTTGCTGGATGCCTTAGTTTTGATTAGCTTTTCAGAATAATTTCTAATTCACAAAAACAATATTCTCTAGACTTGTCAGGAATGATAAACAGATAGATAATTTTGTGAAGCAAAAACGCGGTAAACATCCTTGAAAACTTAAACCCAGTTATCGTGGTAACAACTTAGACAATAACTCTAGAAATCATTTCAAGAATTACCACAAGTTCAATTTAAGTAACCTGGTTGATACAGAATACCACTTCATCAGCTTCTATTTACAATTATCCTCTTGATTCCACCATTATTTTACCAAGTTTGGTGTGATGATATTTCGCATAGGTGTCAAAAGTACCTGGCTCAACTGAGTTCCAATCACTTCCCCATTGGTTTAGCAAAGCCTGAGTTCTGGCACAAGAAAAGCATAGTGTGTTGTCGGTGAATAGACTAGCTAGTTTGACATCACATTCTGCGTCTTCTTCCGTAGGTTCCGGTAACAAAGTTAGTAGTAACATGAGGTCTTTGTCTACCGATTCTTGAGCGCACATCTTACGTAGAGATGTCCAAAACTCCTTGTATGAAACTTTTTCCAGCTTGAATTGTTGAGTAAAGCTCTCTAGAAGATCGTCGAAGAGAATACCTTGTGGGTGGAATACATGAAAGCAACCCTGGTTCACCTGACAATTTTTGACACAAGCGACGATGAAATGACTAATATAATCAACTGGTGTATAATCTAACCTGATTCCACTGGAAAAGCGTAGACCAAGCTTGAGACAGCCTCGGATCAAAGTATCAGACAATGCCTTAAAGTTGGGAATTCCAGTGTGCGAACTTGGCATCACTTCTCCCAATCTATAAATAGTAAGGGGCACTCCACGCTTTTGCGCTTTCCAGAGTATCTTTTCTGCCACCCACTTAGACTGGTTGTAACCAGCGTCAGGAATAGCTGTATCAAAAGGTTCTGTTTCCTCTTTGATCTTATCAAAGCGAGATTTACTAATTGGCAATACGCTCAAGGTGGAGATGTAATGAACGTGTTTACTCTTACCTGTGATAGCCAGCTTCAAAATCTCCACTGTGCCAATTACGTTGGCATTACGATGGTGATAGTAATCATGCAAGAAGTTTACCATGGCACCATTGTGTATTATCACGTCGATACTATTGCCAAGTTGCTCAAATTGCCCTGGTATTAAACCTAACTCTGGCTTACTCAAATCGCCAACAACTGGAGTGATGCGCGGCGCAAAGCTATCTTGCCACAGATTGTAGTGCCTCAGGTTCTCACACAGGTGCTCGTAGCCCATTGCTTTGTCTCCATCCCGCACTAAACAGAAGACTTTGACATCGCTTGTAATTAATAAGTCGTAAAGCAACTGTGCACCGATAAAGCCAGTAGCACCTGTGAGAAAGACGTTTCTTGGGGGATACTGGTTGTTTGGTGAGCCAGCAACGGACAGAGAATTTAGTATGGTTTCGGAATTGGACATCACCTCAGCAGCTAAATTGACAGCTTCCCGATCAACCCCAAGTTCGCTGGATTTACTATTGCTTTCAAGAAGCAGGGCTGCTTGTTCCCGTATGGTTGGATGTATGAACAAGTCTTGCACTGAAAGCTTTATAGCCAGCTGTTTTTCGATAGCTAAACTCAGATTTAGGGCTAATAGGGAGTCACCACCACGGGTGAAGAAATCGTCATTAACACCGATGAAGTCAAGGTTAAGTACTTGCATCCAAATTGAACGAATCATATTTTCTTCAGGTGAAACGATTTCATCCTGGAGCGATCCACTTGTGCTACCCATCTTGCTCACCATGTCGGCTAAGGCTTTACGATCAATCTTACCGTTGTGGTTGAGTGGCATTGCTTGTAGCAAAAAGAATTGCTTTGGTACTGAGTATTTTGGCAACAGTTGTTCAACGTGCCGACGCAAAGTCGCTGTATCTAAATCTCCTTCTGCCACCACGAAAGCTACCAGCATTTTTTGTTCAGCTTCCCCATGCACTACGACTTTACTCTCGCGCACTTGCGGATGATTACCCAGTATGGACTCGATTTCGGTCAATTCAATACGGATACCACCAATCTTTACTTGGAAGTCTTTGCGACCAACAAACTGAAGCAGACCATCAGGGCGGTAGTAACCAAGGTCACCAGTACGATAGAGTGTATCTCCAGGAATTTCTTCAAAGCGGTTGCTGACAAATGCTGCTGCAGTTTTTTCTGGATCCTTTAGATAGCCTACCCCGAGGCAGTCACCACCAATGTAGATCTCACCAACAGCCCCTGGCGGTGTCAGGTTTACGTTCTCATCTACAACTGCCACATAGGTATTATCAATTGCTCGCCCAATTGGAATCGAATGAGTATCAGCTTCAGTAACTTCGTGGAAAATCATACCTATCGATGCTTCTGTTGGCCCGAAGGTATTGGTAATGCCAATATGCGGTAGTATTTCTTTGAATCTCTGTACTGCCTTGAGACTAATCTCCTCACCACCAATCAAAAGCTGCCGTAGCGATCGCAACTTTTGTGCTAAAGCTGGCTCGGCTCTGAGTAAATTAACCATGGCGTTGAAAATCGATGGTACGAAATCCGTCATAGTAATTTTATTGGTAGCAATAATCTTGATCGTCTGAGATAGATCCAAGAGTTGCTTTGGAGGTGGAATAACTACTTGACTACCGTTAGTCAGTGGCCAAAGCATTTGCCAAATGGAGGAATCAAACACATGCTTACTATTTTGTAGTACCACGTCGCGACCATTACTTTGAAAGCGACGGCTCATATACATGAAGCGATTGAGTAAGCCAAGATGAATATTTAAGGTACATTTGGGTATTCCAGTGGAACCGGAAGTGAAAAAGCCATAGATCAAATCATCCATGCCGATTTCTACCCCATGGTTGTTGTCGTCGCGTTCAGATAAGTCTCCTTGTGCAACATTAAAAGTCGCTACCTTTAGCTGGTTAAACACTGGATCTGACTCTGACTTAATCGCCAATTTTGGGTTTATCCTATCGATTAGCAGGCAAATACGTTCTGTAGACCAAGCTAAATCTATTGGTATAAATACTGCCCCAAGTTTCATCAGGGCGATAACTGCTATTGGCAATTCAAGACAGTTATTCATCACGAATGGAATCAAATCACCCTTACTGACTCCAGCTTCCTGTAATTGAACAGCTAATTCGTTTGCCTTACCGTTTAATGAATTATATGTCAGTGTTGTTTTCTCGAAGGTAATCGCTAATCGATTGGGCTCCGCTGCTGCTGCTGCTTCAAACAGTTGTAGAATGGTGCGATCTTTTGCATAGGCTACACTACGACCGTTCCAATCGACTAGGAGGCGATGTCGTGCCTCTGGTGTAACAATATTAACTTTACTGATGGCAGTAGAAGAGGATGCCGCCAGGTTCGCAAAAATCCGCTCCACGCAGCCCACAAGATCCTCCATAGCAACGGATGCAAAAATTTCACCATGGAAGTAGAGTTTCAGAGTGACTTGAGAATCGGTCACAATGAAGCGGAACAGTATCTGTGGGATATTATTGTTAAGCGGTTCAGTGACATCTTTCGTTACAAACTCAAAGGCTGCATCTGTTCTTCCTGATTGATTTTCAAATTCAGGTATTTTAGTACTATCTATAGTTAGGGCAGAATGTGCTTGACTAATTACAGTAGAGAAATCTTGCTCTCTCTCAAGACACAGTGTTCTATCGGCTCCTGTAGTCAAAAGTTTCAAATGTATTTCCGCACGTTCAGCATAGCGAGATAAAACGCAAGTGGCGATCGCTAAGCAAATAGCCTCACCATCGCGTTCCTCACTTACTCCAAAAATTTCTGCAAATGCACTAAGATCCTCACAAACAACAGCTTGGACACTAGACAAGTTAGAAGTCGTTTTCCCAACAGTTGAAGCATGGGAATTGGCAACAATTCCAGGAGCAAAACTTGTGAATTTCATAATCAACTCTGACTCTCCATCAATATTTTCAGTTATTCCAGAATGAAAATTGAAACTATTCTCAAATAACCATTGTTTTCCTCGTTTTCAAGCAAAAAAATCAGCCGTTAGAGTTTGAAGCTTGAACTCAAATAAAACTTTTGAACTACACTTGAAAAGGCTCTCTCACACCTCTTTTTCAAATCAATTTAGAATATTGAGTTAGCACAAAATTCTATCTCAAAGTACTTACTAGTGGATTTGATCGGAACTCTTAAATTATTAGGCTTGATTTAGACTTTCCTGAAGTTGGATCGTCACTTTTACTAGTATGAAAATTAACTGATACTCTGCGATCAAGACCTTTTTGTAGTCTTGCTCAATCAAAATAGGAACGCACAATTTAGTCTATTAGGAATTACGCAACTGGCTTTATTCTTGTAGAATGCTGTACAAAATGATTTTCAACGTTAAAATAAGCCAATCAGGGTACGGCTCCAGCCAGAGTTTTGTGACAATTGCGACCACTCCTAACTATATAGGGACATAGTCTTGCTACGTCTCTTTACAATATAAAATGGAAACAAGCAGAAATCATAGAAAAATTCACGGATTCTCTTTTTGCTTATAGTTCTCTAATCACTGATAAACTTAACTAATGAAGCAATAGATGTTATTATTTTTCAATATTCTCGCTGGTTTTGGATCTTTGAGGATGTTTGAAAAGGAATTTTGTTCCGTTCGTAAATTGAGCAAAGTATTTCAGTGATAGCTTAAAAATTGATTTTTAATTGAATCATTGAAGTCGCACCGCAATTCCCAACTGAATTCTGGCTCAATCGGACTGAATTCTTTTTCGGTAAAATTATCCTTCCGAGGATTTGGAAAATATCCTTTCAAGCTATTTTTCATTAAGCTATACCTTGTTTCTAATTGTACTAATTTAGTACTTTGCTTCTTGTAATACTCTCTTTGTAAAGGCAGGATTGTTCTGCATTTGCTCAAATAAAATAATCAATGCTTCTGGATAACCCTCAAAGTTAACACAGACACCACCAAAGTTCACTTCAAAGGTTTGAGGTATATTCCTAATTAAATCGCTGTTTTGATATTCAATATTAGTAACACGTATATAATCGCTGTATTCAGGCTTTAATTCATCTGTTGTTCCTAAGTATTTTTTGTTATTTATGTTACTTCTTTCAACAAAGTTGTGCATTAGTTTCGGCTCTAATTTTTTAGGTGCTACAGTCTCGGCTGAAGGTTCTATTGTCGCTAAATCGACTTTATTTTTTGCTTTTGGGTGAGAACAAACCTGTAAAGGTTGATATTCTTCTCTAACCCGAGCAGAAATGTTGAGATTAGCTGGCTTGATGACGTTATTATGACTATGAGTTAATTTCTTGTAATTCTGAATAATTGCTTTGACCTTACTGTGGGTCATATTCTCACCGACTTTGGCAAGTCCCAAGACGTGTTTACGAGCTTTTTGGGGGGTAGATGGTTCTGCTAAAAGATAAAGAGCTGAAACTGCTATGTTTAAATCTGCCAAATTGGCACTTTTAAATTGAGTCGCTACTTGCATGAACCTAGCCGCTGTTCTTAAACTCCAGTCAAATTCAGCAATCAGCCAAACTCTGTAATTTCCGTGACCTAGCTGTTTTTTTACTTCGTTCAAACTTTGACCAATTTCAATTATGTCCTTAACACCCCGACGCATCAAACTTTTAATTTCAGAGGTTTTGCCTTCTACAAATACTCTGATTTCAGGGGTGAGACCAGTATAATCAAAATTTTGCTTTTCTTGAGTTGACAATTGCTGTGATGATTTAGACCCTGAGGCATCATCGATTTTTGCTAGTTGTCTTGAGCTAGAGAAACTCATAATAATAATGTAACTCCAACTTCAAAACTTACAGTAAAGCAACGCCGTTTGTCTATACTTCATTTTATATAAATTTTTTTAGCCTACCATTGTATAGTCATAAATTTTACATTTTAGGTAGTTTTCTGACTGCAAGCAAGTAATTATTAGATTTCTAACAACTGTAAATTGTTATTTATATATGTAAGTAAAAAAGTAAAGTCAAATCATTAAAAAAATCTAAAATATACTCAATATTACAACACAATTAAACTTGATTTATTTACGTGTTTATGCTCAATCTAAATCATAAAAATAGAAGAAAATAACATAGGCAAAGAAAACAGGTTTTTGCGTACGCCTCTAGCGTATGGCCGATCGCATCTATAAATAAGCCACGAATTAACCCTACATCATAAACTTTGGGTTTTGATATGATGTCTAGTTATATCATGTCCGGCAAATTAGTTACTATACTGGCCGCCTTTTTTGTAGGGTGCTTGTACACTGACTAATTTTGAACGTAATAATAAGGCAATCAGGGTACGGCACTACCTGGTTATTGGATAATTGCGGCCATTCCTGTAACTTGAAGAATGGAGATATTGTTCATATTTTATTTAAAATCTCGCTTCATACATCAATCTAAATTCTCCGGCTTCGTAATCGTAAACAAATCTTGCTGAAGAGGTTTCGTTAATATCTTTCAAACCTGTCAAAGCTGGGAATACTTGTAACCTGTTTAACCCAATTGATTTACCCAAAGAGTTTACGGGGCGTTGTGCTATCCATAAAAATTCTTGGGTTATTTCGGCTTGTAAAGGTGCGACTAAGTAATCTAGCACTAAAGATTCTAACAATTCCGTTTCGTTACCGCTGGTAATTTGTTGTTCGAGTTTTTGCAATGAAGCGAATGTACGGTTTCCTAATAATGATAAAATTTCGGTTTTGTTACGACTGGGAGTACTTGCTAATGTAACGGCAGGGTTTTCGAGTAAATTTCTTGTTTGTATACTGACTTTACTATTGGCGTTGATGCAGTTGGAAAATTGTTCTAATTGGGTTAGGGAGTTGGTAGTTAATGTTCCTAATTCGGATACTCTAATATTTGTTTCGTACGGTTGACAAGCATCCCCTGACGATGAATTTTTCCCTAAAGATGCAAGTAGTTCGTTTGCTTCACCTTGAAGGGTGATTGTGATATCAATTTGTTCGGGGTTAGCTGCAGCTACTATGTTATCTCGAATTTCGGAATCGACTGCTTCTAAGTTGTCAAAACTCGGTGCGTCAACTACTGTAGTTTGTATTTCTATATCTAACTGGGGATTGAGTAAACTACGATTTGGTGAAAACGTAACTTGTTGTTTGCGATCGCGTGTGATAAAGAATGAGTTTTCTAGTAGGAAGAGGCTACCTCTTTTAAGTTCGATTTCTCCATCCCCTCGGAGATTATTTAAATCGCCGTTAATTGTAATGTCTCCCGCCATGCGGAAGTTTGCTCGTGGTAAATCGTTAGTAAAGCGGAATCCTTTTCCTATAGTTACACTGAAGTTTTGAAATGTGGGGTTAATAGGTAAGTTAGAGTTTGTTGAAAGGGGTTTATTTGCAACTTTTTTTGTGGCGAACTTTCTCTGTTGAGTTATTTTTTGCGTGTTTTCCGTTTCTTTATCTGCAAATTGAGGTATAAATACGCGTCCTTTTTTTAAAGTAAGGTTTCCAGCAATTATCGGATTGATTGCTGTGCGGTAAATTTCAATATTAGAAGCAATTTTTCCGTTGTATAAACCTTTAAATTTGAGTTTTCCGGGACCTAAAACTACATTTAAAGGTTGAGTATCGCTACGGGGTTGGAATAAAGGTAAATTACCAGTAATAGTAAATGGACTTTCTGCTAAGCTACCGGATATTTCCTCTATTTGAATAATCTGGTTATTTAAAGCAAGGTTGCCTAATGCGGATAATTTAATCTCGTTATCTAACTGTTTAGTTTTGATGGTGGCGTTTTCAATTTGAATTGTAGAAGTAGCGACTAAATTATCTGATAATCCTTGAATTGTATCAGCTTGGGGATTTAATTCACCGTTAATTGCGATCGCAATTTCTCCATTTCCTTCTACCCATTGCAGTTGATTTTGAGTTAATGCATCTAAAAGCGCAAAAGCTTGGTTATTGATTCTCGCTTTTAGGGCGACGGAATTCTTTCTATTTGGTTGGAGGGGATAAGCAACGGTAGCGTCTACTTTGACGACGGAATTGGGAGTAGTTTTGAGGTTGGCGATAGAATCAATATAGTTGAAATTGCCAGCTAATTCTCCCAAAGGTTTTTCGTTGATGGTACCGTTAGTTAAGGAAAATGCACCTTGTGGAATATCAGGTTTGAATGCATTTCCACCGAGATTTGCTTGTAAGTTAAATTTACCGCCAATCTCAACGGGTAATTCTACAAATCTTTCGGCTAATTCTACGGGAAGATTTTCAACCTTGACTATTCCCGAAGATTTCAATCCGTCTAATTCTAATGTTCCATCAAGGGCAATTAAACCACCTTCCACTCCAAGTTGTGCTGGTTGTATTTGAATTATGCCGTTTTGATAACTTCCTTTGGCAACTATTTTATTAATATCTATAGCTTGATTTTGTTTGACAACGACACCTTTACGGGGATTCATCGTTACATATTCTTGTTGAGGTCGCCATTGCCAATCGTTACCTTGTAGTTGAAAATTAATTTGGGGATTTGTCAGCTTTCCAGCGACGGCGACTTCTGCGTTATATTCTCCCGTAATATCAAACTCGATGGAGTTATCTTCTTGTTTTAAAGCTGCTTGTTGTTGAATCAGATTAACAATTTCAGCAAACAAGCGTAATTGTTGGAGTATTGGCGAGTTGGGTTTTCCGACTGGTTGTACTTTGACATTCGCGGCATTTCCGTATTCTGGATTTAAGATATTATCAACTCCACCCTGTAAGTCTTCTAAGTTAAATACATTTACAGCAGCGAAAATATCTTGTACTTTAGCCGAATTAGCAACTAATCTACCGTTAATATCACCGGAATTTAAATTTAAACCGCCTTGCAAAGCATATTCAGTTTTACCAATTTGCAAAGTTGCAGCATCTACCCGAGCATTTTCTCCATCATAGGAGAAAGCGGCGACGAATTCTT
>JBCCSG010000077.1:0-24151 GCA_039200565.1 Cyanobacteria bacterium P01_D01_bin.50 | reverse complement strand
TAACTAATATTTTTCTCCACACACAAAATATTTTCGGCAATCAGTTTTGCTGTCAAGTATCCATGGGGTAAATATAATGTGGGAATAAAAAAACGTTACAAAACTTATAACTAAGTCTTGAGCTTTTTCATTAATCGGATAAAGAATTTTAAACTTCGATCGGATGGTGACTAAAAGAAAGAGACCAAAATTTTTTGAGAACAAAAAATCATCGTAATAAGCTTCTTGGTAAAGCATTTATTCTCTCTATTAGCTCTATTTTATCCTTTAATAGCTATTTATCCCATCTGTTTTACTCCCCCTATCGCTACCGATAAATTTTTCCGCTATTACCCTTCTAACAAGATATTGCTTTTTAGCATTTTGACCTTTGAGAAGTGTGTTTTTAGTGCCAAAATTAAACTTTGGATATGAAAAATCCTGAAAACTATATAAAATAATCGTTTCATGTATCCAATGAAGGCTACAACAATTTAGAATGATTCATTGAAAAGTCTAGCTGATGGGAGTTACAGCGGTTTTAAGCAAAAATACTCATCAAGCAGGGCTTTTTTAAATATCCAAAAAAGATGCAAGTCAGAATACATCAGGGGTATCCAAACCCAGACGAATACTAAACCTCAAGGAGTTTGACATGAATAAAGGTGAATTAGTTGATGCTGTATCTGAAAAGGCTAGCGTAACCAAAAAGCAAGCTGATGCGGTTTTAAGCGCTGCTTTAGAAAGCATCATTGAAGCTGTTTCTTCCGGCGATAAGGTAACGCTGGTTGGATTTGGTTCTTTTGAATCGCGCGAGCGTAAGGCACGGGAAGGGCGCAACCCCAAAACCAATGAAAAAATGGAAATTCCAGCAACGAGAGTTCCTGCTTTCTCCGCTGGTAAAATGTTTCGAGAAAGAGTTGCTCCCCCAAAAGAGTAGACTTTTTTGAGTTACTAAACTTTTTTTTGATGCGGCAACCGAAACACGGGGGTAACTTAGCTTGGGCAGCAGCAGTAGCTGGTTGTCCCCCTAATGCTATTTTGGATTTTTCTGCCAGTATTAACCCTTTGGGCCCCCCAGATAGTACTTTAGCGGCTATCAAGTCACAATTGGGTAATATAAAGCACTATCCAGACCCAAATTACAGTGAATTAAAACAAGTTCTAGGTTGTTTTCATCAACTGCCGTCTGAGTGGATTTTGCCGGGTAACGGCTCAGCAGAATTACTGACTTGGGTAGGAAGAGAATTAGCACAAGTTGCCGCTACAGTTCTCCCAACTCCAACCTTTGGCGACTACTATCGAGCCTTGGAGGCATTCAACGCCCTTGTGTTGGAGTTTCCTATGTCGTTTACGAACACCGATTTGTCATTGATTTTTGACAAAGGACTAACGACAAAGGATAAGGGATTATTGTTGAATAATCCCCATAATCCTACGGGGAAATTATTATCACGGGATGCAATATTACCCTACCTCAAAGAATTTGCTTTAGTGGTAGTGGATGAAGCTTTTATGGATTTTCTGCACCCAAGGGAGGAACAAAGCCTAATTGATGTGGTGTCCGAATTTCCTAATTTAGTTATATTGCGTTCCTTAACTAAATTTTACAGTCTTCCTGGGTTGCGCTTGGGATACGCCATTACTCATCCCGAGCGCATAAAAAAATGGCAATCTTGGCGCGATCCTTGGGCAGTAAATTCTCTCGCCGCAGCAGCTGCTTACGCTGCTGTTGGGGATAAACATTTTCAGCAGCAAACCTGGGAATGGCTACCAAAAGCAAGAAGTGATTTGTTTAAAGGTTTAGCCGATATCCCTGGTTTGCAACCACTCAAGGGTGTTGCTAATTTCTTATTAGTTGAATCCAAGCATTCTACTTCTGAGTTACAGCAGAAATTGCTTCAACATCATCAAATTCTCATCCGCGACTGCCTCAGTTTTCCCGAATTAGGCGATCGCTATTTTCGTATAGCCGTGCGCTTAGAAGCAGATAATCAGCGTTTGGTAAGAGCTATAAGGGTGATGGGGTGATGGGGTGATGGGGAGATAAGGAGGTAGAGCCAACAACCAACAACCATCAACCAACAACCATCAACCAACAACTAACAACTAACAACCAACAACCAACAACTAATTATTAATGTCTGTTGATTACGATATTGCAATCGTTGGTGGTACTCGGCACGGGCGGGATGCTGCCTTGAAGGCTGTTCAACTAAGGGCTAAGGTTGCTTTGGTTGAACCGCGATTTTGTCACGATTTGATTCAACTCCAAGGCATGGGGGAGATTAGTAATGCTGTTCGGAAATTTAATGAGTTAACTCCGTTTTGCTCGCGTGCAGAGCATCTAACCAATCGGGAAGAAAAATCTCAAGTTTCTTTGGAAAAGCTGCTGTTATGGGGTTCTGCCGTCGCTGAGAATGTTGAAGAACAGCTTTCTCCTGCTTTTTTAGCGGCGCAAGGTATTGATGTAATTATTGGTAGCGGTTGCTTTCAAGCTTCGCCGAAGTTAAGTTTTATTGTTAATGAGCGTAAATTAATTGCACGTAATTATTTACTTGCGACGGGTTCCCATCCAGCGATTCCAGAAATTAAGGGATTGCAGGAAGCGGGATTTTTAACTTTATCAAATGTTTGGCAAGTTTTGGGAAGCGCTACACCGCCAAAAAATTGGGTAATTCTTGGTGGGATACCCCAAAGTGTAGAAATTGCTCAAAGTTTGGCAAGATTAGGTTACAACGTCACGTATATAATAAGTAGTCCTTATATTATCTCTCCCCTAGATCCAGAAATTGCTCGGTTGCTGCAAGTGCAGTTAGAAGTCGAAGGAGTACGTGTTTTAACACAGACTACCGTAACTCAAATTCGGTTAATAGAAAATAAAAAGTGGTTGCAAGCAGGAGATACAGCCATTGAAACCGATGAAATATTAGTGGCGATCGCACAACAGCCTTTAATAGAGTCATTGAATTTAGCTGGCGTAGGAGTAAAGTACAATTTGAATGCTTTGCTAGTTAATAAAAAACTACAAACTACCAATCACCGAATTTATGCTTGTGGAGATGTAATTGGTGGTTACAATTTACCAAATATTGCTAATTTTGAGGCGACAATTGCGATCAAAAATGCTTTATTCTTCCCTAGATATAAAATTAATTATCAAGCAATTCCCTGGGGAATTTTAACTAACCCGAATTTAGTGCAGGTTGGTTTGACGGAAAGAGAAGTAAAAAGGAGATACCCGCGACAAGAAATTTTAATTTTGCGTCAGTATTTTAAAATATTACCAACTGCAAAATTAAGAGATGAAACTACAGGTATTTGTAAAATAGTTGTTCGCCGTAATGGTGAAATTTTAGGAGCATCTCTATTAGGAGCAGAATCAAGAGAATTAGTAAATATAATTGCTTTAGCTATTTCTCAGAAAATAAAAATCAATGTTTTAGCTAATTTATCGCCAGTTCATTCGAGTTATTCAGAAATAGTAGAAAAGACAGCATGGGAGTGGAACAAACAAAGATTAGAAGATAGACGAACGCAAGATTTTTGGGATAGTTTTTTTCATTTTTTTCGTAATTATAATTAGTTGTTAGTTGTTGGTTGTTGGTTGTTGGTTGATAATTGTTAGTGGTTAGTGGTTGGTTGTTGGTTGTTGGTTGTTAGTTGTTAGTGGTTAGTTGTTGGTTGATCATTGATAATTGATAGTTTATGGTTGTTGCTTGTTATATCAAGTTCGGCTAATTACTTATTATATAGTCTCACCTAAAATGCTATTACTCCTAACTCTTAACTCCTAACTCCTAACTCCTAACTCCTAACCCCTAACTCCTTACTCCTTCCCTTTCCTCTCTGACAAGGAAGTGCTACCGATACCTTGAAGAACACCGCGTACAATTAAACCTACTCCTCTACCAACTATTTTAGTGAGAACGAAAACAACACCGTTACCTAGGAATGATAGTAGGGATTGTAGACGGGGTGTCGCTGCATCGCGAAATTCTAGCAATAATGTCACGACTAAGGGAATCCCTGCAAGTTGTTCTAATTCATTGTTGCGGGATGTATATACAAACACTTTAGCTATGCCGCGAGGTGCTAGTACGAATAATTCGTGACGACTCTCGAATATTTGTTGGGCTTCTCCTACATAATTTTGCCAGCGATATTTCCAAGATAAATCATTTCTGAAGCGTTCGATTTCTCTGGTAGAAATTAGTTGGCGATCGTAATAATCTTTTTTGATTGCTTCTATATTTGCTAATCTATTTAATAGTGGCTGCATGACGGCATTAGCGATATGAATCAACATATTTTCTAATATCATGGCAGCGTGTTCGTTAGCTTCATCGCTGGCAGCTAAATAAGGTGTATTTTCTACATATAATTCTGTCTGAAATATTAAGTAAGATAATAATTCGGTTGTCAATGGAATTTTGTTAAGAATTTCTTTCTGCACTATTGCCGCATTTTCTAACAATATAGAAACTATTTCTAACTCAATTCCTTCTGCTTTTATCCGAGAAAATTTACCGAAAAATTCTGTGGTAGTGGCTTGCCATACATCTAATAATAAAGTGTAATTTACTTCGTTTACTCTGCATTCTTCTACTTCAGCATTACGCAATTCATCGAGAGAATCTGCAAACTTTTGTAGCAATAAATACAGTAGTTCTCTCTTTTTATCTTCCCGTAGAATATCTATTTCTAAAGGAATGTCGGTTACATTTTGTAAATTAAATTGAAGTTTGTTAATACAAGATGCAAACAATGTGGCTTGTATGGCTCTTGGGCTGAGTAAAGGTGGAGAAAGAGGGTTAATTGTAGAATTTGCGAGGGTAATACTACTTTCAGATTTGGATAATGGCAATTCAGCGGAAGAAATGAAAGAGTTGTTACTATTTTGTGTTTGTGGTTGTGGTGAATCTACGAAATTATCAAGCACCCATTGTGCTGCAATTAGTTCCCGTCGTCTTCCTGCTAAAATAGCCCTATTGAGTACTGTTAATCCGGGAACTTGGAGTTGTCTGGTAACTTGTGTCAAGTTAACTTTGATGTAATTATTTCCCGATACGCGCAGATTATTACGTAATTTATTAATTAGAGTAATTAGAGATTTCTGAGATTTGCGTTCTTGCCGCTCAATTTTTTCTTTTATTTGACTTTCCCATTCTCCGAAATTTTTGGTTTTGCTAGCCCAATAGGAATTTCCTCCTATAACTTGTTCCATAGCAAGGATTAATTCAGAAACAGGTGTACCCTTAGGACAGTAACCGTTGGCTCCTGCAGCTTTTAAGGCTATGAGCATTCCGGGTTGTAGAATATGGCACACAAGTAAAACGGGTAAATTTGGGTACTGAGTTTTCAACTGTTTAATTAGTTGTAAACCAAGTTCTTGACGATTTGCAGAACGATTATTATCTGGTTCCAAAAGTACCAAATTGACTTGATTGGGGTCAAGATGGGCTAATTCTGCTAAAATTTGCAACGCGGTGGTGTAGGTTTCGGCTTCCGCTACGACTTGCAATTCTGGGAATTCTTCAAGAGTTTGACGCAATCCCAGTCTAAAAATCGGATCGGAATCAATTAACAATAATTTTAGAGGGCGATCGCTCATAGCTAATTTACGAATGATGAAGTATTTAGATGCAACGAGAGTGGTTTTGGGGAGGAAGAATGGGAGTCAATAGTGCGAAGCTTTCCGAACATTTGTCTGTTGAGACAAGCAGTGGAAGGAATGGGATAGGCGGAGAAAGCAGAGAAAGGAAAAAAGGTTTCGGGGTTTCTAAAAGTCTAATTTATTCTTTAAGCAAGTAGTAGTGGAGGAGGAAAGTTCAAATATTTTTGAGATATAAAAATTGAGTTTGAATATGTTTGGGCTGGCTAAAATTGGGTTATTGACATCTTTTAAACTTTATCCTTAAGAGATAATCTTTTAAAGTACATTCTTTGATTGTGACCGAAAAAATTTTGATTTGAGATTTTACTTAATAATATTATGGTTTTAAGCAAGACAGTTTCTGGTCTATGGAAATTTTTGATAAAAGTAAAATAGAAATCTCAACTGCCGCCTAATTCCCACATCTGGAGTTATTATCAGATTCAAATCCCTGCATCAAAATTCGATCGGAATAATTGCCGTATACAACCCTTAGTGTTGATTCAATGAACTTAAGCATTCGGCATTGGTTAATAGAAAATCATATCGAAATAACTCAAATTAAAGGGCTTTCGCAGGCAGAAATAACAGGAATAGCCTTGCGAATGATCCAGGATATGGAAATTAGAAGCCCTTTAGCATTTGATATCTGTACTTTAGCAGAAGTTATGGAACTTCCTTTAGGGGTTGTTTGGCACGAAATAACTGTATTTGCGACTTTGACACAGAGTATCTTACAATTACTGGCGCAAAAGAAGCCATTATTACCTAATGAAGCTACTTGGTTGGCGTTTCAAGTTGCTTATCTACAAGCTTTAGAAGAAGTTTTAATTGACGAATTTAGTCTTTCCCGAGTTTGGATCGAAAGGGCATTGGTGAGCCTGGGAGTGCGAGGAATTAACAGACAAGGAGACAAGGGGAGCCACAGAGAAATCACGGTTCCCTCTATTGTCGCAAGTGGCGTGACAAGGGGACAAGGGGAGAATTTAAATATATCTGGGAAAGAGAAGGTGAAACCTCTGCGGGATGAGAATTTGCAAGCTTTGCTCAAAATCATGCGTGGAGAAAAATTAACTGAGGCGCAAGGGGAAGAGGCACTACAAATGGTTGCAGATTCTTCTTTTGTGCAACAAATTAGTCGCATTGCTGTAGCTTGGTTAGTTGCGAATAGCGTTCCTATTCTCGAGGCGGAGTTAATTATTCAGCGCTTGGAAAATAGCCTTTTGGGACATTTAATTGAGGTGGTGAGCGAAAATATCGCAAGTTTTATTCAGTTAAAAAAATTTTTGAGATTGGGTAAAACTATTGAATTAAAAACTAGAGAAATTGATGATAAATCCGACGATAAAATTGATTTATCTAGAGATAATTATCGAGCAAGTTTAATTAAAAAGCTTGGCGAACCGCTATTCATAGAATCTTTCTCTCTGAAAGAGATTTATGTTCCGCCAATAGGTTTACCTTTACAGGAAGATTGTCAGCCAGTTGATTTAATGAACTGGGTAGTGTCGCAGTTGAAAGATTTAGAAACTGTCACCGTAATTGAGTCCGAATCAGGTTATGGTAAAACCAGTTTCTGTCAAATATTTGCCGCAGAAATCGCGCAAAAGTTTTATCCAGAATGGATACCTGTATTTATTAGCCTTAGTGAAGTTACTTTTGGTGAAACTTTTCAAGAAACTCTTGCATCAGCTTTTATTCGAGATTCTAATGTAAATTTATCGACTTGGCTTAAAAAATCTGATAATAAGTGCTTACTCATACTCGATGGATTAAACGAACTACCGCACTGCACTGAAAATAAAACTGCAACCGCCATTTTTATGCAGCAGTTGTTTGAGTTTCAATGCCAGAAGGCACATAAAATTATTTTGACAACTCAAAGCTGGGTGTTGGAGGATATCTTCGCCAAAGCAGAAGCAAAATTACGGACAATTAAAATTCAACCCTGGAGACAAAATGACTGGAAACAGTGGTTTGGAAATTGGGCAAAAATTCAATCTATGGCGATCGCTCAAAACTTCTTTACATTTTTGAAAAAAAATAAGGGTTTTTCTCAAAAATCTCAATTTCTACTTTCAGATTTTGTCCGACAGCCTTTGATGTTGTATTTACTGGGGATATTACATCGTGACGAACTACTTGACGATCAAATATTACAATTAGCTACCAATCCTCGAGCAACTAATAGTTATGTAGTTTTATGGAGTGTTTACGAGCGTCTCGCGCAATGGTTGTTGGGTTATGGGGCTTCTGCTATTAGTAAAAAAATATTAACATCATCGCTTTCGGGGAATATCCACCGCACCCCAGAAGCTATTACTTCTCTGCTCAAAAATCGCCATCCCCAAGAATTAATTGATGAAATGCAAACAGTAGCGCTGCAAATTTTATATTCTGGAAAGAAAAATATCGATCTCAAAGGCGATTTTACCCAGCTAAGTACCTTTTATTTTAAAATTACCAAAAAATCGGTAATCGGAAATTCCAACCCACGCCACTTGCTACAACTCGGGAAACCCGCCCAACACAGTGGCTCCTCTACCGTCAAATTCTCCCACTCAAAATTCGGCGAATATCTCTGTGCTAAAGCAATTGTCGCTAAACTAAAAGACTTGACAAAATGGCATCGCAATGATTACGGAGAAATGGTTTTTAATGTGGAATCTCAGAGTAGTGTCGCCGAACAACTTTATTATTTACTAGGTTACGGTATTCTTACTCAAGAAATCGAAGAACTTGCGATCGAAGGTTTGCGAAGAGAACAAAAGCATAAATTCTCCTTTGAATTATTATCCAGTCGCTTGAAACCCTTTTGGTACCCTTACTGTCACGGGCGTTGGTTGGATGAAGGATTAGCACATAAGGCTTGGATTTATTTTAAAGAATTACAAAACCCTGTAAATGTAGAACAGGTAAATGCAGCAGTAGGAATAAATGTGTTTTTATTGCTTAGCGCTTCACACCGAGAAACAAAACAGACTTTTTCTCCTTGCGGGAATCCAGCCTCTTTTAGAGAATTTAATCCCCAAGCACTAATAAGTTTGATGGCGAAAACAGCTGTTTTTCACCCAGAAACTACAAGAGGAAGAATTGGTGAAAAATCTTTAACATTTCTCAATTTATCAAAAGCTGATTTAACACAAGGGATGTTAGCCCAAGTAAATTTTGCTAATACCGATCTATCCAATGCTCAATTAAGAGATGCTTGTTTGGTAGGTGCAAACCTTGCAGAAGCAGATTTTACTGGTGCTGACTTAACAGGTGCTAATTTGACAAACGCAAATCTGACAAATGCGAAACTTACGGGTGCTAATCTCACTGGCGCTAATCTTTCGGGAGTAAATCTCGATTTAGTAAATCTTTCCAACGCCTGTTTATTTCAAGCTATCATTACTGAGACTAACAAAGAAACTGCTCTAGCAAATGGTGCCATATTTTCTTTAGCTAAGTTTGAACAACTTAAAAGTTTAATGTCATATCAATCACGAACATATGATAAATATACAGAAGATAACACAGAGATTGCATTTAAAGAAACTCCCTCTATAGGGCAAATTGAGAGCGCGGAAGGCGAACCGATTTTTCCTGTAGACTTAGACTCGGAGATTGAAGATGAAACCGTTTTGGGAATTAGCTCTATGGATTTTTCAACAAATGGGATGGAAGAAGAGACGGGGAGTTAGGAGTTGTAGAGACTTCCGCAGTGCGGAAGTCTGTTATAGAGTTAGGAGTTAGTACCACCAGAGTTATTTAAATTTAATTTTTAACCTTTAGGCTATTTTTTACGTTATATTGTGATTTTTAAGTAAAATGCTACGACTTTATCACGTGTTGCTAGGTTTGATATTAATTCCTATAGGGGTTAAAACGGCTGTCTCTTATTTTTCTGACGATCAAAAGTCAGAACCAAGTACAGTAAAAACACCAACTCCAACAACAACTTTAGTTAGTGCAAAATCTAACGAAACTAATATTTGGAATAATCTTATAGAAGAGACTCCGCTTCCACCTGATTGGAAAATTAATCCTTGTGCAAATAATAATTATCTGCTGTGTGTTTCGGCGAATGGAAAAACTATAGGTACCGTAGAAATGGGAATTTTTCCTTTGGAAACCCAGCTTAGTTTTCAAAAGATGCTGATTAATGCTGGTGTTCCACCTAATTCTGATATAAATTATCAGAGTCCTAAGTACCTTACACAGGTTAAGACTGCACTTAATGCTTGGGTAACGAATCAATATAACCTATTAGCTAAAAACCATTCTCAGAAAGCTAAGACTAAAGATGGTATATTATTTTCTCCTTATCCACCACAGAAAGCACGGGTTGGTAAGCTAGAAGGTGTACGTTACGGTTTTGGTGGGCTTAAACAAAAGGGTGGTGTACACGAACACCATATAAGTTATATTGCTTTTGATGGTAAAGCACTTTACTTAATTAAAACTGCTTTTGAACCTGCTCCATCAACTGGTAACTTTCAAAAGTTGGAGAATCTATCCGTGTTTCAACCCTATTTAAATGCTGTTGTCGCAAATTTGAAGTTACCAAAATAGAGTATGAGCCATGGGGTATTTGAATCAGGGAGTAATTATTAGTATTAAAAAGAACCAACTATTTGCATTCCAACAATTGTATCGCCTACTTGATTATTATTAATCAAGGGAAATAGAATTAGTCCGCGTTTTTGACTTAATTCTAGTCGTGCTGTGAGATATCCTAATGCGGCACCAGTAAGTACTTCCGTTATACGGTGGCGATTGAGATTAAGGCGCGAGTAGGCGATAAGTGATGCTCCTGAATACCATAAGATTGCTGTATCTGGATGATAGTGGCTTTGCATAGTTGCTACTGCAAAGGCTGCGGTTGCATGACAACTAGGAAAACTATCGCGACTATCAGAGTCAGGGCGCTTTACCCGAGTAACTTGCTTTAAGCCTATACATAATAAACTGCTAGTGCCGAGAGAATCTAAAGTTCTTAATGATTTTTGTCCACCTTCTTTACCATCTATCAAAAGCGGTAGAGCTACACCAGTACCTAAATACAGTACAGTTCCCTCTCCTGAGATAAAACTCGATACTTCTTTGTCTAATGTATCTGCTGTAGCTTTAGGCATATAAATTAGACTATACAAGCCTATTAGAATCGGACATATTTTTTGTAGCCAATTCATAAAAAATGTATTTTCAGCAATTACTAATTACCCTATCTCCTCAACGAAAAGCTAAACGCTAACGTCGTAAAACTGGGGCTGGTATCAATTACTAATTATCTGAATATATAAATAATTAATCAAGGATAGAGAGTACTAAATAGCACTTTGGATAAAATTTTATTACTTAAATATTTTTATATTGCAAGACTCTGACTTGTAATGTATTTCAAGGCTCTATTTATCTCGTGAAAGTTCCCAGCCTAGATGCTGGGAACCAATTAATTGTTAACTCCTAACTCCTAAACATAACTAACTTCATTCATAAAACCTGCCATCAAATTGATTTCGGTATGTACGCTGGCAAACTTATCTGCGAGTTCCTCAAAGGTGATTTCTTCATTACCTTGAGTTCCTACTAATACCGCTTCATCACCCCATTCTACTGATTCTGGTAGGTCAGTAATATCTACCGTAGTAATGTTCAAAGATACACGTCCAACTACGGGACAGCGATAACCTTTTATGAGAACAATACCTTTATTAAATAACGAACGGGGATAACCTTCACCAAAACCTACTGGTAAAGATGCGATTACACTATCCCGTTGAGTAGTGAATAAGCTACCGTAACCGATGGTTTTACCTTGCGGTATTTTTCTTACTTGCGCTACCCTAGTTTTTACTGACATGACAGGCTTCAATTCGGGTGGATTGTGAAAGTCTTGAGAAGTTCGCACACCGTAACAGGCTGCTCCAACTCTTACTAAGCGATTGTTTTCATTACTAATACGTACTGTTGCCGCGCTGTTGTGAGTATGAGTTAACACTTTATGGTCTACGTAATCGTGAAGAACTTGACGTGCTCTTGAAAATTCTTCTATTTGATGATGTGTGAATGCTAAATCCTTTCCATCGGCGCTGGCGAAGTGAGTCATTACACCGACAATATCAATACCGGGTAGCTCGCAAACTTGTTTGAGTTCTTCTATTTGATGAGAGAAAAAACCGCTTCTACCCATTCCAGTATCGATGTTGAGATGTACGGGAATTTTTTTACCGCGTCTTTCCCCTGCTTCTGAAAGATATTCTGCTGCTTCGATAGTTCCTATTTGTTCCTCAATGTTGAGAGATTCGATAGATTCTTGCAATTCTTCAGGTAAAGCCATCCGCAAACGCAATAGTTTTACGTCTAAGTCTAACTTGCGGATAATCGTTGCTTCGGGATTAGTACAAATACCGATATATTCCGCACCTGCTGCGACTGCTGTAGGCGCTAATGCCTTCAAACCATGTCCGTAGGCATTGGATTTCATGACTACGCACAGTTGAGAAGGCATAACGCGATCGCGAATGTGGCTAATGTTGTTTCTGAAATTATTTGTTGAAACCGTGACTTCGATATGATGCTGATTCATTGGGATGAATTGAATTCTCTCCTCGCGATGCTGAATTCAAATAATCATATCGATTTTTGGCTACATTTTGAGAGTATAAATTAAACATTTAGTGATTTATAAAATGCTCATTTTTTTCTTTATTAAAAGAATTTTGTCCCTGTTGAGAATTGGGATTTAATAATAGGTAATCGGTAATAAGAACTATTACCAATTACCTCAAAAACGAAGGAACTAAATTTCAGCTACAGCCCGCTCAATCAATCGTGCCGCGAGGGTTTGAGTACCTGTATGCTCGTAGTAGTTAGTACTCATATCGAGGAAAGCAGCGAGATAATCTAGTTTATCGTCGGCGAAATCAACAAAACTGCTCAACTGACTGGTAACTTTTTGAGGCGTTAAATCATAGGATGATACGGTATCACTCAGCCAGCCTTTAACAGAATCAAAACTAGAACCGATAAAGTTAAGTTTGCTTTCGGAATTATCACCGGGAATTGCATCATTCATCTGCTGGAATGTTGAGTTATCTTCCAACTCGTTTGGACTCATTCCACCGAGTGCAGATTGAACTTGTTGAATAAAATCGGGACCTAGAGGTATCAAACCATCAATGCAAATTAATCCTACCATGCGGATAAAGGATTCACCGCTATATTCACCCAAGGAAGCGACAAAATCGCCAATACTATCTCCAGGGATGCCATTGATGCTGCAAAAAGCTAATAATTCGGCGATTAATTTCAAAGATAAATCAATAGTCTGTGCTTTATCAGCTTTGGGGGTAAATCTATTTATCAAACCTCCAAACAAGGGAATTTTGTCGCTAACTTTATTTGCTAAAGCCGCCGCACCCAAGGCTTTATCGGTGCTGTCAACGACTTGATAAAGCCATAAACCTTTTTGGTATCCTTGAGAGCGATCGTTGAAGAGATAGACTGCGCGATCGCCAATTGCTTGGATCATCTCTTCGTCATCTTCGCCAGTAACGGCTTTAATGGTATTCTCAAAACCAACTAAATTTTCCCACTGCCCTGGGGTTATGCTACTTAATGCGTTTAGCACCGAAATGGTTATACCACTAGTTGGTAGTTCATCAACCAATTCAAAAATTGGTTTACTCACAGTAGACTCCTTGATTGCTCAAATGTATGCTGGGAAGAAAGATTTGAGGAGTTAGGAGTTAGGAGTTAGGAGTTATTGAAACAACTAACAACTAACAACTAACTACTACTAACTTTTTACTCTCGCTAAACCACTAAGGTCAAATTTCTTTAACCAAGCTTCTCTATCGCTAGCTGTAAATGAAGGATTGCGAGACAAAACTTTTACTTGATAGCGATTGTTAACTAAAACTGCTGTTTGGGTTTTTCCAACTTCTACTGATGGATAACCCGAGATTTTTTTAGTGCTCTTATCAAATTTCTTTGCTGCTGTAGGGTTGCTAGTGGTATCGTTAATCGCCAGTTTAGCTACCTCTTTACCGTCTTTTTTCAGACTGGCTTCGGCAAAGCCCTTTTTCTCTTGAGTGAAGACTCGCTGATAACCATCTCCAGCAGATGGGAAGAATTTATTAAACTGACTACCTTGAGTAGCGTTTTTAGCAACTGCTTGCCCTTTCTTCTGCTGGCTGCTTTCCTGCTGTGCTTGATCGAAACGACTAGGTGCTTTTTGGGCACAGGCTGTTGTCAGCAGTAATAGGGAAAGTACTAAAGCAGCTAATATTCTACTCACGCGGGGAAGTTTCATCTTGGACTCCTAATTTCAGTTTGACCGAATAAAGTATAAAGGATTAGCAATTTATACTTTAAGACTCATTCTTTATACTTCATCTATCAATTAACAAAAATTACTTTTTGATAAGCTTTGAGTATGTTTACCAACAGTTAAACTTCTTAACCTCGTGGAAAAGATAAAATACAAAGGTTGAAAGTATTAAAATCTCCTCTTAACCTTTAACTGTTAAATTCGATGAGCTATCACAGCATAAAATGGATCGCCGCCTCCTACACCTAACCACTGGAGGAAATTTGGTGCTGAAGATTGATTTACAACTACTTCTGGAGAAGTAAATCCAGAAACTGATTGAAAATAACTTTTGACTAATTTGACTCTACCGGCTTCGCTACTATCCCGCCATACTTGAATTGCTTTTTGATAAAACATTCTGTTAGAAAAGCTGAATATTGCCACACCACCAGGTTTAAGTATGCGGTGAATTTCGGTAAATATTGCTTCTGGATACTGCAAATATTGTACGGAAACGCAATTGAGAACAGCATCAAATTCTTGGTCTTTTTGTGGTAATTTGGGATTTTCGTTGAGATTTTGGATAAAATAATGGTTAAATCGCGGGTTACGTGCTAATTCTTCGGAGTTGAGTCCATGCCCTTCAACATAAGAAAACTCCATCTCTTTGGGTAAATGAGACACCCAACTACTCATCATGTCAAAGATACGCGTATTCGGTTGGAGACGTTGACGATATAAATCTGTAAGTTGTTGAATAAACCCGTCATCTACATGGGTAACGAAGCGGGGAAATTCGTAAAATAAATTATCATTTGTGTCATCTAACTTCATACGTTGATTTGGTCGAAGCTGCATAAAATTCCCCTTGAAACAAAAGACAACGAATAAACGTTTTAATTAAATATGGTACATTTTGTATAGCACTTTACATATCAAAAAAACAAATTTGACAATTAATTAATTAAGTCTGTCAAGGGCTCCCTGCCAAATTTTTTTCTCCTAAAAAAATTATCTAGGGTACCCCTCATATGCAATTTTTTTAAACATAATGTCATCCAAACTAAAGTTTTCTTTTATTAAACGAAATTTGATAAGATGGATGGGTTTTCCTTATTTCAGTTTATTAGTTTGGATAATTACCATCTTGTTATTCGGTATAGAAAATAACAGCCTGATGGCTCATGATGAGGGACTTTACGCTTGGCGATCGCGTTTAATGTATGATTCGGGAGATTGGATAAATCCTTGGAGAGTTCCCCACCACAAAACGCCGGGTTTCTATTGGTTAGTTGGGGTTTTTTACCGTTTATTTGGAATTAATGAAATTAGCGTCCGCTTACCAAGTGCGATCGCGGGTATTTTGAGTGTATTACTTATATATGAAATTGGCAAAATATTATTAAGTAAAAAAGTTGCTTGGCTTGCTGCTGCTATTTTAAGTGTAGAGTTTCTCTGGCTACAATATTCTCGCTTAGGTACTCCTGATGTACTAATGGTTTTTTTAGTACTTTTAGGAATTTGGTCTTTATTAAAAGCAGAATTAAATATTAAACATCGTTACATTTGGGGTTTAATTGCTGGCTGTAGTTTTTCTCTTGGCTTCTTAATGAGAAGCTTTATGATTTTTATCCCAATAATAGCTTTATTGCCTTATTTAATTTTGCAGCATCGTCGCCATCATCATTTAACTAATCCAATGTTATATCTAGGATTTGGGTTAGGATTAGTACCAACTATAATTTGGCTGAGACTTAGTTCTTTACGCTTTGGTGATGATAGTTTTACACAATTAATACATTTTGTTGCGAAACTTAGTTTAAAGGAACGTCGTAGTAATAACTGGACTTATTATTTTTGGAATGTTCCTCTTTTAGCTTTTCCCTGGTCATTGCACGGTTTATTAGGTATCGGTTTATTAATTAACGATTTATATGCAAAATATAATTTTACATCAGAAAAAAATGCGGATTATGATTTTAAATATTTTTCTATATTGATAGGATTTCCGGTAATTTTATTTATCGAAATAAGTATTTTTTCAACTAGATTATCTCACTACAGTCTGTGTTTATATCCTTTTATTGCTTTACTTGCTGCTGTAGGTTTGAATTGGTTAGGAAAGCTTTGGGATAAGGAGACAGAAAAATTAAAAATACAAAATATACCCTTGTTTTCTAATTTTCATTCTATCCCCGTATATTTATCCCACAGTCGTATTCTACAAACTATAAGCTATGCTTTTGGTGCGCTGGGTATTTTACTTGTGTTAGGAGGTACGGTTGTTTTTTGGATAAGTGATGGTAATAGCGAAATCCGTAATTATGCAATTATTGGTTTAGTCTTGGGCTTGGGTTGGTTAATGTTACCTTTAGTTTGGATTGCTCGTTTTAGCTTTGGTAAAAAATTGATTCGAGCAGACTATTGGATAGGTGTTTGGTTAATTTCTAGTTGGCTGAGTTTAGCTATGACTGGTAGTTTTGGGTTTTTTAGTAACTATAACCCTGAATTCAAAGCATTTTTACAACAACCTGAAATTACTCAAATTTTGCAAAATCATCCCATAAACTTTGTTGATGTTGGCGGTAAAACTGGAGTATTGCTGAATTTTTATACTCCTAACCATGGAAAACAATTAAAGAAAGTTTCTCAACTTCGGGCTTCTAACTACGCTTGGATACCTGAAAAAGAAGTTTCGGAGATATCGCAACCCCATCGCATTATTGGTGGAGTGGGGAAATATCAGTTGGTTTATTTGGAATGAGGGGATTGGGATAGGAAGGGAGGGGGGAGAGGGGGAAGAGGGGGGAGAAAAAGTTTGTTGGCTTGCCAGACTAGTAGGAGAAAATATAACCACAATATCGCGATATAAAGATAAACGCCCGCAGGCTAGAAGCCTGGGGCTACACAAGCTAAGCCTGCCTCCGCAGGCTTTGTAAATGTAGCGATATCCTTATAGGGTATCGCGACGTTAAAATCTGTTTCTAAAAGCATTAATAACATTTTCATCCTTAGTATTATCCAAAACCGCAAATACAACTTTTTCAAAGAAACTGCTAAATTGAGGATTTTCTACTAGATGATAATGAAAATATCTTGTCACATCTTCGGGATTGTTTTTAAATATCAATAACACAAACTTCTGTTTAAAATTACGATGTCCGATTGCTTTTAAGACGACGCTTACGAATCGCTGCATTAGCACTGAAAAATAAGCTAGTCAAGGCTCCGACAATTAGTCCAACAAGAATGCTTACAGTGATAGCAACTACCGCATCTGTTGGGTCTGGTTTTCCCTCTTGTGGACAGAATGTCCAGCCTGATATAGTAACAACTTGTTCTGACAAACAATGTTTCCAAAAAGGTAAATTTTTGACGAGCGAAAGTTTTTGAATATCTTCTACAAAGTAATCAGAAGTCTCGGCAACTAGCCCAGCAGAAGCAAGGCTTATACCAAAAATAGCAATGTTTTTTTGAAAGCTGCGTTCACGCTCTTCTTCGTCAATTTCAATAATGCTGCTTACAGAGATAATGGATTGGATTAAACCTTCTAATAACTGGGAACCTGGACTGAGATTTTCGTAGTCTTTTTTTATTTGTATTAAGTCTTTACTTTCAACGAATTTACTAAATTGTTCTAGAAAATTTAGATTACTTGAAGAAGCTTTGATTGGAAATTTAGATAATCGCTTTTTGTAATTTTCTAAATTGAGTTCAATATTACGAATTTGATAATCAAAATAGCTAATATTAGTAGAATACTCAGCTAAAGTCTTCTGTGCATTATTTAAAATTTTTCGTATTGTTGTTAATTCTAATTTTTGAGAACTTGCTTGTGTAATATCTTTTATATTGTTTTGAATAAAAACGAAATCTTTTTTTAATTGCTGTTTGAGACATCGGCTCTGAGCAGAAGCCAACATAATTTTGTGACGATAGCAAAACAAAGGCATCCAGTCAAAGATAAATTCAGCGGCTTTTTCAGCAGTAGCTACATTAGGATAAAGGGCAATAATCACATGTTGGTTCTCTTGGATATTTTGAATACTGCTATTTAGGGAATATTGGGACGAACTATTGTGATTTTCTTCCTTGAGCAGTAAACGGTAGCGCCATAGTTCAAATATTTGTCCTCCCAGAAAATTTCCTTGCCCTTGTAAGTCTTCATCCCAATTACCATCAGGCATGACAGCTTGATAACAGTATGAAGCAATCGACTCAGAACATAATGACGGAAAATCAGCCAACGATGCAGTAAGCATCCAAGTTTGGCCAACAGTAGCGACTCGATCGTTCAGTTTTGAATCTATTTGAGTTTTAATGTATTTAAAACAATTAGCTGGATGAGGAATTTTTTGGTCTTTTACAGAGCAATCTAATAAAAGTCCATAGATATCTCCCAAACGCACGGGATAATAGTATCCTTCATAGGCTTCATCACTGAATTTTTCAATTCTTTTATTTTTTCCTAATAGCTCAACGTAATCGGCTTCAAAATCTGTATCGAATTCAAATAAAGAGTCTGTAATATTTTCAGGAAGTTTAGATTTATATATTATACGATTATTTTCAATATCTTCCGAATTCTGTCCTAATCCATTCCGTAGGTCGTATAAATAAAGTTTAATTGTAGGGTATATGATATCACTCATTAATTAACTTAATCTCCTTGTTTTGGTGGATTAAAAAGTCTTTGTATTCGTTCGAGAAAACTCAAGTTTTGAGTAGTTTGAATCGGCTGTTCATTGGCAAGGACGAAAACAACAACATTTCTAATTTCGTCATTTTTAGACTCGGGTTGCGTATCATCAGGAAAAAAGCCGAGTTCTACTAACTCATCCTTGGTGTCATTTGGCAGTTCTCTTTCTAACTCTGCCCATTCCGGTATAAGCTCAATAATTTCATCTTCATTGCTAATTATTGCAAGAAACTCTTGATACAAATCGTTGAGAGAAGGATTACTTTCAATGGTACTCATGAGAATATCTTCAATCTCATTCCAGTCTGTATCTGTTTCTTGTAACGCTAGTTTTAACCTGTCACCTGCATTTTCTAACCATTTTTTATCATCTTCACTTAGAGCTACTTCTAAATTTTTTAAAGCAAGTAAAAAAGCAACTAATTTTTTTGTATCCAGTGAGTCCATATTTTTAAGTAAAAATAGTGTAAAAATAGCTAGTACTAGCTTAGTGTACATACTAGGAGAAGATTTTGAAAGTATTTTTAATTACATTTTGCCCCGGAAAAAAAATACTTAATCCACTTAAATAATCAATAACCCCCAGTGGATATCAGCGCAGTTGAGTAATCAAGATAATACCTAGTACCGCTTGGCGGAAGTAATAAGTAATAAGTAATAAGTAAGAAGTTTGATTTTATAGGCTTTTCAGGCATTTTTAATGGTTGCTTTATTTACGCCGTGTTGTACTAGAAATTTTTTGATTGATTAAGATAACTGGTGCAAGGTATGACAAATTTAATAGTTGATTTAATAGTCTATTTAATAGTTGATTTTATAGTTGATTTATATAATTTATAAATTTCTTCTATGACAAATACAAAGCGAGAAGCACTAATAGTTGGTATTAATAAATATCCTAGACTTGGAAATCCGTCGCCAAGAGGAAATAATCCAAGAAATCTCAATAACGCTGCTAGGGATGCAGAGGCAATAGCTCAACGTTTGCAAAGCTATAACAACTTGATATGGCATATCACATTGATGCCTAAAAAGCAGCAAAACCAAAAAGACAGAGTTGATTCTGTAGGTATTGTAAAAAAACATGAGTTAGAAACAGCTATTACAAAGCTTCTTAATCCAGAAAGCAATATTAATACAGATGTGGCGTTGCTATTTTTCTCTGGACATGGCTTAAGAAAAAAGGATACATCTGGAAAATTTGAAGGTTTTTTAGCAACCAGTGATGCTTATGGTATTCCTGGAAAGAACAACTGGGGTGTTTCCCTCAATTGGTTGTGCGAACAGTTAATAAAAAGTCCGGTTAAAAACAAAATTGTCTGGTTGGAATGTTGTTATAGCGGACTCTTGTTTACTCACCCTAATAATCAAAATGAATTAAAAAAATTGCGAAATGGACTTAATAGTAGTTGCTGTTTAATTGTTGCCTCTGGGGATGATAAAACAGCACTTGCCTTGAGAAATGGACATGGGAAATTTACTAGTGTACTACTAGAAGCGCTTGATTTCAAACATCAACAAAGTTTAATTACTACCGACACGGTAGTGAACTATGTTGAACAGAAAAGAACTAGTATACTTCTACGTCAAAAAACGCCTTCTGCTTTGAACTTTGGTAATGGTATACCGTTGTGGTCAGGTAATGCTTCTTCTATCAAGATTGAACTAAATAAATTACTCAAAGAATTGAGTGACTTACTAGAAGATAAAAATTTTTCACAAGCAAATAAAAAAACATGGGAGATCGTGTTCAAAGCTGCTAAAAAAGAACAAAGAGATAGACTAGAAGAAACAGATTTAGAAAAGATTGATTGTAATATTTTGATAGAAATTGTCGAGCTTTGGTCAGATTCTAATTCTGGTTTTTTTGGTTTTAGAGTACAAAAGCTTATTTGGGAAGAAATCTGTAAAGGAATTCAACCTTTTAATAAAGATAAGGCAATAGTAGAGTTTGCTAAAAAAGTGGAGTGGTATAAAGAAGAAACAACAAGATTATGGCAACTCCGACATGAAATTAGTAATCATGTTATTTCTATAAAAGGATACTTACCAGTTCCTCTTTCTTCTAATAATAATAGGATTGATAAAAAGGATATTTCATTGATTGCTGCCATTGCACAAAGACTTGGAGAATGTGAATCTGAAGACAAACAGGAAAGCTGATGACTGAAATTTTTTTAGGACGAGAACAAGAAGAACGAGAATTTACGAAAGTATTAAAGTCCCTAGTTTCCCCAGACTCAAATTCTAGAGATGATGGTTCACCCTATATTTTTTTATATTACGGAACTGGTGGTATAGGTAAAACAACTCTGTTGAAAAAACTTAAAAATATTAGTACATCAGAATTCCCAGGTCAGTTCAATACTATATTTTTAGACTGGGAAGAAAAACGCGATCGCGACTCTAATTTACAGGTAGGAAACGATAATATACAGCCCACTACAGTATTAGAAGTAATTTATCAGTCATTTGCAGAAATTGGTTGGGGAAATAATTTTTCTGGATACCGTAATATAAAAGACTCTTGGGAAGAAGCTAAAAAGAAAATCACAAAGGAATTAGAATCTAAAATTGAGGATGAAAAAGTTCAAGAATTACGCCCTTTGGGTACAGATGGTATCGCCGAATTGCTACGGGGAAGTCAAGGGTTCCCATTAGAAATTTTTTATCAGAAAAAATTTCTAATGGGTGCCCGTGAAGCTAATTTGGAGGAAGAAGAATTTGAAGAAGCATCTAAATTTGTGAAGAGTTGCTTGAGTGAAGAGGAGTTAGAAGTATACCTAAAACCGGAAGATAAGTTAGCTGACAATTTAGGAATAGGAATTACCAATCTCGCCAAAGAAAAACCGTTAATAATCTTTTTTGATACCTACGAAATTGTAGATCGACCAGAATGTGATTATATCTTACGCTATGCGATCGCAAGCAGTATAGGGCCTGTGGTCTGGGTAATTGCAAGTAGGACAAATCTGGCGGATAGCGGTTGGAGAAACCCAGAAGCAAAGAAAGCTCTACTAGGGGTTTTACAGGAAGAATATCAAGATCCTGATGTTTTAGCCGTGGCTATCAGGTTGTTGGGAAATTTTGATAATGCATTAGTAGTAAGACAACTAGTTAGTTTCCTTAAACATCCAGATCGTTATGTGCGTGCTGCTGCGGCGCGTGAGTTAGGAAATATGGCAAAGAAAGACACTGATAATAAAACAGTTTTAGAGCAAGCTGCTGAACCTTTAATTCAAGTTATGCGTAATAACCCTATCAGTGATGTTCGGGATAAAGCTTTCGATACAGTTAAGAATATTTATATTTACACGCATTTATCCAAACCTCAATCCACAGAAATTACAAAAGTTAAACGCGCTCTTTGGCGTGAAAAAGACAAATTGGATCAAATACTTCAAGATACTTTAGAAAGTGAAAGAAAAAACCAATTTCAAGGACGCTTAAAAGCTGACAATTTACAAACCCTTATCCAGGGTTTAAAAGATCCCAGTCCAGAAATACGAGAACGCAGTGCAGAACTTCTAGGTAAACCAGAATATAAAGAAGCAGTAAATGAATTAGTGGATTTATTGGCTCAACCAAATGAAGATCCTGACGTTCGAGCAACGGTAGCAGAAACACTTGGAAAAATAGAATTATCCACAGAAAAAGTAATTAATGCTCTGATAAATACTTTAGATTTTAATAAAGAAAAAGATCGTTATGTACGTCAAGAGTCAGCAAAAACATTAGGAAAGTTAACACCCACGGAAGCCAGCATAAATGCTCTTAACAAAGCAGTTCGAGTGGATGTGATTAGCAATGTACGTGATGCTGCTAAAGATTGTTTAACTGACATTAGTAAAAAAGGTTCAGATTTAGCTAATTTAGCTAATAAATATTACCAACGGATCAATCAAGAGAAATTATCAGAATTGAATGTTGATGAAATTAATGAAATTATTGACATATTCAAAAATAACAATGATAGCAATGAGCGAATCAAAGCGGTTCAAGCTCTGAGTGAATTTAAAACTTTAGAAGTTATTCAAATATTGCTTGAAGCATTAGCTGATGAAGACCCAGATATATGTGCTGCTGCGGCAAAATCTCTTGGTCAAATCAAAAATTCTAGCGTCATCGAAGTATTACTAAAAAAACTCAATTACAAAGACAGAATTGCTCGCGAAGCTGTTGTTACGGCAATAGGTGATTTGGACGGAGCATTAGAACAATTAGATAAAACCCAAGCAGTAGAGGAATTAATTGAGATATGGAGAAACGATCCTATTAAAGATGTTCGTAATGCTGTAGAAGAAAGCTTAAAGAACATATATAAAAGAACTCGACATCCAAATGCTTACAAAGCCTTAAATAGATATAGTAATCCAGAAACAAAAGAAGAGTACGATCAGTTTTTTCAAGAATTTCCACCAAATTTTAATCAATAAAACTTTCTTTGTCATGTTTCAAAATTGACTCATAAACAGCCAACTAATTAACAATATTTAAGAGATAAAAATCATGTTTCATGCCAGAGAAGGTAATCCTTATCAAACACTAGATGGCAAAGAAGTCAAAGTATCAGATACCATGAATAAAATTGCCAATCCCCAAACCCAGAATGAGGCATTAAAAGAACTTGGTGTGACAATTGAAGAAAATCATCACAAATCTTTTTTTATTAAAATAATTGATTTTTTATGTTTATCTAGCTATTTTAGAGATAGATATATTCAGAAACAATACCAGTTAAAAATTGAATTTTCAGAAACTGGTAATGCCTACGCAGAACCTAAAGGTGATAGAACAAAAATCTCTGATACCTCAACAGAAAAAGTTTCAATTGAATTATTTCTTGATAATACTCCTCCATCACCTCTGAAAATAGAAACTTCTACTGAACCTTTTATCAAAGATGGAGTCAACTTTTTTGGTTATGTAAGTTTAGAAACACCTTCAGGAGAAACTCGTTGCATACCAATGACTGGGCGGGGTACAGTTGCCCTTGACGGTAAAGAAGAAGGAGATTTTCACGCTGGAATAGTAACTGGTGGTGCTTGTGCTTGCTTTCAAGAAAGAATAGCTATGGTTGTAGCAGTCGCTGCTGCTGCTGGCGCTTCTAATCAGCAAATAGAAACCATAGGAAATGAACTACATAAACTTAATGATTCCTATCATGGGCGTGCAGATATTTTTGACTACACCATAAAAGCAGCTACAACTCCACAGGATAAGATGCAGAGTTATACAAAATTTATGGCCTCGCGTTATCCAGAAGAAAAAAGATCGCCGCTACTACAAAGTGTTATTGAGTCAAAAGAACCAAATCAAACCTTTTATGAAAAGGCTAAAACAAAAATGAGTGCTGAAGAACTTGGAGAAGATTAATTAGGTAATTGGTAATTGGTAATTGGTAATTGGTAATTGGTAATTGGTAATTGGTAATTGGTAATTGGTAATTGGTAATTGGTAATTGGTAATTGGTAATTGGTAATTGGTAATTGGTAATTGGTAATTGGTAATTGGT
>JBCCSG010000076.1:0-24200 GCA_039200565.1 Cyanobacteria bacterium P01_D01_bin.50 | reverse complement strand
TAGTGGCTTATTGTCCCTTTATGGGTGTAGTTGTAAAACTACGGCGATCGTACGCCGGAAAATTTTGATGCTCCCATAGCTTAATTTAAGCTGTTGGAGCGATCGAAATAGAACAACTACGTAGAGAAAGGCGTTTCTCCTCTTCCTAAGATGGGAACTCACCCTTATAGCAATTGCACCCGAGATGGAACCTTAAAATGCTTTCTGAACGATAAATTGATGGAAGATACCATCTTTATGCTTGTGTTTTCCCGAACCACAAAACTTCATCATCATAGATTTTCTTACATCTTGCACCCTTGGACTCAAGCTTCCTACAATCACGAGGGGGTTGGTACTCCCGCAAGAGGTAGGTTTTATGATTATTTCTTGCAATTTAAGATGATCGCTAAAACTAATGACGCGTGCCAACCTACTCCAATAACAACAATTATTAATATATATATTTATCAGCATAAAACTTATTGATAAACTAGGACTGTTTTATACATTCGCCCAATAGGGAAATATTTTTAAGGAGTTTGAGAGTTAATTTGGAATTTTCTTTGGTTCATCTGTACTAAAATAGTTTCGGGATTGGTTAAATCTATAAACTCAATTTGACTCATGTTTACTTGTGCTGGTAAACGGCGGATTTTTGTCAACAATTTCATTTTTTCAGTTAATTTAGAAGTTGGACTTCCAAGGTGTACCAAACCTAATTCTGTTTTTAAAATTATATTATTAGGATTTTGATAATCAATTTCCATTACTTTGACAGAACTTTTGCTTATTGCTTGATAAAACTGCTTCCAAAAAGGACGATAATGTTGAACTTCACCAATTAACTTGAGACTCGGTAATTTATCAGCTCCGATTGATTTGTAGTTTTTCTTCATAACCCACATGCCATTTATATCGATTAATCCGTTTATTGTTTCTTGATTTGTGGATTTGGCATTTGGTTTTCTAGGAGTTTGAGTAATTGCGACTGGAACTATTTCGGTAACTTTAACTATTAATCCCGGCGGAAACAGGCGACGACTTACAGTTGCTTGGATTATCCCTGGTTGCTGTTTTAAAGATGCACTCAGACGACTTGGAGAAATCCGCCATAAAGATTTGGGATAGGATAATTGCATTTTTGACTGTATCCCTTCATCGGAGAGTAATTGATTTCCGGAAACAGTAATATCTTTGTTGCTTTTTAGTACCCATATTGGTTGAATTAAAAACCACAACAAACTACCTGCTAACCCCGTAACTGCTAAGGTACGCCAAATTGTGCTAATAATTTTTATTTGTCTGTTGCGGCGTAGTTTTTCGCGACGCTCTTCCAAATCTGTGGAGGAAGCTGATAATATCTCGGGCATTTAAACCTCTTCGTGCATTTTGGTTCGAGTTATTGTACTCAAATGAACAATAGTGACGTTGAAGTCAAGGTTTACGACTGTTCCTAAAAAAATATAGACTTGAATATTGCCCAATTGTAGTGTTTACTCCTATCGCGATCTAAGATTATCGATCAAAATTCTTCTGTACCTCCCTAGCTCAATCAATTAGGTAATATAAAACCGGGAAGGGAGTAGTCTTAGGTACGACTCAAATAATCAATTTTTTTCGAGTCCATATAGCCTAGAAGAGCACGACACCGCCACATATCTGTCATGTAATCTTTATAAAACTGCGGGACATTTTATTTATTGGATCTCCCTAAGCTGTTAAGTATAAGGGCGTGCATTTTTGCTCTAATGTAGCCTTTTTACTTTAGGGTGACATTTATTTTCAAGTCAAAGGGCTACAAATAATATGAGCATATGATGAAAAAATTGCACATATATTGCCCAAAACATGAATATCAAGACTTGTAATCCTTTTTGCCTGTTTTCCGACGATGACTTCAGAATTAGATCAAAATTATACACACTTAACGATTACTGCATGCAAGACCAATACCAATTTATTCCTTTTTTGACAAAAAATAGCATATATACTCAATTTTAATTGACATATTTTAAAAAAAATGATATGCATGATTTGCTACAATAAGTGTCAACGAAAAGAACGATAAGTTTTTTTTTATACATAAAGTGCAGTAAGCTGTTTGTTAATGTAAATCTAAACGAGTTATAGTTGAAACCACGTATTACCAGTCAAGGGTTACCAATCGGAATTTTTTCCTCTTAAAAAAAAATCCGCCTGTGTGCCCCTCAATAGTCTGCTGATATCTATATAAAAACAGATAGGAAAGTTTGAGCATCAGGGAAAAATAAATCAACCAAAACTTGCGATTAACTGGGGAGCAAGCAAACTAACAACTAATACTTTTGTTGGGGTTGAGTAAATATTTATGTCAATTGCATCTACATGAAAACTACACTAAATTTGTCAAGATTTTTTAAAGCCTGTAATCCCAGCAGAACGCTGGTTATGGGGGATGACTCCGATAGAAAATACTACATAGATTTTTCTGAAGTAAGGGGTTGCAAAATAGTCGAAGAATTGCAGCGAACAATTGTCCGTATTTCTCCTGATGAGCCAACCTGCCAATTATTTACAGGACATATTGGCTGTGGTAAATCAACTGAGTTACAGCGCCTCAAAGCAGAATTAGAACAAGCTGGATTTCACGTAGTTTATTTTGAGTCCAGCCAAGATTTAGATATGGCGGATATAGATGTCAGCGATATTTTGCTAAGTGTTGCCCGTCAAGTCAGTGCCAGTTTGGAAGCTGTTAACATTAGACCCAAGCCTGGTTATTTTAATAATTTATTCAAAGAAATCGGTGATTTTCTGCAAACTCCTATAGACATATCCGCAGAAGCAGAATTTTCTCTAGGTATTGCTAAAATTAGCGCTAAAGCCAAAGATAGTCCTCAATTACGTTCTCAACTAAGGCAATATCTAGAACCGCGAACTAATAGTATTTTGCAAGCGATTAATGAAGAAGTATTGGAAAAAGCTACAAAACAGTTACAACAAAGGGGACAAAAAGGAGTAGTTGTAATTATTGACAACTTAGATAGGGTTGATATGCGCCCGATGCCCAGCGGGCGATCGCAGCCAGAATATTTGTTTATTGATAGGGGCGAGCAGTTACGCAGGCTAAAATGCCACGTGGTTTATACAATTCCTTTGGCGTTGATTTTTTCTAGCGAATACGAAACACTGAAAAATCGTTTGGGTGGTGGTATTGCCCCAAAAGTGCTGCCAATGGTATTGGTGAGTCAAAGAAATGGAAGTGATTGCGAACCAGGAATGACTCTTTTGCGTCAGTTGGTTTTAGCAAGGGCATTTCCCGAAGCTTCTGACGATGTTAGGTTAAAATCGGTTGAGGAAATATTCGATAGTTCGGAAACTTTAGACCGTTTGTGCCGGGTTAGTGGCGGCCATATCCGTAATTTGCTGGGTTTACTTTACAGTTGTTTACAACGACAAGATCCCCCCTTCGAGCGTTCTTGTTTGGAAGCAGTAATCAAAGATTATCGCGATGATTTACTCCTAGCTATTGATGAAGAAGAATGGCAATTACTTTATGAAGTTGTCGCGCGGCAAACTGTTAGAGGCGAGTCTGAGTACCAAAGATTACTAAGAAGTATGTTCGTTTTTGAATACCGAGATGTCAAAGGGCGTTGGTTTGGTATTAGTCCAGCCCTAGCGGAAACCGAAAAAGTTCTCTCTTGGGAAAAATCTGAATACAAGATTCCGGCAACTTTTTCTTAGTAGTAAATACAGACGGGCATTAATTTGCCATTATACCAATTCTGCATGAGGTTGCGCGGGCAGCAGCCTCAGCCGGAAGACGGCTGGGGCTACCGAAAAAAAGCCTTTACAAGGCTTAAGAAGGGCGCATTTTTATAAAGAAATGGTATTACTATGAAAAATTTAAAAAGCTTTTGTATGCTTTTTAAATTTTGCAAAAGTTTTGACATGCGACACAACGTCAAGAAAGAGCCAACAGCTATGAGTAATACAAGTCTTACGGATATCGCCATTTCTAATCAACATTCTCTACACAGACTGATTCGGGCAATAGCACTTTCCAACGGTCAATTTTCTCTAATTCTAGTGCGGTGTAACTACAGAGAATTATGCAAGCAGGTACTAGACAATATTCGCTCGCAAACTAAGGAGGTAAATTTGCGAGAAGTATTTCTATCTCCCTCAACCACCGCTTTACACAGCACCATAGTCTCAGAACTATTTTTGAACATACCTGCTGTGAAGACAGATTCTTTACCAACTGCTGTCATGGTTTTTGGTTTGGAGACAGTTACCAACTTAGAAGATTTACTTAGCGGAATTAACCAAGCACGAGATATCTATGCCGCAACTTTTCCTTTTCCAATAGTTTTATGGCTCAAAGATGAAGTCGGAACAAAAATGTCGCGGTTTGCACCCGATTTTAAAAGTTGGGCAGCAACTACGATCAAATTTGAAATGGCTGTGGATGATTTAGTTCGGCTAATCGAGCAACAAACAAAATCTTTATTCGACAAAGTTATAGAGGCAGGGGCACAAAAGTTTTTATCGAATGCGGCCCTACTTTTAGATCCTAAATCCCAGCAGCGTAGAGAAATTGAATCAGCCCGTAACGATTTAATTCGTCTCTACGACATCGGGCTTTCTCCACAACTAGAAGCAAGTCTGGAATTTGTACTCGGGCGCGATAACTACGTTAATGACAATATAGATGAAGCGCTATGTCATTATCAGCAAAGTTTAGAACTTTGGGAACAAGAAATCAAAAGTAATTCTCCCCCCTCTTCCCTCTCTCCTCATCTCCCCCTCTCTTTAATTCGCCAAGCAGTAGTCATGTTTCATCTAGGGCTATGTTATCGACGCTTAGCGGATTTACAACCTGCTGCCAATATCAGCTTTTGGCAAAATGCTGCGAATTGGTTTAAGCAATGCTTGGATACATTTGAAGAAACAGGGCGAAAAGACTTAATTGCTAAATTCATTTTTCCCGCTTGTGAAATGCTGCAACGCTTGCAGCAGTGGGATGATTTATCACAATTAGCCACCTATTCATTGCAGTTACATCAATTATCTGGCAACAAGATTTTAGTTGCTCAAGATTATGGATTTCTCTGTGTTGTAGCTGCTTCCCAATCTAATTGGCTGCAAGCCCACGAATTAGCAAATATAGCTCTCTCCATTGCAGAAGAAGTACCAGAAGTCACTCGCCAACAAGAAAGCTGGTATCTTCTATTACTTGGAAGAGCTTTACGACATTTGGGTGAATGGGACGAAGCTGTAAATACTTTGGAATGGGCGAAGGTTGTTTGTGAAGCCCAATACGAACCGTCTTTGTATTTAGAAATTGTCGAAGAATTGCGCTCGCTTTATTTTTGCGAACGTCACGATTACTTAGAAGCTTTCACACTTAAACGGGAAAAAATTCAAATTGAGCATCAGTATGGTTTTCGGGCTTTTATCGGTGCTAGTCAATTACAACCGCAGCGCTATAGAGTAAATCCAGTTTTACAGCCGCAAAAAATTTCATCCATACCCGAACAAGTAGCTCAAGAAATTGCAGCTTCTGGAAGACAGCAAGATGTCAACCGCCTTCTAGAAAAAATGACTCGCGCAGATTGTAAACTCACGGTGATCCACGGACCATCAGGGGTAGGTAAAAGCTCAATTATCAAAGCGGGTTTAGTTCCAGCATTAAAACAAAATATTATTGGCGAACGCACTGCTCTACCAACTGTTTTGTCTGTTTATACCAATTGGATAACAGCTTTAGGGCGCAGTTTAAACCAGGCGATCGCTCGCACTTCCATATCTTTGGCAATAGAAATTACAGTTGAGGTAATACTAGAAAAATTACGATTGTTAACAGATAATAATTATACTGTAATTTTAATTTTTGACCAGTTAGAAGAATTTTTCTTTGTCAAAAATAATGCTAAAGAAAGACTAGAATTTTATCAGTTTTTCAGTAAATGTTTGAATATTCCATTTGTGAAAGTTATCCTTTCTTTACGGGAAGATTATTTACATTATCTATTAGAATTCGAGCGCTTAAGCCATTTAAATAGTGAAGCTTCTTATGATTTGGGGGTAATTAATAAAAATATTCTGGATAAAAATATCCGTTATTATTTAGGTAAATTCTCTTGCTCAGATGCTATTAGTATTATCCACAGTCTTACCGAAAATTCTCACTATCAATTGAGTGATGAATTAATTAATAAACTGGTAGAAGATTTAGCAGGAGAAACCCAACAAGTACATCCAATAGAACTACAAATTGTTGGTGCTCAATTAGAAGCAGAAAATATTACTACACTTGGAGAGTATCAACGTAGCGGTGGTTCAGAAAAATTAGTCCAGCACTGGTTAGAAAAAGTTATTTATGATTGCGGCCAAGAAAACGAACAATTAAGCTGGAAATTATTATTTGAATTAACTGATGAAAAAGGTACTAGACCTCTTAAAACCAAGGCTGAATTAGTTACCGCAATTTTTAGAGAAGAAGATGCTTCCTTGGAAAAAGAAAGTTCTCAACTAGATAATTTTTTATCTGTGGTGAATAAAAGTCTTGATTCTAATTTTTCTGGCACTTTTAAAGCTCCCAAGGAAATAGCTGCGATATTCTCTAAGCAATCTATTGTGGAAAAGCATGAAGAAATTGAAAAGATTACAGTAGAAAATTCTTCGGGTTTCATGCATTCCTACAATGTTAATACCGTAGAATTAATTTTAGAAATCCTTGTAGGAAGTGGTTTGGTGTTACGAGTACTCCAAGAGTCAGGAGAACGTTACCAGTTAGTCCACGATTATTTAGTTAAACCCATTCGCGTTCGTAATGACTATGGAATTATCGCCGAACTAGAAAAAGTCCGCTTTGAAAAAACTCAGGCAGAAGTAGCTCAAAAACTATCGCAAGAGAAGCTAAATTCTATACTTCAAAAACGATTGCGAGAAGCACGTTTAGTAGGTTTTGCTTTAGCGGTGATGTCGGCAACAATTGGGGGGCTATGGTGGCAAGCTGACTTACAAAAGAAAGCTGCAATTAGTCACAGTTTACGCGCAGAACGTAGCGAAAATAACCTGAAAATTAGTGCTTTAACTGCCGCTTCCGAAGCTTTATTTGCCTCCAACAAACAATTTGATGCTTTAGTTGAAAGTTTACGTGCTTGGAGAAAGCTCAAACGCGGACATGGAATTCAACCCGATACCCAGATGCGAGTTGTCACAGCCCTGCAACAGGCTGTTTATGGAGTAACAGAAATTAATCGTTTAGAGGCACATAGCGATATTGTTTGGGATGTCACCTTTAGCCCTGACGGGCATTTACTAGCATCGGGAAGCCGGGATAAAAGTGTAAAAATATGGCGACCTGATGGTAGTTTATTACAAACTTTACAAGGTCACGGTGAGAGCATTACCAGTTTATCTTTTAGCTCTGATAGTAGTTTACTTGCTTCTGCCAGTCGGGATAAAACCGTGAAAATATGGCGCAAAAATCCACAAGAAGGTACATTCAACTCCCAACCAGTTACAACTCTTGGTCATGGAGATTGGGTTGATAAGGTTAGTTTTAGTCCTGATGGTAAGTTATTGGTTACCGGCAGTAAAGATGAAACTGTTAAAATTTGGCGCAGCGACGGCAAATTATTGAAAATTCTCCGGGGACATCAAGGTTGGATAAATTGGGTCACTTTCAGCCCTGACGGTCAGTTTATTGCTTCAGCCAGCGATGATAATACCGTGAAAATATGGAGAGTAAATGGTAGTTTATTAACTACTTTACAAGGTCACGAAGAAGGCGTAACAGTTGTTAATTTCAGCCCCGATAGTAGAGTTTTAGCCTCCGCTGGTAGAAATGGTCTGGTCAAACTTTGGCGACGTGAAGACAAGAATGGAGGTCAAAATGCAGCATATCGTCCTTATCAAAATTTACGCTACCATAGTGGTATAATTTGGAGTCTAAATTTTGATGCTAAAGGCGAAAAGCTGGCTTCAGCAGGAGATGACAACACTATTAACCTTATTGATCTGAGTAATGGTAAGTTACTCAAAACCTTTAAAGGTCATAGCGATGCTGTAGCTAGCGTCTCATTCAGCCCCGATAATAAACTATTGGCATCGGCCAGTTATGATAAAAGCGTCAAGCTTTGGAGTTTAAATCCTCCTACATTACCCGTATTACAAGGACATGAAGACCGGGTTTTAAGTGTAGCTTGGAGTCCTGATGGCAAAATTTTAGCTTCTAGCAGTCGCGATAATACTGTAAAGCTATGGCAGCGACAACTTAGCAGTATTGGTTCTGAAGCTCGTCTTTACAAGACATTATTGGGACACTCGGATAGAGTTACAAGCGTTAGTTTTCACCCTAACGGCAAAATCTTAGCATCAGCAGGATACGATAAAACGATAAAACTGTGGCGGCGAGATGGTCAACTCCTCAAAACTCTTCGGGGACATAGCGATAGCGTGACTAGCATAAGTTTTAGCCCCGATGGAGAGATGCTTGCATCTGCCAGTAAGGATACAACGGTAAAATTGTGGAATAGAGAGGGTAAACTGCTCAAAACCTTAAAAGGACATGAAGGAAGAGTAAATAGCGTTCGTTTTAGTACCGATTCTCAAGTTTTAGCTTCTGGTTCTGACGACCAAACTGTAAAATTGTGGCAGCGAGATGGTACGTTATTAAAAACATTCTTACCTCATTCTGGCTGGGTACTAGGTGTCAGTTTTAGTCCTAGAGATAATTTGCTTGCTTCTGCTAGCTGGGACAACACTGTTAGATTATGGCGTTGGGATGGTACTTTGTTAAAAACTCTATTAAAAGGTTATGGTGATAGCGTTAGTGCTGTTAATTTCAGTCCCAATGGAGAAATTCTTGCTGCTGCCAGCTGGGATAGCACTGTCAAACTTTGGAGTAGTGAAGGTAAATTAATTAAAACCCTCAGCGAGCATCAAGCCCCTGTATTAGATGTTAGCTTTAGCCCGGATGGTCAAACTCTAGCATCTGCTAGCGATGACAACACAATAGTTTTATGGAACTTAGACATGAATAATTTATTAGTACGCGGTTGCAATTGGGTAGGCGATTATCTCCAGTACAACCGCAATGTCGAAGTTAGAGATCGCAAGCTTTGTCAGGGTATTAATCCAAAACGCCGTCGAGAGGATTTTAATAAAGCTTAAAGAATTAATAATGAAGATAATATATTGAAATTTTTCAACTATCTTCTTCAGTATTAGTTTCTAAATTCACCATCAAATTTTGAAGCCTCATACGTTCAATATAGGGCCATCCCCCTTCTGCTTCGATGTCTTTTAACAGCGAGTATAGAGCCTGACGATTTGATGGTAAACTTTCTTGAAAAATACCATCTCGAACTTCTCGGTGCATTTTCTCTAACTGTCTAAGTAATGCCAAAATAGCTAAAATATCTCCTTGACAAAGAAGAGAGTATTCATGTATTAATTTTGCAATTTCTTGCAATTTGTAAGATAATTTATCTGAATCGAGACTTTTTCCGTTGCTCATAATAATATTTAGTTAATTCTATTAATTCTGATATCAGTGACTCTAGAAACCATTACTTGGGATAACTATAGTAATGGGGGGCATTAAATTTTGAAAAAATAGGTATCTTAAAACTACAGAGCCTCCTTATTCTTACGAAGCATGCCTTTTTTCACCACAATAAGTCTCTTATTTAAAGTTAAATTACATTCTATCCGCAATTATCTTAATATTTTTAAATATTTTCTGAGTGAAGTCATGTTACCGGAAATCATCAATTCATGAAGGAAGTTATATGTTGGAACAGGGAAGAAGAACTCACCTTTAAAAACTTGAGTATCTCCCATGCTTTGCATTAATGAAATAAGCACATAAAAATTCCCTTGCGCTGCGCATCTCAAAACGGCGGTGGTTTTTTTACTGTTTGCGCAGCGTCTGTGTAGCGAAGGTTGTCCCGGAGGGACTAAGGAGGCATTTTAAACAAGCGCAACTAAAGTTTTTCGGACTTGTTACCAACTTCTATCTTCCGCTCAAACTCTCTTCTTTTGTTTGTGATTTCTATTAATATATAACCGTTATTTTGTCAACGCATACATTAAAGCTGAATTAATACAATCAATTATTTGAAGAATCATGTAGAAATATGAAGAAGTGTGTAAATAATCAATAGCAAAATACAGGTACATAATTGAGGCGCAATTGAGTGCGAATTATCAGATAAAGCGGACAAGCAGGGCTATTTATCTTCGGATTGAAAAATAGTAATATAAAACTTCAAGAAGGATATAATCTTGTATATGAAATTTTCTGAATGTACGCTCATTGTAGGAGAATGAGACTAACTCAATACAAAATTTCATGCTGTTCGTTTTTTAAGGAGAGTGATAAAAAGTTTCGTAATAACATAACTATAAAAAATATCGATTTTGTATTGACTCTTGAGTGCCACTGACTAATGCCGGTCAACGGTTCCCATAGAAATTTTTTTCTTCTAAAAAAAATTTATATAGGTGCCCGTCAGATAAAACCACCTTTCTTACTTCCAAAGTCAATGATAAGCATCTTACCAAGAAGGTAGTTGGGATGTTATATAAAAGTTAGTTGGTCAGATTATAGTCTAAAAAGCAATTGCGGTCGTGTAATTGTGTAGTATTTTTCATGGAAATTTTCACTTGAAAAGGTCAGCGTCGGAAAAAACTTTCCATTTTAATTTAGCGCTTGCTTGTTTAGAAATATAGTGAAAAATAAAAGCCAATAATTTGAGAGACTATTAAGTGGCAATGCATATAAGCTCGAGTCAAAACTCTGGGCTTAAAGATCGAAAACGTTTAACTAAGTAATCGTTTTTTTGGTTTAATAACTGAAAATATTAATTTTTGACATTGAGGTTAATCATGAGGTATCGCGCTCTAATAGTTGGATTAATGGCAGTAATGTTGGGCTTATTAACAGCTTGCAGCGAAGCCCCAGATATGATGGCTAGCGGTGATAGTAGAGAATTACTTACCTACGAACAGATTAGAGGTACTGGTTTAGCTAATAAATGTCCTTTACTATCAGAGACAAGCCGTGGTTCTATTGCTATCGATGGGAGCCAGTCATACACGATCAAAGAACTTTGCATGCAACCTACCGCTTTCTTTGTTAAAGAAGAACCTCTAAACAAAAGACAAGAAGCTGAATTTGTTGGAGCGAAGATATTGACTCGTAAAACTTCATCTCTCGACCAAATTCAAGGCGATTTGAAAATCAACGAAGATGGTAGTCTAACTTTTGAGGAAAAAGATGGTTTTGATTTCCAAGCCATTAGCGTTCAACTTCCCGGTGGAGAACAAGTTCCTTTCTTATTTACAGTGAAAAATTTGGTTGCTCAAACACAACCCGATTTAATTAGCATTAATACCTCAACCGATTTTGAAGGAGATTTTAAAGTCCCTTCTTATCGTGGTGCAACTTTCTTGGATCCTAAAGGTCGTGGCGTTGCTAGTGGTTATGATAATGCAGTTGCACTACCTTCCCAAGCTGACAGTGAGGAACTTAGACGTGCTAATGTCAAGCGTGTTGAAAGTGGTGAAGGTCATATTTCTTTGAATGTTGCGAAGGTTGATAGTGAAACTGGCGAGATTGCTGGTACTTTTGTCAGCGAACAGCCTTCAGATACTGACTTAGGTGCTGGTGAACCTCTGGAAGTAAAAATTCGCGGTTTATTTTACGCTCGCGTTGAATCATTATCATAGCTTTTTGAAAAAATCTGCCGTATCAATTCATTAAATTCAAATGATACTATCTGCTGATTTATTTAATTAATTTAAAGGGCTACAAGCCCTTTTTTCATTGAGAAAAATTTATCGAAAGTTAAAACACAGATTATTGTCATCATCACCAATATAAGTAGGTCGGCATTGAAGATTGTAATGTCGTATAAAATAGCTTTGCTGTGGACAATCGGGATAAGGGTTTAAAGCTACTTCCATCAGGATATTGCTTGCGCGAAGCAATATGATTCCTACGCAACATTTTGGGTTGTGTTGTTCAGCTTTGCTGCGGCTCTGGCACACAAGGAGAGGTGTTCGCGAAGTGTTCCTCAAACGCTACAAGAAACAGGGCGTGCTTGCTTGTTTCGTGTGGCAATTCTATGCTCCCTAACCTACAAATTTTCGGTAATCTGATAAGCAGGATAGGAGTAATTTATATTGTGTTAAGCTGTTGTGCATTTTTAATGCACAATACTCTTGGCAAGAGGCAAAAGGCAGAAGGCAAAAGGGATAAGATTTTTAGCTTTTAAATAATATTTTTAAATATACTACTTTTATGCGTAGCAGCTTATGTAGTTCTTTTTATTTCTGCCGACTTACTTAAATAAAGGATTTAATCAAAGCGGCTTAGGTCCCAATATCTTTGAAGATAAGAATTTTTGTGTTCTGCTTTTATTCTGCTAATTTTATTTAATTTTTTTGTAGTAAGTATTTTCTCTGAAAAAGCCGAGTTACTGGGCTACTTAATTGTTTTGCCATATCTTTTTACTTATAACTGAACCAAAATTCAAAAAAACTAAATTACGTAATAATTCGGTTACATATTACCCACTATTTTGTATATTTTTTTATATGTAGGCTATTAAGCTACAAGATAAACGAAGCTAAAAAATCGTTTTTCTCATACGCTAATACTTTTCAAGAAAATTGAATTTTTGATCCGCTATTAATGTATGTTTTGCAAAAAAATGTATCGAAGAGTCATGAGAGTTTTTCCGGTTACGGAGGGCACTGTCGATTGTCATAAAATGTTCGTGAGTCGGTATCACTGAGATTTGATCAGAACTCCATCCATCTCGGTTTTACTCACAATATTTGTAAAACCACCAGACATGAGTATTTATTGGGTTTTTCCCAAAATCAGACCTTTTTTGATACAGGAAAGAAATTAGCTGTTGTGTCGGGCTGCACTACTTCGTAAGTACGTTATTCCTGGAATCAAACCGCGTTTAATAATCAACCGTCCTGAAAAATAATCCCATAACTGCTCCTTATCAATATTCGATAAGGTCGAGGGTTCCCTGCCAAATTTTTTCTTCTAAAAAAATTTGGCAGGGTGCCCGTCAGAATTAACTTGGCTATTTTTACGTATAAGTACTTAGATAAATGCATCGCTAGACATGTTAGCCGTTTTGATTCTTTGACTACTTGTTTCATCATTCATCAAGGTGCTATGCCTACTACTTTACTCACTAAAGAACTTAAGCATGAAATTTGGCAGTTATTGCGGGAATATCAGCAATATCAGTCAGCCGATGTTCGCAATCAACTGGTAAAACTAAATTTTGGACTTGTGAGAAAAGAGGCTTACTACTGGATAAATCAATGCCAAGAAAGTTACGATGACTTACTTCAAGTAGGCTGTTTGGGGTTAATTCGTGCTATCGAAAGATTTGATATTTCCAAAGGTCATGCCTTTAGTTCTTTTGCGATTCCTTATATTCGCGGTGAAATTCAGCATTACCTCCGGGATAAAGGTGTGACTGTCAGAATTCCCCGTCGTTGGTTAGCGCTGCAACAGCAGGCGATAGGAATTTCTCGTTCATTACGGGAAAAGTATAATCGTCAACCGACTGACTCCGAAGTTGCCGCAGCATTGTCTATTTCTGTTGAGGAATGGCAAGAAATTAAACTAGCTTGGGTAAATCGTGCTCCTTTAAGTTTAGATGTGCCTGTATACGATGGAGACGAAGGTTCGGCAAGTTTAGCAGAATTAGTTCCCGACCATAATTATCGCAGTTTTCAACTTGCACAAGAAGACCAATTACGCTTACAACAAGCATTGCTTCAGTTAGAAAATCGCACCCGCCAAGTCTTGGAATTTGTATTTTTACAGGATCTAACTCAAAAACAAGTAGCTGAAAAGCTTGGTATTAGCGTAGTAACTGTTTCTCGTAGAGTCAAGAAAGGGCTTAATTCCCTCAAGCATCTGATGGTTACAGCAGAGGATTAACAAACCCTATAGCTTTTAAAATCTCTTTTATCAAAAGCACAAGTATCATATAAAACAATCCTTGACTTAAAAAAAATTAGGTTATAACTGTATCAGATTTCACTTTTGATACAAGTTGATTTCACCGAATGAGAAATTTTCCTGTCTTCTCTTGAGAATGGCTAATGGGTAGATATTTAACAATCACAATTGCATCTATTTTGGCTTTAGCGATCGCTGGATGTTCTAGTGAAGAGGAACAACAGACTGTGGAACCTACTCCCAGCAATACAACGACAGCAAATAAGCAAGGGGATAAAAATAAACCTTTTGAAGACCCGGTGGTGCCGGAGAAAACAAATAAGACTGTTGCTCAGGCTCCCTCGACCTTAATTCAACCGATTAATACTACAGAAAGGTTAGGCATAGTATCAAAAGGGCGTGCCGACCCATTTGACGAAATTGTATCTCCTATAATTCCCGCTACTAATCAAAACAGGGAAAGTACCGGAATTAATCAAAATACTAAAAGAAGTAAAAAACCTGTTCCCGTTCCGCCTTTGCCAGCTTTACGCTCATCTAGTAGGAGAAACGTATCAGCAAGGCGACCAAAGAGAAGTGGGGTTCTTCCTGCTACCACCGCACCCAGGCCACAAAGAAACGTGAATAAAAATTCTAACTCTAGTAGAGTGAGTAATAGACAAATACCAAAGCAAACTCCGGAGCAAGCTGACTCTAACGGTGGCAGCGCGGCTCCGACTCCCGTTGTGCCGAAAGTCATGCCTGGAGTAATACCACAACCCGATCTTGCATCGGTATTACCACCACCACCAGAACCAAAGTTAGCTCAAGCTGTTTTAGTTTCAGGGGTGATTCAAGTTGGGAGTCAACCCCAAGCCATTATAAAAGTACCCAGCGAACCTACTAGTCGGTATGTTCAAGCAGGACAAAGATTAGCAAGCGGATTGCTCGTAAAAAGAATTGAAATGAATGAAGGTTCCGAACCAGTTGTTATTCTGGAACAATATGGTATTGAAGTAGCCAGGATGGTTGGAGAAGCCCCTATGGGAGCAAACCAACCAGCTACCGCTTCTACAGATAATTCTGTTTCGACATTACCATCGCCACCAAAATCTGTATCTATCGGAGCTTCTTAAAATATGGAAACAGGGGAAAAGATTGTATTTGCCGGTTTATCTTTGGCAGTTTACCGCGAGATTGCCGCTCATTTAGGAAATGTTACGGGAATAGAAGCCCGATTAATTCCCCAAACTTCTCAAGAGTTTGATTACAATCAAAGTCAAGTCGATGGTTTATGGATTGATTATGCAAAAAACTCTAGTTTACAAACCAAAGAATGGGTAAAGCAAATTCTGGCTTATTATCAACATCGCTATGGTGTTTGATATATAGTTTTTTCCAGTTAAATGCAGTCAATTCCTAACCTCTCTCCTTCTTTGTCCGGAGAGAGGCTTTTAATTATATTGAGACTTAGTAGAAAACAAACCTTAAAGAAAAGGTTTTTTTAAGGTTCCCTCAACGGCGTTGGAGTTATTCCCATGCTAGTCATATGTTTCCATGTAAACTGCCGCAAAAGCAATTCAGCACTTAGATAGAAAGAAAAAAGCCTACTATAATGTTAATCTAATTACATTTAAAGCCAGCATAAAATTGTGTTTTAATCAAAACAACAATTTATGTGATGCAATTACAAGTAGAGCAGGGTAAACTTGCAAGCAAAGTAATGCAAATAAAACTAGGGCTGCTATCAGTTTTGGGCATCACTCACAATGGAACAGTGGCAATTTCTGATACAGAAAGAAGGCGAACGTACTTGGCATCCTCTGGATAAGCCAAGAGTGGAAGTTACGGAAGGTCGGTATCGAGTAGTTGCTCGCTCTAACCGTATCAATACTGATGTGGAAGTGCGGGTAACTCACTCTTCGCCAAATGAAATCCCACCAAGACGACGTATTCAAAAACGAAGGCGGCGGAGCAATTCAGAAGGTTTAACGGCTATAATTCCTTTTACCTATCTCAAATCGGGAATTTGGGAGTTACAATGTTCTGGCGATTTAATGTCAGATCTTCTTGGTGCATCTTGGCAATTTACTGTTAGTCTGGAGGTCATAACTTCTCGGCACGAGGAAAAGACAGTTTTAAAAACAAGTTCTTCTCAAAATTTGGATAAGCAGTATCAAATTAATCCCAAGAAGATAGAGACAAATCAAGCAAAGCCAAATATAAAAAATGTTCAATCTAGGGTTTATTCATCTTCTTCTAAGGATTTGAAAACAAATGATACTCAATTAATTTCTTCTACTTCTTTAGAATCTGCTAAGAAAAAAATTCGCAATACTACTGCGGGTAAACTAATTTCACCTCCTCCCAAGTCTGGGCTTAAAACTAATTTGCATAAAGTTGTTAGTGAAAAACCCGCTCAAAAACTACGAGAATCACTTCAAGCTAAGAAAACCGATCGGAAAAAAAACGTAAATAAGAAACCGGTTAAAAAATCTACTCAGAAATTATTAATTGCAGAACATCAAGACGCTAGGGAAAAACATACTCAAAAACAACAAAATTCAGTAAAAGCAACACCAGAAAAAGCTGCTAGTCGAACATTAGAACAACAACCGCCAGAAAAGTCTATATCTATAGAAAATAAAGCCGCTAGCGAAAAACCTACTCAAAAATCATTAGAAAAATCTAGAGCTATAGAAAATAAAGCCGCTAGCGAAAAACCTACTCAAAAAGAAAATTTCTCAATAATTGAACAAGCTGCTAGCCCAGTAAGAGTAAAAGGAGATACAGCAGAACAGATTTTACAAAACTTAATGGAGTTAGCTTTACCGTCTTCAGAATCTTTACTTCCCAATGAAACTGTTGAAGATACCCCAATTGCATCACCACCTTTACCGTTACTCCTAACTCTAGATAAAGTAAACTACATCGCAGGTTGGGGAGAAAGCATTACTCTTAATGCACTTGTCCAATTCAAAGAAAAAACAAACGAGCACATAAAACAAATTTTTGGCACCGAAATACAAATAGAACTACGTTCACCTCAGAATTCTGAGTTATTGCAATCGGTTCGTCAACTCAATTCCAATGGCTCGCTACCATTTGCGATCGATCAATCAATTGATATTCCCTGCTGTTGTTCTTCTAAGCTAATTCTTGGAGAGATTAAAGTATACGGGGCTGTTTCGGGTAACGGTGTTATAGAATTACTAGCTAGTCAGTCTTTTATAATTACGGCACAGATAACAGAATTACTGGCAATTACCGAAGAAAATCCTAGAGGTGAGTTAGATAGCTTTGCGTATACCACAGGCGAATTATCTGCACGAGATAATGCTACTCAGATAATAGATACGACTGCATCTGTGGATTTAGAACTTTTCAATTTGGTCAAAACAGCAAAACCACAGCAACCTGTAATAGGAGTACCATCAACAAAAAAATCTCTACCACCCCGTATAGATCCTCGAAGACTTCATAGAAGGGTGACGACGCATTCGCCTAAATTACCAAATGTTCCTGGTTATCAAGAGAAAATTGATGAATATATCAATAACGGACATATCGAAACTTTAAAATATTCAACTCTTACAGGTACTAGTTTTCCTTACTTACGTAAAGTAAAAGCTTTACCAAGTTCTAATGTAGAAGATGAGGTCGATGTTTATGAAGTTGAGGAATCTACATACGTAAGTGTTGCGGATAATCAAAGTACAGTTAAAAAATCAGCCGCATCTGAAAATACTTCTCAAGCTGAATTGGTAGTTGATCGAGAAAAAGACGATAATTATTTTGAGCTTGAAGAACCAGTAACACTCCGTAGTTCTGAGTTTATTGCAACGAAAAGTATCAATACTTCTCCCTTAATCAAGAAGTGGATGCTTTCTCAAGGACATTCTTTAGCCGAACCAATTGATGTGGAGTACGAAGACTACAATATTGGGGCTAACAATCAAGAAATACCTCACCAGCAGATAACGCCGACTCCAAATATTGAGACTGATGATAACTTGCAAACCTTAGATTGGGAGAAATTGCAAGATGTACCAACAAGAGTTTCTTCCAACAGAAATATACAAGCAACACCATCTCCTTATTTTTCTATTTCCACTTCTTCGGAATGGAAAATTAATCAAAGAACAGCACCATCAACTCAAATAGCTCAGGAAATCGTAGTAGATGATACAGATATTGTTGCGGATAATATATTAGAAACCGAAAATTCCGAACAAGATAAACTGATAGATGACAAGATAAACAATTCACCAACCGTAGAACTTGCTATAAGTAACCAAGAGATGGAACAGTTGCCGACTCCTCAACTGTACATATCACAGGGCGAACTCCTGGCGGGTAAATCGATTAATGTGCGCGTGCGTCTACCGCAAGGGAACTCTCATCTCGCAGTAAAATTATGGCTGGAAGATTGCCAGACAAGAAATTTACTTTATACTTCACATTTATTAACCAATTTAACGCCTAACAACAATGGAGAATTGGAAGTAACAACTAAACTGGATATTCCTTTTGGTTGCTTAGAAATTCGCTTGGAAGCAATTGCGATAAACACAAGTAGCCTTATTGAGAGTCATAAATTTACTATTCAACGTACTGTAATACCTCCGGATTTACCCAATATTCAATTAGATGCAATCTTGGGCATGTGAAGTTTTCTAGAAAAACCTTGTGTTAAAAATATGTACAATTTTGCCTTAATACCAGGCGATTTGCAGTAAGCTCGTCTTGAATTGTAATGCGATTTAACAGGAGATTTAACTATGGCTGCTTCTTTTCTGCCATCTGTTCTCGTTCCTCTAACTGGTCTTGTTTTTCCCGCTGTAGCAATGGCATTTATGTTGTTGTATATGGAAGGCGATGATATTGGTTAAGTTTGAGCTTAAGTAGATAAACAGGCAGGAAACAACACCACTTAAGTGTTAAGTATAAGAAACTTTTGTGGTACGGGTATCCTGCCTGTTTATTTTGAATACACTTTACACTCACAAACCCAGTTTTTTGATAAAGACTGCTCGAAACCCATACTGGACCAAAATTAGAATACGAATAACTGTAATAAAAAAATTACCTAGGTAATAAGTGAAAAATATTTTGAAACAGATGTGATTGCTCCTGGAGGGGAAGTCAAAAGTCAAAAGCCAAAGGTATTAAATTTCCCTCCCAACAAATGAAACTAACACATTTTTCGATTTTGGTTGAAAGTTTGACTATATAAAAGTTTGAAAATTTGTTACTTAGGAGTTCCCTTGAGGAAACGCTTGACGAACATGGGTTGAAAAAATTTGATATAACTTCTAGTTAACTAAAACCGCCCATCTACAAGAGATAGGCGGTTTTTAAATACTAATTTCTAATCAAATACTAGAAAAATCGGACTTTCTTCTAAATAATTCAAAATTTTTGTTAAATAGAAGAACCGAGTCCAGCGTAGGCACCGTAAAAGAAAATACCTAAAACTGTAATTACACCTAATCCCGCTACTGTAGCAACAATCCACAAGGGAATTCTTCCATTTCCAGACATAATATTAACCCTCTTTGCCTCCTTAGTCGTAAAGTTTACTCAGAAAGAATAAACAATGATTCAATTAATAGATTAATTCCAACCGCCGTAAATTAGTTAAAGAAGTAGCTGGAAAACAGAATCCCTAAAACAAATACTAGTAAAAGTCCAAGAAAAAGGGATGTGCGGTTTAACTCTACTGGGACACTATTGGGATTAGTATTTCTATCCATGAAAAACTCCTAACGTTGGATAAATTGCATTGCTGCGATCGCGCCTAAAAAGAACACGGTTGGCACGGCTAAAGTGTGAACCGCTAGCCATCTAACGGTAAAAATTGGATATTGTACTGGTTGGTTGATGTTATCTGAACTTGTCATAATTAAAAATTACTTTCCGATAAATTCGTCAACTTGATTTTTTGCTTCAAAACGATTGTTTACAAGTGGCACTTCTTGTCTTTCTTCTGTGAAATAGGTATCCGGGCGAGGAGTACCAAATGCATCGTATGCCAATCCGGTGCTTACAAACAACCAACCAGCAATAAACAATGCTGGAATGGTGATGCTGTGAATTACCCAGTAACGAATGCTAGTAATAATGTCCCCAAAAGGACGTTCTCCAGTAGTTCCACTCATTTGTTCGCAGACCTATCAAAATATAACTAATGTGTTTATTATCCTACAAAGTTAAGAAATAGTTACAACTTGCAACATTTTCTCATAATTTGAAGATAAAAATTTACACGCAATTGACATCCAGAACTATTTTAAGCTTCGGATGACGGGGCTATGTTAGGCTGATATTTCAATAAAAAGCCACGGTCTCCGATGATAAATCCTTTCTCGGGAGATAAGAAAACGAGTTTGTAAAAATTTGTTGCAGTATTTTCTACATCCCGATCTTTTTCCCAAGTTTGACCTCCGTCTGTGCTGCGAAGTAAGTTAGCGCTACCTCCACTGACCCACAGTTCCGAGGGAGTACGATAAGCTAAATCGAGTAACCCCCAACTTGTTGAAAGTTCTGGATATTGAGCATCTTGCCATTCTTCCAAATTGTTAGGTTCGCTAAATTGTACCTGCCCGCCTCGCGCTAACATCCAAATCTGCCCATTTTGAGCAAAACCCATGTTTTCTACTTTGCGAGAACTATTACGGTTGTGCTGAACCCAAGCATTTTGTCCTGGTTCCCAAGTGGAATAAAAGTTACCTTTGGCAGAAACAGCAATATATCTACCATCTTCGGAACGTTCAATATTACGTACAACCCCTACAGCTTCTGCTACTTGGGCTTTCCAATTTTGACCGCCATCTGTAGTTTGATATATTGCTCCAACGTCAGTAGCCATTTCCGCTGCATTTTCGTCTAAAGCCACAATACTGACGGGATTACCGGGTAATTTATCACTTAAAGCAATGCTACTCCAAGTTTTACCTTCATCGTCAGTGTGTAGCAATACAGAAGGCTCTGCTGCGATCCATCCTTCACTCCCAGCAAAATCAATCGCATTAAAACGGTAATTTTCCTCATCTAGTTCCAACGCTACAGGTTTCCATGTTTCACCAGCATCTTTGGTTTCCAAAAGGGTAGCTTTACCACCAACGATAAAACCATGGTTAGGATCCGAAGTAAAAGCAATATCAAACAGCTTGGCATCCGTAGGTAAGGAAATTACTTCCCAAGGATTGTAACTCATGGAAGGAACGCTGCTGCAACCCACACACATCACAACAACTACCAACAAGACCAATATTCGTTGGTAAATTCTCATAATTGATAACATTTCTATCAGTTAACTAACTTTTCTTAATTTTCTTAACTTGTGTATTGAAAGTAAATGGTGGCTCTAGGTGGGTTATGTGCCCACCTTTACAAGCGAAAAGTGCGGTCTTGGGGGTTTCCACGCCACTTCCTACAACGGAACGCCAGTTGCTCCACTTGGGGAGACCCCAAGACCGCACTGGCTCGGGAACCTCCGCAACGGAGTGACTCCCCATAAGCAACTTTTCAAGACAAGTAGCCACTTATTTTAAGCCATAAAGACTTATGAAAAACAAGAAAGCAATAGCCAGAGCACCAAAAATCAAGATATTTTTCTGACCTGGTGTCATTTTATTAACGCCAAATCCATAATCGAGATTTTCCGAAAAACCGGAAGCAGTCCCAGCAGGACCAATGTTTTCAAAAGCTTTCTTTTTGGCCGTACAAACAGGACAGCGCCAATTTATAGGCAATTCGGCAAAAGCCATACCAGAGGGAATGTTATGGCTGTCATCACCTTTTTCCGGTTCGTAGACATAACCGCAGGCACGACATTCATAACGGTCTAATTCAGTGTTTTCAAGAACTTGTTCGCTCATACAACTCCTAGAGCGTAGAAACCCAGTTTTTTAAGATTTACAACCCGTTTCCCAAGCCCACGTTTTGAAAGGTGGATCGGTGACGGGCACCCATGAGAATTTTTTAGGAGAAAAGAATTCTCATGGAAAACCTTGACGATGCTAAATAAGACAAAGCTTAAATATACGTTACAAATTATGACATAATTGTTAGATATTTTTATGAAAAATGAAAACTAACCAAATCGTCTGGGGGGTCTGTTTCTCAAGTTTCAGAACGACCAAACGGATATAATGTAATGTAAAAGTGTAAAAGAAAATTTACAAAGTCGATCGCGTCAATAACGGATTTATATTTATTGTGTTTGTTCTTAGCGGTTACGAATACCTTCTAGGCTTTTTGATAGTGTGCAGCTTGGTGCCTGCACTAGCTTTATCAGCTTCCAAACTTTTGCGACCTAGCAGTCGCAACCCCGAACGGCGCACCACTTATGAATCTGGTATGGAACCCATTGGTGGAGCCTGGATTCAGTTCAATATCCGCTACTATATGTTTGCACTGGTGTTCGTGGTCTTTGATGTTGAGACCGTGTTCTTATATCCTTGGGCAGTTGCTTTCCATCGTCTCGGTTTGCTTGCGTTTATTGAAGCGCTTGTTTTTATCGCAATTCTTGTAGTTGCCTTAGTGTATGCATGGCGTAAAGGAGCTTTAGAATGGTCTTAAATAATACAAAAGGCATGGGACAACTTCAGCCAGAATCTATTCTCAATCCGGTACAGCGTCCCAGCGTGACTCAAGAATTATCGGAAAATGTCATTTTAACTACTGTTGATGACCTCTACAATTGGGCGCGGCTTTCTAGTTTGTGGCCTCTGTTATTTGGTACTGCTTGCTGCTTTATTGAATTTGCGGCTTTAATTGGTTCTCGATTCGATTTTGACCGTTTTGGATTAATTCCTCGTTCTAGCCCCCGTCAAGCCGATTTAATCATTACAGCCGGAACTATCACGATGAAAATGGCACCTCAATTGGTGCGTCTTTACGAACAAATGCCAGACCCCAAGTATGTAATTGCTATGGGTGCTTGCACGATTACCGGCGGTATGTTCAGCGTAGATTCTCCTACGGCAGTACGGGGAGTTGATAAACTGATTCCGGTAGATGTTTATTTACCCGGTTGCCCTCCACGTCCAGAAGCGATTATTGACGCGATTATCAAACTGCGGAAAAAGATTGCTGATGATTCTATGCAAGAGCGAGGTTTGATTAAGCAAACCCATCGCTACTACAGCACCGCTCACAGCATGAAGCCAGTAGAACAAATTCATACTGGTGAATATTTGCGCTCCCAAACTCGTGTAACTCCGCCGAAGGAATTAACCGAAAGCATTGGTATGCCTGTACCACCTGCTTTATTGACTGCTAAAGAGCAAGAGGAGGTATAACGTGGCTGAAGAAGAATCAAAAGCAGTACCAGCAGATGAACTTGCCCCCGTAGAAGCGGGTAAAGTCTCCAAATGGTTAACTGAAAACGACTTTGCTCATGAAGCTTTAGAAGCAGATCATAGCGAAGTCGAAATAATTAAGGTAGAAGCGGATTTTCTTTTACCAATTTGTACTGCTTTATATGCTTATGGATTTAACTATCTCCAGTGCCAATGCGGCATTGATTTAGGACCTGGGGACCAGTTAGTAAGTATGTATCACTTGGTTAAAGTCAGTGATAATGCTGATAGACCGGAAGAAGTGCGTGTAAAAGTTTTCTTGCCTCGCGAGAATCCTACAGTACCTTCAGTGTATTGGATTTGGAAAACAGCAGATTGGCAAGAGCGCGAATCTTACGATATGTACGGGATTATTTATGAAGGACATCCAAATTTGAAGCGAATTTTAATGCCAGAAGATTGGGTGGGCTATCCCTTGCGTAAAGATTACGTATCGCCAGACTTTTATGAATTGCAAGACGCTTATTAAAGTAATTTGTAATTTAGAAATAATCATTTTATCCCCGGATTTATTCGCGGGGTTTTTTTGTGTAAGAAGAGGGGGAAGAGGAGCCACTGCGGCGTGCACGGAGGAACACGCAGCGTTGTAGCAAGTGAAGCAGCGCGGTGCAAGGGGGTCTCCCCCACTCGAAGCAGCTGTTACTCTGACGAGTCACTTCGTGTTCAGCGCGGCACGACTCGGCTTTAGTAATGCGAAGCGTCTCCCGGAGGGAGATACCCGAAGGGTGGCGTGGGGAAGAGGGGGAAGAGGGGGGAGAATAAATTATTTTTAACTCCTAACTCCTAACTCCTAACTCCTAACTCCTAACTCCTAACTCCTAACTCCTAACTCCTAACTCCTAACTCCTAACTCCTAACTCCTAACTCCTAACTCC